>NZ_WASP01000021.1 GCF_009712225.1 Desulfovibrio sp. | reverse complement strand
TCGTTACGCCATTCGTGCAGGTCGGAACTTACCCGACAAGGAATTTCGCTACCTTAGGACCGTTATAGTTACGGCCGCCGTTTACCGGGGCTTCAATTCGGAGCTTGCACCCCTCCTTTTAACCTTCCGGCACCGGGCAGGCGTCAGACCCTATACGTCGTCTTGCGACTTCGCAGAGCCCTGTGTTTTTAGTAAACAGTCGCCACCCCCTGGTCTGTGCCACCCGCCCCTGGTTGCCCAGGAACGGGTACCCCTTTTCCCGAAGTTACGGGGTCATTTTGCCTAGTTCCTTCAACATCGTTCTCTCAAGCGCCTTGGTATACTCTACCAGTCCACCTGTGTCGGTTTCGGGTACGGTCTATGCGCTGGCGTTATTTCCCGGACCCCCGTCACTGCCCTCACCAATCCGATAAGGGAAGACAATTTAAAGGGGTCGTCACGTCCAGCAGGCCCAGGAATATTAACCTGGTTCCCATCGACTACGGCTTTCGCCCTCGCCTTAGGGGCCGGCTCACCCTGCGCGGATTAGCCTTGCGCAGGAACCCTTGGACTTTCGGCGACAGTGTTTCTCACACTGTTTGTCGCTACTCATGTCAGCATTCTCACTTCCGATACCTCCAGGCACCCTCGCGGGGACCCTTCGCAGGCTTACGGAACGCTCCGCTACCACGTGGATTGCTCCACATCCGCAGCTTCGGTACATGGCTTGAGCCCCGGTACATCTTCGGCGCAGGACGGCTGTTAGACCAGTGAGCTATTACGCTTTCTTTAAAGGATGGCTGCTTCTAAGCCAACCTCCTGGTTGTTTTGGCCTTCCCACATCCTTTCCCACTTAGCCATGATTTGGGGACCTTAGCTGGCGGTCTGGGCTGTTTCCCTCTCGACGACGGACCTTAGCACCCGCCGTCTGTCTGCCGTGCTCTACTCACCGGTATTCGGAGTTTGGTTAGGTTTGGTAGCTCTTTGGGAACCCCTAGCCCATCCAGTGCTCTACCCCCGGCGGTAATACACGACGCACTACCTAAATAGTTTTCGCGGAGAACCAGCTATTTCCGAGTTTGATTAGCCTTTCACCCCTAGCCACAGGTCATCCCCGTCTTTTTCAACAGACGTGAGTTCGGTCCTCCAGTGGGTGTTACCCCACCTTCAACCTGCCCATGGCTAGATCACCCGGTTTCGGGTCTAATGCATGCAACTTGACGCCCTGTTCAGACTCGCTTTCGCTGCGCCTACACCTACCGGCTTAAGCTTGCTGCATACACTAAGTCGCTGACCCATTATACAAAAGGTACGCGGTCACTTCACAAGGAAGCTCCCACTGTTTGTAGGCATTCCGTTTCAGGAACTCTTTCACTCCCCTCGTCGGGGTGCTTTTCACCTTTCCCTCACGGTACTTGTGCACTATCGGTCACTGAGGAGTACTTAGGCTTGGAGGGTGGTCCCCCCATGTTCAGACAGGATTTCACGTGTCCCGCCCTACTCAAGGACCTTACATGCTTCCACCCGTACGGGGCTATCACCCGCTATGGCCCGACTTTCCAGACGGTTCCGGTTACACATGCAAGGCCACTGGCCTGGTCCGCGTTCGCTCGCCACTACTAGCGGAGTCTCGGTTGATGTCCTTTCCTCTGGCTACTTAGATGTTTCAGTTCGCCAGGTTCGCCTCCCGACCCTATGTATTCAGGTCGGGATCACCCGAAGGTGGGGTTTCCCCATTCGGAAATCCACGGATCAAAGCCTGCTCGCGGCTCCCCGTAGCTTATCGCAGCGTGCTACGTCCTTCATCGCCTCTCAGTGCCAAGGCATCCACGAAATGCCCTTAAGACGCTTGATCGCATCATACGTAGGGACAAGCCCGACGCTGATACAGTTCACTTTACCCACGACATAATGTCGTCAAAGGCGGATTTGCCTCCGACAACCAATATGTCAGATCAGAAAAACCTATTCACGATGACAAAGAACGATGGCCCGTCATGCGACGGTCCGCGCTTTAAGACAAGCTTAAACGCGAAAGACAACTCCTCGATATGATTGACCTCAGTCGCCGGCGCGGACATCCGTCCGCTTGGCTTTCGCGCGAACGCTCGCGCGGGGCC
>NZ_WASP01000020.1 GCF_009712225.1 Desulfovibrio sp. | reverse complement strand
TCTGGCCGGCTTGGGAATCCCCTCCGTGAGTCTCACTCACCGAAAGTTGGTATAATTCCGGGCATGTTTTGTCCTTTCTGGGTGTTTGCCACCGCCCTTCCATTGCCGGGAAACAAGCCATTCTTCAAAATAGAAGAGCCAAAGCGCCGCCCATGGGACGATGGTCTGATCCATCCGTTTCGAGGAACTCCATTCCCCTGAGCCAGGCAGGTACAGGCAAAGTTCCGTAGGTTTTTGCTGGTAGACGTGCGGGAGCTTCCGGCCGTCGGCTAACTCGGTGAGATCTGGCTCGACGACGAAGACGTCTGGTGACTTACCCTGCTGATACACCAGCTCCAGGGTATAACTCCGGCTGAGCGGGGTCGGTTGAACCTCGTACCGCCAGACAAGGCGACCAGCACGCAGCGTCCCGGTGCCCCGGCATGCCGGATTGGCCCGCAGATTGACGAACTGTTGCGCGACGGTGAGGCCGCGGGGACCACCGTATCGCATGCTCAGTCAGCTCCGAAGAAGGTGTTGCGGCGAACCGCCGTTCCACCGTCGACGCCGGACATCAGGCCTACCGATGGCAAGAGAACGAGTTTTCCTTGGGTGCGTGCGGCGGAGACCTCCTTCGTCATCTGGTCGAAGGCCATCTTCACCGGCGAGCTGCCGAAACCTGCCGACAGGCTCTTGGTCAACGCATCGAGACCGGCGGCGCTGGCCACGGCCTCCGTTTGGGCCAGAAACCGGGTATGCCAGTCGAAGAAGGCTGCGGCCAGCTGCGGCTTGGCGTTCCACTTTTCCGCAAAATTCTCCCCGGCAGTGGTTTCATTCCAGACGTACCACTCAATGCAGCCGCCGCGGACCTCGCGCGTCTCAATGAAGTTGGGCATCAGCCGCACGATGTCGGAGAGCAGATCGAACTCGGTGTCGTATTCAAATTGCTGGACGCAGTGCTCGTAGCTCCGGGCCGCCAGGGTCGTGATGATGATCGAAATCGGCGCGGAGCCGGTCTTATCGGTCTCGAAATAGACATCCCGGTGGCGCTTGGCGAGTTGCACGGTGCGTCGAAGCACGCCCTTCAGCCGTGCCTGTTCAGGGAACGGTGCAACCTCTTCCATGGCGCGATCCATGGCGGCGGCCGCCTTGCGCATGCCGATGCGGGGCTGCAGGGCGGCGCGCAGATCGAACAGGGCCTTAAAGCCCTTAGGATTCGACGGCTTCCACTCTTGGAGCTTCTTGTCAGGGACCAATTCTCCGCCGGCGGGACAGCCTGGGTTCTTTATCGAAGGCGTGATGTCGAGGTGGAATTCGCCGGCATAGTTGAGGCGCCAGCACCGCGGTTTCTCCTCGAGGATTGGGGCGTAGCGTCCGTTCGACCGCAACCGGCCCCCGATCACCTTCTTCAAAGTGGAGGGTGGCAGGTTGGGGCCGATGTTGGCCGCGAAGCAGACCAAGAGGCCATCATCAAATGATGATTGATCCGCCTCAACGTGCCATCGTCGCGCCAGCGGTAGAAGAACCGCTGGACCGTGGAAACTGGCGGAAACCGCTGGTCCAGCGCCCGCCATTGGCAACCGGTCCAGGCGATGTACAAAATCGCATCGACCACCAATCGCAGATCCGTTTTCCGCGGACGCCCCCGCCTCTTGAGGGCGGGCATGAAAGGCGCGATCATCGCCCATTCCCGGTCCGTCAAACTGTTTGCATCGGTCGAGACCCGAACGCCATACTGACGCCGAGCGGCTGCAGTCCATCCCATCGTATTCACCGTCGTAGCTTTGCAACCACGACCGAATCACGAAGGACTGACGCCGCTCAACCAATTTTCGCTCCATATTTTCGATTTATGGGTCATGCTCTTACTGCTTCGGCGTCGATGTCAAAGTGGTGGAACTATTGATGGCGCGGGTCACCGAGTTCGGACGAGATGTTCCTGTCACTTGGCTGAGGTATGAGCCGGAACCGGTCAGTCCATCGGCGCTCAACTGCTTGCTGGCCTCGCCAACATTGGCGATATTGAGCATCGCAATCCACTCCGAAAGATCAACCTGGCTCCAATTCACCAACCCAAGTTGCGCTAGGGTAATCGCTTGACAGTTCGGATTCTTCGCCGTACCCCAGCTTAGCCCCACCTGCGGTTGGAGTCTTACCTGCTCCTGCAGTATCCGAGAAAGCGGACTTGAGAAGCAGCAATAAGAATCCTTCGTCTCGATGCAGGCTCCCAGTACAGAAGATGCGCAATAAGTGCCAAGGTAATGGCATTGCTTGTCCGCGATCTCAGTCGCCAAATTTTGCTCTGAACTTTCACACTGCCAGACCATCTGGATGATCATCATGGTGATCTGATACATCGTGTAGAGCATCATGATCATGTTGAGGCCAGGTATGATGTCGGTGATCATCGAGGTCATGATCTCGGTGGTGGCCTCCTCGCCGAAGGTATCCGCCATCCATGTGGTCGCCGCACTTTGGATCTCATCCTCGGCCGTACTGATAAATTCCGATGCCTGCGAGAGCAGCGATGGATCCGCCCCCTCATCTAGACCCAATGCGCTGCTAAGTTGCGTTTGGATCGACCCATAACTCAGATCAGGCGCACTCTGTCCCAAATACCCAAGGGATTGCGCCGTCGTGTAGGCGCTATGGGTGGCAAAGGCCGCCTGGATATACGTGACGAAATTCACCGGCACCGGGGTCTTGCAGCAATCGACGATGCCGCCAACCGCCTTCTTGCAGGTCAATGCCGTACCGGGGAAGATTGAACAACTCGACCCAGAGGTGCCGGTCGCGCAATTGCTGTCCATCTGAAGGCCCTGGGCCACCTGGAGAGCCGCAGTAGCCTGGGCGAAATTGTTGGTTGTCGACTGGGTAACACTGCTGCAGCTCGTCCCCATGCATTGCACTGGCCCCGTGCAATTCTGACTGGTCGTCGTCGTCGTCGTCGGAACGTTTGTGTCGGTCCCGCAGTCCCATACTTGGGTTTGAACGTAGCAAGTGCCCGTTGTCCCGCCAAGCGCACCATCTGCGCAAGTCTGAGATTGGAAGACGCATGCCGGATTGTTCTGGTAGGCAAGGCAACCGTTTGGTGTGCTGCCATTGCTTGCCAGCGTCGTGCTTTGCCCTTGCCCTGTCGTGTAGGTATCCCCTTGTCCAACATCGAACTGGGTGCAATTTACCGTCGCGGATACCTGCTGACAAAGGGGGTTGATCCCCGCGATCGGCGAAGCCGCCATCTGACTTGGGCAGGTATAGTTTCCATTGATTAATGCACACCCGCTGGCATCTACGGACGGCATGGAGGTGCAGGTAGACGTGACGGTGCACTCGGCGTCAGGCTTGCTGACAGCGGCAAGGTATTGTTGCGGTGACCAGCTATCCGTGATGTTTTGTGTGTTAGGCACTGACCCTGTCACATGGGCCGTCACCGGATCTTTTCCCGAGTAGTTCAGGGAAATCGTTCCGCCGCTGACACCGAAGGTACAGTTGACATTGCCGACGCCTGTTGTATAGCCGCAATGTTGGCCATTAACGTAGTATTGATTGTATCCACCATCGCCATTGTGGACGTCTATTTCAGAAAAAGTCCCGCCGTTGTTCAACGTCAGCGTAATCGTCTGGCCAACGCAATTCGAAAATGTCAAATAAGCATCGGTCGCAGTCGCCCCAGAGGTGCTCACACTGCATCCGGCCGCAACATTTAAGTTATGCACCAGTGGTGGTGGCGCCGGATAGTTATATCCATGCACTAGCGTATAGGTATTGATTTGCGGGTTCGCTATATTGCATGTCACGTAGCTCGGAACATGCATCTTTGTTGTTGTTTTGTTGGTCGAAGTTGTTTGCGTGCATGCCGCAAAGGTCGACAAGAGATTGTTGTTATTAAGTGTCTGGGTTGCCTTTGTGAAGATTGGATCCGTCGCAGTGAAGGAACCGGTCCCATTCTTATAAACGTCGGTCAGCGTCTGATACGCTTGGTTTGGTGCCGCGTTGCCTGTGGCCAGGTTGGCCTGGGCATTCACCCCGGCCTGCGTCATGGCCGTGTTGCTGCCGTAGACCCCCTGATATGAACCTACCTGAGAATTGTAAGTGCCCGACGGTGTTTGCGCGATGTCAGAGGGGGTCAAGGTTATCGTTGACCCTCCCGCACCGGCCTTGATCATCATGTTGCCGCTGCTATCTACCGTCACTGGCATCTGGCCGAAACCGGCCGCGCCAGCTGCCTGCCCCGCCGAGATCGCGGAGTTGCTGGTCGCCGTCTGGGCATAGATCGCGTAGCTCGTAACCAACAAATTGGTTACGATGCAGACCAAAATGACCATGCTCTTCAGCAAGTAGCGGAGAAGCGGTCCCACGATTCCTTTACCTGTTCATCGCTCTTCGAACGACCACGGCTGTGGCGTCATCGTGGTGGTCTTGATATCGCCGCCAAATCGCTTCGATAACCGCCGCGGCCGAGTCCCGATGGCGAACCTGCTGGACGACATCGCAGGCGTCCACCATCGACATACACCGCGTCACTCCATCTGAAGCCAGCAGCAGGACACCTGGGATGGCCACCACAATGGCTTCGCAGGGTGTGATTTCTGCCCCGAGCCGTCGGCGCCCTTGGTGGTGAGAAAGAAATTGACCGCCAGCGACACCTGCAGTGATCCCCCAGGCTTCGCTGTCGCCGGCTGCAACCACCGTGGCCAGATTGCTTTCGAGCAAGCAAATCACTGCCGTGCTTAGAAGATCCTCCTGAGCCAGATAGCGATCTGCCACCTCGAGCGCTTGAAGCGGCTTGGCGCCTGCGGCGAGATTGTCGAGAATGATCGAGACGGCAATCTGGGAGGCGGTGCCCGGCGCTCGGCCCGCGCCGTCGGCAACTACGACAGCCAGGCCGCCTGGCGCCTCGACGGCCCCCCAATGATCCCCGTTCTCCTCGGCTTCCGCGCTCGGAACCGAGCAGGCCACGATCTCGAAATCACGAATCGTCACCAGTCTCACATAATCCCGGCTGATACGACCGCTTCGGGATCCCCCTGCCTCACCGTTTCCCATTACAGCGCTCCCTACAGCGACGCACAGCAATCGTTCCAGCGGAAGATGATGTAGAGGGCGTCCTCGCCGGTAATCGGCCAGGACCGCCAGGATCCCCACATCACCGTCGACTGCCCGATTGGGTGAGAGCCAATGGTACTGAGCGTCTGACCAGAGCCACCGCCGCTCGGAATGGATGCGGTGCCACTCCCTTCGTTGCTAGGGTAGAACATGGACATCCGGTACATGTCCTTCGGGAACATGGGTTGGATGTAGGCTTTGCAAACGGCGCCATTGCCCATGGTTTGCCAAGCCAAGCCCCGCCGATGCAATGCAGCGATTGCCCGAGTCGCCAGCAAGCTTGTCTTCCGCGGCATGCTGCCGTTGGCATCCATCTGCCCGGAAAACGGATAGAGCAGCCCCCAGGAGCCGGCGCACCAATACATGACGTTGGACACCTGGTCTGCAGCGGCCATCGCGGCATCACCGATGCAGGCTGCGGCCGCGATCGGATTTGCGGTCAATGCAGCTTCAGGATCGGCGAAAAATGCCAATTCATCATTGTTCCAGGTCGGATCGACCTCGGACACATAGACCAGATCGAAATCCATGAAACCGTCGCCGAAACAATGCGGCGCCGTGAACAGTTCCAAGATCGCCAACAGCGGAAAGGCGTATTTGTGGTAGTGATAAAAAGCCTTTTCCTGCCCTGAATGAACCCCGTGCCCTGTGGTGCCGCGAAAATAGGCGTTTCCAAGCGGTAGCGTGATGCCACCGAGTGCTGGCGCGCATCCTGGTCCTCGAACAATTTCCATGACCTGCGCGGGTTGCCACATGCCGAGCGTGATCCCAAGCGTCGGAACATCATTGGCGTTATTGCAGGCGCAAATCGCATCGTCTGCCGCTTCGATCGGAACCGGATTGTCGCCGCCAAACAGCTTCACCCCGCCGACCTGAATCGGGAATATGCAGCTCCAACAGATATCGGTGATTAGTTTGGCCGATAAGAGTTCACCATCTGGACAGGTCGGATCTTTGCTGGTCCCCGAGCTTGCACACTGAGGCGTCGAACTGGAGCCGCTGCTTGTGCACTGCCCTGCTGGTGTTGATTGGGCGGCTGCGGGCTGCCAGACCGCCAGCCCAAGCAGAACAATGCCGAGTGCCAGGCAAATCGCCTTACCGCGCATCATCGAATCCCTCTTGAACAGTCATCACACCACCGCGTGATTCGACCAGCGATGGCACACCGGCCAACCCGAAACGATCACGGACATTGGAGGTCAGGAGGTAGATCGGCGCGTGGAACTTATCGATCAGGGCGCGCCAACCATCCCAAGCCCCTTCTCGCTTGTAATTGACCACCAGGAACATCGTAGTCTTCTCAGCCGACACGTGCGATTGCGCCCAAGCCACTTGCTTCGGATCGTTCGGATCGAACACAAGAAGCCTCGTGTTGAACGGCACCATCCGCATGGGATCCATCACCGTCCCTTTACGGACGATGATGTTGCCATTCGCGTCCTTGATATCCGCAACCGCCTGGACCGCCATGTTGACCGTCCTGGTCTGCGCAGTCTTGATCGGCGGCAACTCCAGGATGGCGGCGTTCGACCAGAAGCGTTCGATGCCGCGACGCTGCTTTGCGCCCCAATCGATCTGGTTGATGCGCGTGGCAATCATGTCGAGGAGATCAGGTTCCGAAATATCCTGAGTTGGTCCCTGCTTTCCGTAATCACCTGGTTCGCGCTCCAGCAGGAAGCGTGGATTGGTGATGCCTCGGACCAACGACGACTTCCCGCCTCGCTTCAGTATCATCGTCGGCACGGTGATGATGTGGTTGTCCCGAAACGGCCGCGGGTCGACGACGACCGGCACATTCTTGGCACCACTAAACAGCTGCATGATGGCCTTAGGGCCGACAGCAGTGTCACCATCCGGGAATCCGCGAAACACCAGGGCGGTATTTGGGTGTGTCCGGGCATCGTCAGCGATCTGCCGCAACACGACTTCGCCGAGGCTGGCCGACACGAGGATCATCATCTCCTCTTTCGGTAGAGCATTTTCCGTCAGTGGTTGGCCCGTAAGTGGCGATGCACCGGTGTTCGCCGGCGCCGAGTCCACCGTATGCCCAGCCACCGATTTGACTTGGTTGCTCCGCCAGAGGTCCGCCGCGCGGCGTTGCACCGCCTCAACGTCAAGTCCCGGATCGACGACCGAACTCTGGTTCTTCTTCGCCGACTCGATCACTGCCTGCATGCTCTGGTCGTTGGTCTGAGCATGCACAGCCGTTCCAAATGCACAGAGCATCGCGACGAGAAAAGTGACTTTCCAGCGGGTGGGTTGAACGCTCAACGAATGCATCCTTTGACCATTTTTGCCAGCGATTTACCGGAAGCCTTGGTCAGGCCTTCGCTCCGGATTACTGGCTGACATCTTACTGACGAGAGCGGGATTTCCAGACCACGTACCTGCGCTCGCCGCGCCAGGTTTTCACGACCCTGGACAGGACATCATCGGAACCGTCGCTGTTGAGGAGGAGAACGATCCGCACAAGTATCCAGCCGATCAACGCAAGGATCGCCAGCCCCTTCAGATTGTCCTTCGGCAAGGTCACCTCTGCTACTTCCGGCGACAAATAGAAGGACGCTATAATCATCAGACCGATGGTGGCCGAGATAAAGAACAGTGAACTGAATCCAAGGCCGATGACCCACCCCAGCGCCATTCTTATTGCCCTATACCGGGCAAACGCGACTTCGTGCGTAGCAATGAGCGCCGAAAATGGTGCCGTCACCCCCTCCAACCGCCGTTCGAGCCGGTCAAGAAGCCCCTGGCTTTCGGGGGCAATGGACTTCGCGGGAGGCGTGGAAACTTCTTGCAGACGATGCATGTTGGACTTCCCAGGTCACGCTGTTGGTCATCCCCATTTCTCGCGCAATTTTACAGGCCCCAATAAAACGCACGTACACCGCATTCGATGCGATTATTGTGATTAATTCTCTATTGACTTTCACGACACGCGCGTGGTCAAAAAAGAATATATGCTCGCCCAATGATCTGTTCGGTCTTGATTGGTCCCCAAAAGCGACTGTCGAACGACTTTGCCGTTCGACCTTGCATCCAGTACTCGTCCTGGCCCAATGTCTGCTGGCGGACGAACCGCTCCGGAGCTACCCCGAGATTGTCAGCCACAGCGGATAGGTCGCCGACGATTTCCGTACCGTTGATGCTCGTGTGGCGCACACCGACATTGACCTGGTCGCCCGGTAGCCCGTCCATGAATTTGACGATCACCTGGTCATCTTCGACGATCGGAGAAAGACCGCGCGACGCGAACGCCATTGTCGCCCCGCGTACTGGCGTCTTGTCGTCCTTGACGACGAGGAAAACCGTGGCGTTGTCGATGCACCGCGCGGTCTGGGTCATGATGCCGATGAAGTAGTGCGCCTTGAAATAGGACAAAGCCAAGGCGATCGCGAGGATGCCAAGCGCCGACTTGGCAAGAACCGCGACCTTCCGATTCTTCGGGCGCCGCCACCTTTCGCCGCCGATGTTCCCTTCGGACTTTCGATAGCCGATCATCATTTCAATATCGGCAGAACGGCGGTGTCAGGCGCATTGATCACCATTCGTTTGTCCAGGATCACCGTGCCTTGGTTGAGGAGTTCGTCCTGGCGGCTTCTGAGGTCCCTGGTGATTCGCTTAAATTCGTCACCATTCTCGTCGAGACCCGTCATCGCGTTGGTCTGCTTGATGGTGTCAAACACTGCCACCCTCGGCGCCTGCGCCAATGTTTGGGCCAACTCCACTTTCAGCCCCTGCACTTCTGCTTGAACGCTTGCTTCGACCGAATTGAGCGCCAGACGATAGGTCACGACACCCGAAAAGGCCGCGCAGACCAACGCCACCATGGCTACGTCCATCCACCCAAGGACCTTCTTCTCGGCCTCCGGCTCCACCCGCGGCGGGAGGATGGTCTCGGCCTTCAGTTCATCGGTCATGCTGCACGCGCCTTTCGGGTCAGAGTACGGATTGCCTGGTCAACGGTAACGCCATGCTTCAATAGGGACTTCAGTTCGAGGGTCGAAACCATGGCATCCTCGCTGCCGCTGTTCCGTTCCTCGAGGATGGCCACGATGGCTTCGTTGTAGGTCAGCCCCTGTTTGGTCTTCTCCTGCACCGCGATCAGGTCGGATGGTCGCGTGCTGTATAGAAGCTTCTCGTATTCGCTCACCACCAGACGGGCGACGCCGCAACCTCGGTTCGAGACGATGAAGATCTCACTGTAGACGCCGCTCACGGTGTGGACGTTCAGAAGGAGGTCGTAGGCACTTTCGCTGCCGAACCCGAGCTTGTCGTTCTCGCGCAATGTGGCAATCGACTGGCCGCCTTGCTTCAGTAGGAACTTGGTAGCCGCGTTAGCGAGCACGGCTTGTCCGACCGAGTCTTGTGTCAGGTCGTTGGCCTGTTGGGTAATGACACCGATCGCACCACGATATTTTCTTGCACGACGGAATGCGGTCTCAATGAAGTATGCCGCCTCCGGGCCGCTGCTTTTGCCCAGCAAGTCCCACGCCTCGTCGATCAGCGCCAGTTTCATCAGGCCGCGATCGCCAAGGTACATGGTTTGCTGGATCTGATAGATCATCTGGGCCAGAACGACCCGCTGCAAATGCTTCCTGGTCTTCAACTCTTCCAGTTCCAACACCGTGAAGCGATTGGTGAATCTGACGGTGTTGGGTCCGTTGAAATAGGCGCCGTATGCCCCTCGGGAGGTGAAGGAGTGAAGCTGCCGCGACATCCGCGCAACTTCAGGATCGCTGTCCTTCGCCAGGTTCGCCGCCACAAGGTCGACGTTCGTCTCCTTGCCGAATTCGGTGAACGTGTCTTTCAGGTGTTGCTTGAGACCTTGCAGTTGGACGTCGGTCGGCTCGTCTTTTTGGAAGGCCATGATCAGGAACAGGCCAACAAGCATATCCTCTTCTTCGTCCCATTCTTCGACCAACGGGAATGGATTCATCCCCGGTATGTTGTCGTTGCCGAATTCGATAAAATCGCCCCCCAGCGTCTCGCAGAGCTTCACATAACTCCGGCCGACGTCCAGCACCCAGACAACCGCTTGTTGCGCTAGGTAGGAAACAATCATGTTGTTGACGAAGAAGGACTTGCCGGCTCCAGACTCGGCAATCACGACAAAATTGTAGTTCGTATCGCTGTCGAATAGGCAGAAGCCCATCATCTGCCCGTTGCGGGAGATGTAGGACATCGAGGGCGTTTGCGTGCCGGCCCATTCAGCGAAGACCGGAACGACCGGCAGCATCTGCTTCACGGTCATCGTCTTGACACGGCGGACGACGTCAAAGATCTGGGCGTCGGCATTGAGCGGCAGCATGCCAAAGAAGATCGGGCAAATGAACTTCTGGTCCGGCAGCATGTGCATGCCGTTTTCGCCCCAGAAGGTTTCGATCTCGGCTTCCGCCATATCGGCGACCTTGCTGTCCGTGCAGAACAGGGCCACCGATATGCCGAATTTCACGATGCGGTCGCCGTCGTTGACGTTCTGCAGGACTGAGTCGAAATCCTGTTTTCGCTCACCCAGCGTCGGAATGATCCTTGCCAAAGGGCCAAATGCGGCATTGGTGGCCAGGACCGCCTTCCGCTCAACTTGCGACCTAATCGTTTGCCGCTTTTCGAAGAACATTGTAGCGGTGATGATGAACGGAACGCGAAGACCCCGTGCACCGTCGATGCGGTCGCCAATGAAAGCCCAGGCCGCGCCAAAATGCGCCCGCTTCGGCAGGTATTTCGGGCTCAGGACTCGCACTTCCGTGTCACCGAGCATGATCTTCGCATCGTCGATCTTGACCGGGGTGTCGTAGTCGAAGATCTTCTCGCGGATCGGCGTTTCCTCATCTATGTCGATCGGCAACCCGGTTCGCCAGGCCGCGTTTCGGCCGTGATTGACGATCGTGTTGTAGACCGTCGTCAGGCCTTCTTGGTCCAGACCGTCGGGGTAATCCTGCACCGGATAAATCTTCGTGGTCACCAACGCCTGCTTGAGGCGTGACCGCAGCGTTTGCGCTTCTTCCAGTTCCTCTTCGGATGGCACCGAACCGTTGATCTTCCATTTCGCGCTGATGCAGAGGTTGACCGTACGAACATAGACAGGCAACCGCGGGTCCAGGGGAGCGTTCGTGGCCTCCTGAAAAAGCGAGATGCGCTTTTCGATGAGTTCCTTGAGGACCGGATCCTCGTTGCGCACGGTAATGCGACGGATCGTGTTGACGTTCGAGTTGATCGCCGGAGTGCCGTACAGCATGATTTGGACGACGGCGTCATCCGGCCACTCCTGGCGGATCGTCGTCATCAACTGCTTTTCGGTGGCCTCGCTGATTCCGTAGAGCGGGTGACAAAGAAAGGCAAAGCCGATGGTCCCGTCGGAATTGACAAAAATTTTGTCTTCTTCGGCGACGAGGCAAAGTCGTTCCCAAGCCCGAGACTTATTCAGGTTTTCGCCCATCATGCTCATTGGTGACGCTCCACAAATCTCTGCTGCGCTATTCTGCTCTGGCCGGATTGAGCCTTGCTTGGATCACAAAACCCACCGGAACAACTGGGAACCGTAGGGCGCGGCACACCAAGCGAGATACGCTGTGCCCACCATTGCCGCCGACAGCACCGCGACAATCAGCAAGCTGCCTCCCAGAAGGTAAAGAAACGGCACGACAGCCGAAAATAATGCCGCACCGCCAACAGTTGCCACTGAGGGCGATATGGTATCCAGCGCCAAGCCAAAGGTATAACTGGAGTTGCTGGCATAATGAGCCTTCAGCAAGTTGATGGCTTCGTTTGAGTTGGAGAGCATCGCCGCCAACAGCAGGCCGAGAGCTAAAATACGAATTTGCATGGGAAACTCCTCGTTTGCTTGCCTATTTGGCGGCTAGAAAGGTTGCCAGGTCGGGCGGGACACCGTCGAACCGACGGTCATCGGGAGCGATCACGACGGGTACCTGAGTCACCGCCAACAACTTGGCGGTCAGCAAGCGTCGGGCAACGCCTACAAGTTCCGCTTTGCCGCAATTTGGCTTACGCTGGATCTGGGTCAACGGCTGCGCGTTGATGAAGAGCGCTTCCGCTCGCTGCCGGTCCGCAGCGCAGGCGATGCTTTCTAGGTCGATTTCAGAGGCTTTGCTGACCGGTGCCGCGACCAAAAGCACTTTGAAGGTGTATTGCTTGCTCAAAGCGAGTGCTTGATTGAGAACTGCCCGGCAGTTCTCACATCGCGGGTCCGTATAAATGATCACTTGCGGGCCTGAGCCGAAAGTGATCGGATCGACGTCGCTGATGACACCTTGGAGTTTTTGCAGATTGAGGTGTTGGCCAGCGTCCCGCACATCCTGAAGCGTGGCCAATACCTTGCCCCCAGCCCAGCTGTCGACGAGCACTCCCTTCAGCACATAACGGGAGTCTTTGGACATGATGATCAACGGACCGCCATTGTCGGGCTGAAACGCCATCAAACCGTGCACTCGAATGGTCTCGACCGTGGGCGATTGAGCTGGCCGGGGGGCTTTTTCCTCTCCGGAAAGAAAAGCCGCCAGACTTGTCGGGGCGCCTTCGAACCGGCGGCCGTCCGACGCGACCACGACTGGGACTTCGGTGACGCCAAGAACCTTGTTTGCCCGAGCAAATCGGGCCAGTGATTTTTGCAATTGGAACGGGCCACAATCTGCGATCTGCGGAACCTGGTTGAGGGGCTGCCCGCTGATGAACTGAGCTTCCGCCTTACGTCGGTCCGCGGCACAGGCGATGGTGCGGACATCCGTCTCGGACGCCTTGCCCAGCACCGGAATGACGTAGACCTTAAAGGTGTAGCGCTTGCTCAGAGCTTGCGCCTCGCTGAGTAGCCTCTTGCACGGTTCACATTTTGGGTCGGTGAAGATGGTTACTTCCGGTCCGGTGCCGAAGATGATCGGGTCCGTATCGCCGACTTGGCTATGGATCATATCGATGCTGAGATGTTCGACGGACCAGCGAACATCCTGAAGGGTGCCCAGCGCCTTGCCCCCGGCCCAGGCATCATAGAGGGTTCCGCGCAAGTCGAAGTGGCCATCCTTGGAGCGAATGACCAGCGGGCCACCATTATCGGGCTGAATTGCTACCAGGCCGCCGGAGATAATCTCTTGGGAGCCAAGGAAGCCCCCAGGAAGCACCATGTCAGCGGCGCCGGCCGCGCTGCCAAGGGCAAAAAGACAGCCGGTAATGGCTCCAATAACTGCGAAACGCAGGCGATCCATGATGCGTCGCTCCTCAGTTCAACATGGGCTCGTCGGTTGCCAAAGGCCTGTCAGTCTGCGACCACTGCAGACTGAAGTTGGCGGAAAGGATGGACGCTCCGGCGCCCGAAGCCACCATTATTGAACTGCGCAGAATCATAATTCTCTTTCAGCTGGAAGGTTCTTCCACCGCAGAGGAGGCATGATTCTTTCTAAACAAGATGAGGCGGCCTAGATACCGGCTATTCTCTGCGTTTTTGTCACTAATGCAGCCACCCAGCACCTGGCAGAAGGCGGCGCATAGGCTTGGTGGGAAGCGCTTTATTGGAAGACTTTTTCGGTTCTGCAGAGAGGATAGGCCGCAATTGGTGTCGGTGGCCTTGATGCATTGACCGAGAGATGGAAGGCGACTGGTGGGACGCCTCCCGCAGTCAGAACCATTGGGGCGGGTGCGTTGGCGCTTACACGGCCGCAACAACCTTGGCGTCAACGATGACCTCTACCGTGTCCGAAGGTTGGCCACCAGTTCTATCCCCATCTGGCCAAAGTGAGCCGCTTCCGGCTCTGGCGAGGCCCCGTCACGGATCTGATAAGCCATCCTACCGGATCCGTGTTACACGAGGGAAAAGGACAGAGCCTTCCGGATTGAGAAATCGGTCCGGAGAACCTGCCTTAACCGATCACCGCCTGCACTGCGGACGGCAGATGATGCGAAACCGCCGCCGCCATGGGGATCGCGGCGCCGAATGTGTTCGAGACAATCGTCGGGGAAGCATTCAGAACCATGCCGCCGCCCACACCGGTGACTGCGCCGCCCACCGAATTCTTGAACAGGCCCGCCCCGAGACCGTAGGCGATCGCCGACAGTGACACGAGCTGACCCATCGAGCCCTGCACCCAGCTGGTGGTGGTGGTGAGCATGGACTGGAAGGGATCGGAGCCCGAACTGGTACCTGCGGCATGCGCGAGATCGGGGACGAGAACAACCGCCACCGCTGCTACGGGGATGGCATAGGCAATGGCCTGGCGGAGGAACTTGGTGGTTTGCTGGATGTTCATTACCGACTTCTCCATTTGAAAGCGTTTTTCCCTGAAAACACTGGTTGAATTTTATTAAACTCGGTCCAGACGCGGTACGGCCTATTCCGCGCGGTTTTGTTTGATATTTCCTGTCTGTCCCTCTGGCACCCTGCTCACCATGAGACTGGCGCGGTCGTCTGACCGGCATCGTCCGTGGCGGTCACAGTGAACGTCGGCTTGCTGGAGTAGCTCGATATCAGCGCCGACATGGTCCGCGCCGTTGTTGACTGCATGGCCACCCCGTTCACCGTCCACTGGTAAGAAACGATGTTGGTGTTCTTGCTGACGCAAGTTATCGAGGCGAACCAACCCGAGGTCTGCGTTCCTCCCTGAATTGTGCAGGTCGGCATGATTGGAGCGACCGCCGTTATGTTCTTTTCTGCATGTGCGGTAAGGCCATTAGCCGACAATAAATCAACTGCCACCAAGTGCTTACCGACCGTCAAATTGACGGTGCCAAGAGTCGCAGCAGACTGGTTGACCATCTGTGCTACGCCATCAACCGAGTAGGTCAGCGACGCAATTTTGTCGGTCGGGTTGCCACCACCTACCATCGGCGAGATCTTCGCGGTCAGCGGAGCCCGATTCCAGATATTGCTGGTGGAAACGTTCATGCTGAGAGTCCACGGAGGCGGTGCCGGCACATTGATTGTCTTGCTAGCGGTCTGCTGGTTTCCGTATTGGTCGGTAATCGTGACGCCGTAAGTGATTGCACCCGAATCCGGCTCGCTGACCGATAGCGTCGTAGCTCCAGATGCAAGCTGGGTAGCATCGTTCGGTATTGACCAGGCGATATTGGCCCCAGTCGGGATTGCGCCGCTTTCGGATAGGACGCTCAGGTTCACCGTCGTCGGGGCATAAGTGTTGGCTGCCAGAGCTGTCAGGGTGATTGGCTTCAAAGTAGGCTGATAGAAAGTCGAGTTCACCGTGACAGTGGACGATGCTGTCGCGCCCGATTTAGACGTAACCGTGCCGACAAACACGATTGGGCTCGCCGAAGAGCCAGAAACCAGGCTGACTGGCGGTGTCCAGGTCGTGCTTAACCCGGTCGCGGTAGTTCCATCCGGCAAGGTCCATGCGCCGGACTTGGTGGCAGCGCCGCCACCAACGTTCGCGACCGTAGCTGTCAAAGTGATCGGCACCCCAGCCTGGATGGACTTTGGGATGAAGGCGGTCACCAGCGGTGCAGCCTCATAGTTCACGTTGAGGGTCGCTTTCACCGTTGTCCATGCCGACGCAATATTGGGAGCTGAAGCATCCCTCACCTGCGCCCAAACGTATTGGTCGCCCGAGTTCGTCACCGATGTGGTGTCAAAAGTGAACGTCGAGCTGCCCGGGACATAAGTCTTTCCCTGATTGGTCGACCACTGCACGACGTACTGCGTCGGATCAAGCGCCGTGCCGTTTTCTGTAGCCGTGATGGTGAACACGGCGGGCTGACCACCAGCAACGCTGGTCGAACCGGAGATCGTCGCTTGAACCATGTTGAACGGCGTCACCGCGACCGGCGTACTCGTTGAAGAGAGTTGCGAGTTCACGTTGACCATCGTCGCCTGGTACTGGGCACCTCCATTCGGGACAACCGTGTCAATTTTGTTGCTCGCCGGCACACCAAGTGGCTGCCATGTGCTGCCGCCATCTGTACTGATCGTCCAGTTTGCTGCGCCCATCGCAGTCTGCTGCTGCGTGGTGCCCTGCGTGGTGGCTGTGAGGGTGGTGGTCAACGGCGTCGGGCCGGCAGTGGGGGAAGCCGTCACTGTCACAGGCAAGGCGCCGCCGAAGGATAGAGGCAGCCTCAAGATTTGGGAAACGCGCTGAACTTGGGCGGATGTGTTCAGTTCCTGAGCGATCGCCACAAGCTGAAGATTGGACGAGGTGATCGAGGCTGCGGAGACGCTGAACTTGGCCGTTCCGTCACTGCCAACAGGGGTGAAACTCGTCAGGGGCGTATAAACATTGCCTGACCCGACAGAGGCGATCTCCACCTGCCAAGTTCCCATGGTCGTGGGGTCAAAGTTGCTGGTGGTGCTATCGGTGATCGCCACCGAAACTGGGATTGGCGAGGTAGTGGTCGCCGAGGTTGCCGTCGAGGTCAGCATCGGCTTTACGGTCGACGGCGGTACCACCGTCACCGCGGTGGTGGTCTGTACCGCTTCTGCCGGCAGAGCGGCATAGCCGACGGTGAATGTGTAGGTTTTTTGCGCACCGGCGGCGAGACCGCCCGTGACCGTAATACCATTCTTGTAATTGACCTTGGCTGCACCATTCGCAGACGCCGTTCCCGAAAACGCGGTTGCGTTTGTTTCATCGACAGCTGTGATCTGGAGCGGCGCGACCAAGGGCGACGTCACAGACAGGGTGCCAATGTTTCCGCCGTTGGTGCCGACAGTTGCCGGGTTGTTCGGAGCGAAGGAGATGGTCGGCGCCGGCGGATCGTTGGCCTGGATCGTCACCGAATTGGTTGCGACAACAATGGCCGAGCCATCCTTCGCATACCAGGTCGCCTGCATGCCAAAAGTCGCCGGCGCGCTGGTGAACGTACCGGAGGCTTGAGGCGCACTCGAGCCGGAGGCGGTCACGGCTTTGAACCCGCTCGGCAAGCTGGTGTACTCGCCATAGCAGATCGGTGTAGTGGAATTGCCGGCGTATTGCTGAGCATAGGTCTGGCTGCCGGTGAGCTTGCAATTGAAGCCATTGCCGAGGTTTCCCATCGTCACCGTGTTGGGCATGACCGAGTAATAGAAGCTGGTCAAATCGCCCGTCAGGCCAAGATTGAATGAGGTGTTCGCCGCCGACACCGTCACTGTCGTTGACCCCGAGGACATCGGATAAACCGTGCCGTCGGTATCCACCACCGCCAGTGAATAGTTCAACGGATAAGCCCCGGGATTTTTTACCCAGCCATTCAGCGAAGCATTTCCTTTCGTAAGGGTGATCGGGATCCCCGAGGTGTCCCACTGGACGTAGCAAACAGGGTTTGATCCGACGCCGCCCCCCGTGGCTGCCGTCAGATTCGACGTCAGGGTGCAGCCGCTGCCCGAGGCAACCGATGCGTTCGCACTCAAGGTGTCAAACATCGCCTGGATCGGGTTCTTTGCCAGCGAAACCTGGAGGGTGCCGGCGTACACATTGACGTCGCCGACAACTGAAGGAACGTTTGGCGTCGTGGTCGAAATGGTTAGGTGCGCGACACCTCCCTGGCCGGCAGTTGCTGCCGCCACTGGCATCGCCAGCACACCATTGGTGACGGTGACATTTCCGATGGACTGCTGTGATGCGCCAGGGGCGATCGACACGCCATTGACGACAACCGTCGCAGTCGATGATGACGACGACGACACTGTCCACGGGATGCTACCCTTGACCGGGGTCGGGCTCGCCGCATCGACCATTTGCATCGCTGCTGATGTGGCAGGCCAATTTCCCGACGATGTGTGCATGGCGGTCGTGACCGCCGGGATCGAGATGGCTCCTTTCTGTGCCCAGCCGACGATCGGCGGTGCATAGTAGAAACGCATACTCGACGTTCCGATGTTCCCGATGCTGTCGGCCGTCGTCAATTGAAGGGTGTACGTGCCCTGTGCCAAGCTGCTGGGCCAAGTGAACGTGAATGAGCCTGCCGACCCGGCAACCACCGGCAATGTAACCGTGGATCCAGAGCTTTGCGCGACCATACTCGCAGACGAGATCGTCGGAGACGGATCCGCCGGATCAGTGAGCGTGACCCCCAACTGCGAAAGATAGGCAACGTTGCCGCCAGTAAAGTTCTTGCCTTTGTACTGATAACTTATAGTCGGCGGAGTATTGTCCGGGGTCACCGATATCGCTGTGGCGCCTGTTCCGATGGGATAAAGCGTGCCGTCGGAGTCGACCGCTGACACCGTATATCCGAGCGAGCTAGTGCCCGCATTCTTCCACCGCCCCTTAACCTGGGTGCCAGTGTTGGCGTCGACGATATCGGGCAGGCCAGTCCATTGGAAATAGCAGGTGGGCGCGCCGCCGTTCGGCGATACTGCCAGCCCCTGGGCTGCCGATGCAGTCGCCACGGCTTTGCAGCTGCCACCGCTGCCCATGTTGGCGACGGTCTGCCCAATGTAGGCTTCGACGGTAGTCCCAGTAGCGGTGACGGTCGGCTTCGCCGCGTATACTTGGACCGATCCGATCACTTCCGGCACATTAGGTGTCGTCGTACTGATGGTCAAATAGGCGGTGCCTCCCTGCCCCGCTGTACCAGCCGCTATTGGCACGGAGAGAGCACTGCTGGAAACCGTAATATTGCCGATCGCGACGCCGGACGCTCCTGGCGCGATGGCAACCCCGTTTACCATGACGGTCGTGGTTGAGGACGAGGCTGACGAGGCCGTCCATGCCATCGACCCGGAGACCGATGTCCCGTTGACCACCATCGTGGCCGAAGTTGCCGGCCAGGCCCCCGAAGCAGTGCGCAACGCGGTGGTGACCGCCGGGATCACTACGGTGTTGCCCTGTGCCCAACCCACATATGGCGGCGAATAGGTGAAGCCGATGGTGGTGGTGCCCGTATTCCCGAGCACATCCGTGGTTGCTACGGCGAGTTGGTAATAGCCCGGCGAGAGGGTCGGCCAAGTGAGCGAATAGGTATTGTTCCCGGTCGAAGTCGTTGGGATGTTGACCGCGCCCGAGGCTGTCTTGACAGAGACACCTGTCACCTGCGGGGAGGGGTCGGCCGGATCCGACAGGCTGAACGTCACGCCAGCAAGCGTGGTCAAAGTGCCGCTGGTAAAAGCCTTGCCGTTGTTGAGGAACGTGACCGTGGGCGCTGTAACGTCGTCGGTGACGGTAACCGATGTAGAGTTCGTGGAAAGAGGATAGACGGTGCCGTTGGTATCGACCACCGAGACCTGTGCAGCAACGGCTCGGGTCCCTTTGTTCGACCACCGGCCCTTGACTTGAAGGCCAGTATTGGAATCGACGATGTCGGGCAGGCTGGTCCAAGACCAAACGCAGGTCGGCGTCTTCCCACCCGTGGATACACCCTGACCAGCAGCTGAGGTGTTCGAAGTCACTGGAGTGCAACCAGTCACACCCGCATTCACTTGCGACTGAGCCACATACGCTTCGCGGGTCGAAGCGTTCGAGGTGATATTCGGCTGTCCGGTGTAGACGTTAATGTCTCCGGAAACGACGACGCCCGTCGATTGGCTCTGCGCAAGCGCGGGTGCACTTGCCGATAGGCAGGTGATCCCTACCAGAACGAGTGCTGCAACTTTCTGGAGCGGCTTCACCGTCATCTAAAACCCCCACTCGACACAGACCGAGGATTAACCTGCCCTCGTAAGACACTTTGCTACTTGGTTTATCAGTTTCGATTTTCGGCCGGCAGGTCCCTTTTCTTACGTTTTGTGCTAGTTATTCCCCTACCCTCACCCGCCCCGTCAGGCCCTTCAATGTGGGTGTTTTTCGCAGTTTTCTGGGCTGTTGAGTCGCTCATAACCGCATTTCGATCCAGGTGAATGTCGCAGGCACCTCTGTGCCGTCGCAGCTATCGGTCCGGTCTGGGATGCGGCCATGGCTTTACAGTCTCCTCGCGAATTGCGCAAAGCTGCGCATGGCGTATCAAAATGAACACCAATAGCAGCCGTTGAGTCCCCGATGCTTCAACCCGTGACCTACCAGGCCCGCATTTCCGCCCCACCGGTACTGGACGCTGTGGCGAACCTGCTGTCGTGGGCCGAACGCTGCCTGTGGGCGGAGATGGCCAAGGGGCGGAAAGCGGGCGACTGCAAGAGCGAGTTCATCCGCCGTTTCGGCATCACGGCGCGGCAGTTCAACGCCATCGCGGTGTTGATGAAGGGCAAGGCAGCCAGTCTGCGGGAGATCGCCAAACTGCGCCTCAAGAACCTCGACGCCAGGATCAAGGTGACGCGGCGGACCATCGAGCGGATCGAGGCCCGGCTACCCAGCGCCCCGGACAAGCGGCGCAAGGTCTTGGCCAAGGTGCATCAGAAGAAGCGCCGCCTCGGTATCCTCCAGGCCCGCAAGCAGACGGTACGGGCAGACCGCCAGCGGATGATGCCGTCGCTGTGCTTCGGCTCGGCCAAACTGTTCAACGCCCAGCATCATCTTGCCGCCAACGGCTTTGCCGATCATGCCGAATGGCAACGGGCTTGGCGTGAGAGGCGCTCGAGCCAGTTCTTCTGCCTGGGCTCCAAGGACGAGACAGGCCGCAATCAGACCTGCACCGCGACAATCGGCGCCGACGGCGCCATCAGCTTGCGGCTGCGCTTGCCGGACGCCCTTGTCCGCCGAGGGCAAATATCTGGCCATCGGATCCATCCGCTTCGCCTATGGCCACGAGGTGGTGACGGCGGCCATCGCCGCCCATGCCAAAGGCGGCGGTGAGGCCATTTCGTGGCGCTTCGTGCGCGATGACAAAGGCTGGCGGGTTTTCGTCAGCGTCTTCCGCCGACTGGCCGACACCGAGGCCGACTTCTCGCGCGGCTGCCTGGCCGTCGACATGAATGCCGGCTTCCTCGCCGCGGTTCGCCTCGATGCTTGCTGCAATCCGAAGGGCCGTTTCACCATCCCGATGCCGACGCAGCACCGCCGGCATGATCAGGCGCTGGCGGCGATCGGCGACGCCGTGGCTCGTCTGGTCCGCATCGTCAAGCGGCATGGCGTGCCGATCGTCATCGAGGACATAGACTTCGAGGCAAAGAAGGCCCGCCTGCGCGAGGAAAGTTCCCCGGCCATGGCCCGGATGCTGTCGGTGTTCGTCTGTTCGGCGTTCCGATCAATGCTGGAGCGGCGTGCCGCCCGCGATGGTGTGGCGGCGATCGCCGTGGACCCTGCATACACCTCTCTGCAAGGCCGTTGCCGTTTCATGGACCGCTATGGCCTTTCCGTTCATCATGCCGCCGCCGTCGTCATCGGCCGGCGCGGCATGCATCATTCCGAGCGCCTTGCGGCCTCGCTGACGGTGCCTGCCGGGGACATCCCCATGGCGGCGCGCCGGAACGTCACCCGTGTCACCCTTCGCCGTCCTGCAAGGAACGGCGCCAGGCATGTGCGGGAGGACTGGGCGAAGGTCCAAGGCTCATGGAAAGCGGCCCTCAGAGGGCTGCGTCCGACCCGCCGAAAGGCGGGATCCTCACCGGCCCTCACTTCGGCCGATGAGCGATCGCTGGCCGGCGATGCCGCGTTCCTTGCGGACGTGGCTACGCCGTCACGGGCGCATGACGGTGGAATCCCGTCTCGCGAACCGTCCGCAGAACTGCTCGGCGGGCGTCGGGGCGCAACTTTGCTCAAAGATGAGCAAACATGCGCAACGTCGTAGGAGCGGTTGGGTGCCAGAAGATGTTGAGAACCATATCTCAGACCGAGAACTCGGACAGCATGGGCCGCCTGGCCGCCGGTTGACATCGACGACCTCGTAGCCCAGCAAGCGAAAATGCAGGGTGGTGCCACCAATCGCGCCTCGGGGCAAAGCCGCACCATATTCCGCGGCCTACTGTCAGTTGTATCTCGGCATTTCGGCCGAACCACCTGCCAAATGTTTCGAATGCCAAATTCCTGGCCAAGGTGTCTGTTCAAGTTGTGCCCGTGGGAAAGCGCCCCAGCCGACATTCTCTCGTCTCTTCGATAAAATCCGCCAGATCCCCATTATTCCCCAGAACTCGCGGATTCCTGCACATTTTCCGCCTTCACTCGCCGAAATTTTGAGCTTTTCATCTCACGATTTTTTGCGCATGCGGGGACAAACTGGGGACAGCTTTTCCGGCGAAAAATTTCACAAAACAAGAGAGCATTCTGTGTGACGGACCGATTTTCCGGATCGCGGGCGGTGGTCATGCGCTGCGGCACGGGGAAAACTACGGCCTATGAGTGACAAACATACCTTTGGGCTCCGTATTCGCGCCATTCGCAAAGAACATGGCTTCACTCAGGAGCAACTTGCCGAAATTCTTGATCGTTCTGTCGACACCATTTCGAAAATGGAGCGCGGAATAACCTTTCCAGGGTGTGACACTCTTATCCGCATTTCTGAAACTTTTTCCATTCCCCTAGATGTTCTATCCGATTGGTTTGCTTCTTCCTCAAACAACCCAGAACCGGAACGCATTGTTCTTGAGGCTCGCCTCAACACCATTGTGAAAGGTCTTAGTCTCCGCAACCTTCGTATCGCCGTCGAACAAGTCAGCATTCTGGCTCAACTGGCCGATGCGAGGGATTGATCCTCGATCCCCCTTCTAAAGTTCCGACACTCCTCTGCCATGACGACCAAATGGAAAACTGCAGATCGCGGCATCCGCTACCGCGAGCACAACGTCCGCAAGCGCGGAATTAGACCGGATCGGTATTACACCATCCGCCTGATCGTTCATGGAAAGCGCATCGAAGAGGCACTTGGCTGGAGTTCCGAGGGATGGACCTTGGAAAAAGTCCGCGATCAACTGCATGAGTTGCGCCAGGCATCGAAGATAGGAAGTGGTCCATTTACTCTCCGCGAAAAGCGGATCGTCGCTGCCGAGAATGCCAAAGAAGAGGCGAGGAAGGCCGCAGAAAACCCGCCTCCGGTAGATACGATAGCCGCATATTTTCGTGAGCATTACGAACCATGGGCCACCGCAACGAAACCCAAGGGATTTCCGAGAGAGAAAAGCATCTGGCGGGTCTGGCTCGAACCTTTGGTCGGCGACAAGCCAATCAAGAACTTTGTCATGCAGGACTGGGATGATCTGGTCAAGAAGCTCAACGAAGCACCACTGTCCCAACGCTCTCGGGAATACATCACCGGAACGCTTCGACGGATTTTCAAACATGCTTTGAACCGTCGCGTTGTCGCGGAAGGTCCCCCTGCCCCGCGCGTCATCGGCTGCACCGCACCGAAGGACAACCGTCGCCAACGCGTCATCACGGATGCCGAATTGCAGCTCCTTCTAGAAAAACTGAAGGCCCGCGATATTCGAGCCTGGCGCGTGACGCTGTTTGCCGCCAGCACTGGCTGTCGTGCCGGAGAAGCCTTCAATCTCACCTGGGCGCATCTCGACCTTGCCAATGCCAAAGCCACTTTTCCGAAAACCAAAAACGGCAGAAGCCGTACCGTCCCTCTGGGGAACCAGGCGATCACGATGTTGGCAGCCCTGCCGGTCGGCCGCCCCCAGGATTTCGTCTTCGTCAACCGACGCAGCGTCCAATACACCACCGCACCGGCGGCATTCCGCTGCTTGATAAACGAGATGAATTTGAACGATGGCCGGGAGCCGCTTGATCGCTTTTCATTTCACAGCCTGCGCCACATGGCCGCCACGCGCTTAGCCAAAACGCTGCCCCTGCGCGGCTTAATGGATATCCTCGGCTGGGAAGCTGCTACTATGGCGCTGCGATACAGCCATACGAGCGACGCCGACCGAAAGCTTGCGGCTGAAACCCTTGATACCGCCTTCCATATCCGCGGCCAAAAGAAAGACGTTAGTCGCTCGAGAAAGCGGGCTTAAGCGGTCATCCATAACGGCACTTGTGGGGACAACCCGGGGATATTTTCGGCCGCCGCCGCGATTTTTGTGCCCAAACCACTCGTCAGAGTAGTTGCTTTGTTTACCTGAGCATGCCCCCGAATCTTCGCCGCGGTTTACACATCTTCTGCGATTGCGCTGTCGCTGTCGAACACCGCGAACTTCGTGCTCGACAGCGGCGGAACGTGCGTTTCCGGCACCACAACCCTGGCCAAGGACGGGAGCTGCACGACACTGGTGAAAGCTTCGGCGTCGGCCTCCGGTTCCATCACCAGCACCCTGACCACGACGGCCAACAAATCGGCCTCGATCAACCTGGCAGGCACGGCGACAGGTTTCGATCCGTGCTCGGGTAGCCCGACAATTCCGACGACCTGCACCGACGGTACGATCTATGTCGGCCAGAGCAACGGCACGAATCTCTATATCCCCGCCAACGATAACAGCGGCGGCGTGAGTTGGAATGGTGGTACCTGGAGTAATACTGGCGCGAATAGCACTACGGACGGTCGGTCAAACACGAATTTGCTCATTGTGGCTAATGGCACCTCCGGGTCCTTCCAAGCTGCATTGCTGTGCAAGAACCTGAACAGCAGTGGCCATGCAGATTGGTATCTACCCGCCCAGAATGAACTCAATACGATCTGGCAAGCGACGCAGCTCGGCACGACGTCAAGTAATGCACTGAGGGCGACATTTAATCAAAGTGGGACCTGGCCAGCTGGCAACTACTGGTCATCAACGGAGTACAGTGGTCAGGATCTTGCGATGAGCCAACGATTTACCATTGGTGACAACGCTTTTTTCAGCGAAAACAACTATCTGTCTGTCCGCTGCGCCCGAAGATAACGGTTGGAGTCGGGGTCGGCTGATGCTCTTCACTTCGGCTGCAGCATCCACCTCCTGTCGCCGAAGAGACCAACACGGTCGGTAGCTGGCTACGGGGCTTTTTAGGTCGCTTGCCCAAAGGCTGACGGGACCAACCTACCGGCTTAGGCGCCGCCTTAAAGCCCGGTCGCCGGGCGCCTGACAAGTAATGCTTTCCGGGCGCTTGAAAGGGCGGGGACCACCGGATTGTGGGGGAGTCCCCCGGCTTACACATCTTCTGTGTTGAGCCTGTCGCTGACGAACACGACGAACTTCGCGTTCGACAGCGGCGGGACCTGCAGCAGCGGATCGACAACGCTCGCAAAAGGCGCGACGTGCACCGTTCTTGTGAAGTCTGATGCGAACGCGGCCGGCAGCCTGGCTGGCACGCTGTCGGCCGTCGCGAACAACACCGCTTCCATCACATTGACCGGTACGGCGTCAGGTTTTGATCCCTGTGCGGCCGTGGCTTCTGGCACGGCGATCCCGACTATCCTGTCGGACGGTACGATTTACGTAGGCACCACTGTCAATGGCGCAAATCTGTGTGTCGCCCCTTCCGACGCTGGGGCCAATATTCCGTACGACTCCGGTGTTGCAAATCCTGCAACAAGCACCAATCCGAGCAGTACGACTGATGGTAAAACCAATACGAGCCTGCTTGCCGCGGCCTCGGATGCCGGTGCGCCCTATGAGGCGGCACAAACGTGCGCCGCGCTCACAAGCAATGGACACGCCGACTGGTATCTGCCAGCGCTGAACGAGTTGAATACCGTTTGGCAGGCAACCCAGATGGGAACCGCAGCCAGCAGCAACTTGAAATCGACGTTTAATCAGAGCGGATCCTATCCGGCGGGTTGGTACTGGTCGTCGACGGCCCGTGGCACCAACGGCAACGCATGGCTGGAACGGTTCAGCGACGGGGAACAAACATACGGTAGCTATGCCAATGCGATACAGGTTCGTTGCGCGCGCCATCCGTGAGTCGCGCCGGCTTACACATCTTCTGCGGTTGGCCTTATTCTTTCAAACCCAACAAATTTCATCGCAGATGCAGGAGGCACCTGCGTTTCGGGGGCAACGGCGTTGCCTAGCGGGGCGAGTTGCACGGTACAAGTCAAGCCGCAGGCGTCGACCAACGGCGCGCTGTCAGGGACGCTGACCGCGGCCGCGTACAACAACCCGACGATCTCACTTTCAGGCACCGCTAGCGGCTTTACGCCGAACCTTACGTTGGTAGCCACCAGCGGCACGCCGTCGGCGATGAACGTCATCGGAAGCGCACCGGGCCACAGCCTGACCTATGGGGCGGACGTCGTCTTCACGGTGACCAACACAGGCGGCGCGACTGCGGCGGCGATGACCTTCGCCCTGTCGAACGCAAGCAACTTTGACTTCGACAGCGGTGGTACCTGCGTCTCTGGCTCGACATCGCTTGCCGCCGGCGCCAGTTGCACTATCAAGGTCCGCCCGCTGGCCTCGGCCGATGCCACCTATTCCGGCAATCTCACCGTCACGAGCAACAACAGCCTGTCGGCCGCCTTGTCCGGCACGGCGACCAAGCTCAACCCGGTCAGCCTGTCGATCGCGGCTACCGCCGGCACGCCGTCGGCGATGAATGTGACTGGTCCGGGCAGCCCGGCCTACGGCTCGAACGTTACCTTCACCATCACTAATGCTGCGGCAGCCGACTACACCTCGGCGGCGCTCGGTATCGCGCTGTCCAACACTACAAACTTCCAGTTCAACGGCGGTACCTGTACGACATCGACCACGTTGGCTCCTGGAGCTAGCTGTACCGCGGTTGTGCGTCCGGAGGCATCAGCCAATACCAGCTACAGCGGCACATTGAATGTTGTGGCCAACAATGCCCCGTTGATCTCCCTGGCCGGCACCGCGGTGGGCTGGACGGTCACGATCAACGCGCTGGTGGCGTCGAACAGCTACAATCTTGACTTCCGCACCCTGCTGCTCAATGCCGGCTGGAACGGCAGCACGCCGGTTGTTGGCACGGTGACGGTCAATGGTGGCGTAGTCGTCGGCTCCACCTCCACTTCGGCCTACGCTCTGACCGTCCAGGGCGCCTTCCCACCAGGATCGTCTCTGGCCCTGGTCAACAACGGCTATATCGTTGGGGCCGGAGGCGCCGGTTCCAGTACCAGTTTGGCTAGCAGCGGGTCAGGTGAAAAAGGTGGGAATGCATTGTACGTACAAATCCCTGTGTACGTGTCGAATGCCGGAGTAATCGCCGGTGGCGGTGGCGGTGGCGGTGACAACAGCGGTGGAGCGTCGTGGGTGGCAGGATCGGGCGGCGCGGGATTTGTTCCTGGCGCGGCCGGAATCGCGTCTCCATGGCAACAGGTGCCAAATGTGGCCGGTAACGTAGGGACGTTAACCGCGGGTGGCTCGAGCGCGCAAAATCCATACGACGACTCAATGGGTGGGGCAGGAGGTAACCTCGGGCAAGCCGGGGAGCGCGGTATGAATGGGGGCGGCGAAGCAGGTATTGCTGTGATAGGAAACAAAAATATTTCTTGGCTGGCCTACGGTAGCATCCTCGGTCCTGTAGAGTAGGTCAGACGCCCGAGATAGTGCCCAGTGTTCAGCGTCGCCGTCACCATTGGGCACTGTCGCCTATCGAGTGGCAAATCGTTCTGGATGCCCCTCATGCCTTGCAGCTGCTAGATCAAGCACCTTCCAGAATCTGGTAATCAAGGAAAGGGAACGAGGCAGGTTCTAACCTTAGAAAAATTCTATTCGCATTTGTACAGTTCACAGTAATAGTTGCTAGGCGATACATAATTGCAGGACCAAGAGACCTGATTATGCGTTGTGCATGCCGCTCCGGGTGTATTGTATGTAACGTCACTTGTAAATGTCGTTCCGGAGCCTTGATCTTTCCATGTATAACAACCTTGCGTATTGCACGACTGCACGGACTGCGACTGAATATTGCCACAACTATCAAATACGCTGACAGTTTGAGTGCCACCGCCACAGGTCGCCGAACATGCTCCTGTGGTTGTACTTGCGGACGCCGTACAAAATGCGCTGGCCGACCCGGAGAGTGTGAGTGAAGCCGTGTTGGTGGCGACAGCTGCCAAGACGGCTGAGTAAGATCCACCACGTGACGCCTTCGGAGTCACGATGGTCGTGCAGGAAGCCGCTTTAGACAGCGAAGACGAGCCGGAAACGCACGTCCCACCGCTGTTAAATGCGAAGTTTGTCATGTTCGACAGAGTGAGCCCAATCGCCGCGGATGTGTAATCCCCGGTGTTTGTGATCGTGAAGGTCACGTCGCTGCCGTAAGCCGGGTTTCCGGGACCAGTCACGTTCATCGCTGATGGATTACCATTGGTTGCAGCGATGGTGAGCGTCGCGGGATTCAACATGCTGGCGGTACCCGACACCGCCGCGGTCGGATTGTTGTTTGCGGTGACCTTCAAGGTGTCGCTGATGGATCCGTCAGCCGACGCCTTCGGAGCCACGATGATGGTGCAGTTCGCCCCCCCGGCCACTGTTTGGCCCGCCGCGCAGGTGCCGCCAGTGATCGTGAAGTTCGTTCCGTTGGCCATTGCCATCGCGAGCGCGGCCGAGGTCTGATCACCGGTATTCGTCAGCGTGAAGGTGACGGGCGAGCCGGTTGTCGAGACACTTGGGCTCGTACCAACGACATTCATCGCCGTCGGGCTGCCCGACGTCGCAGCCAGTGTCAGGGCTGCCGGATTGAACATGGACGCCGTGCCTGACAAAGCCAGGGTCGGAGTGTTGTTCACCGTGACGTTCAGATTGCCGGAAATCGGGCCGTCCGCCGTAGCCAAAGGCTTAATGCGAATGGTGCAGCTTGCGTTGATCGCTAGCGTCGTATTGCCATTCACGCAGGTCCCACCGGTATCGAGAGAGAAATTCGTGGTGTTCGACAACGCATAAGCCAGAGCCGCGGACGTGGTTCCGCCGCTGTTGGTCACGGTCACGGTGATATCGGTCCCGCTGGCTGGCGATCCAGGGCCAACGACATTCATTGCGCTCGCCGAACCCGAGGTAACGGCCAAAACGAGATTAGGCGCGAAGCCACTGCCCGTTCCTGCCATTGCCGCTGTCGGATTGTTGTTCGCGGTGACAACCAGATTTCCAGAATAGCTGCCGTTGGTGCTGGCCTGTGGCTTCACCAAAACGGTGCAGCTTCCACCAGGCGCAAGACTGGTTGTGCCGCTGGCGCACGTGCCTCCCGCGTCAATTGCAAAATTCGTCGGATTCGACACGGACAGCACCAGCGGCGCCGAGCTGTAATCCGACAGCGGCGAGTTGGTGATGGTGAAGGTCACATCGCTTCCGCTCGCCGGAGAACCAGGTCCGGTCACGTTCATCGCGGTCGATGACCCCAAGGAAGCTGTGACCGACAACTGCACCGGCGCCAACATCGATGCTGTGCCAACCAAAGAAATGCTCGGATTGTTGTTCGCCGTGACCGTCAGCTTGCCGGAATAGTTCCCGTCAACACTGGCACTGGGCTTGACCAGAATCGTGCAGCTCGCACCCATTGCCAGGGTAGTCGACCCATTTGCGCAGGTGCCACCGTCATAGGCGAAGTTCTGAATATTGCTGAGAGCAAAATTCAATACGGCCGATGTCGAGCCACCGGTATTGGTCACCGTGAAGGTGGTGTCCGAGCCGGAAGTCAGCGTGCCGCCTGGGGACGAACCCACGACATTCATCGCTGTGGCAGACCCAGAGGTCGCGGCGATCACAAGATTCGGAGCAAAATTGCTGCCGGTACCGGAAAGCGCGACCGAGGGATTATTGTTCGCAACGACATTCAGAGTGCCGCTATAGGAGCCTGGCACGCTGGCCAGCGGCTGGACGAGGATCGTGCAGCTCTTGTTGGCGGACAGCGTCGTGGTGTTATTGACGCAAGTGCCACCGGAGATCTGGAAGTTGGTCGTATTGGAGAGCGAGAAGTTGACAGGCTGAGAGGTGCCGCCAGTCGTATTGCTTACCGTGAAGGTCACCGCGCTGCCGACGGCCGGCGCCCCGGGACCGGTGACGTTCATCGACGTCGCAGCCCCGGAGGCTGACGCAATGGCCAGATTTGGGGTGGTGAACGAAAGGGTGACCTTGCCCCCTTGCCCCGCTGTCGCAGCCGAAACGGGAACGGCCAAGGCGCCATTCGTCAGGCTTATCGTGCCGATCGGCACATACGAGGCACCAGGAGCGACTGCAACGCCGTTGACCAGCACTGTGGTGGTGGAAGTGGTGCTGGAACTGGCGAACCAAGGAAGCGGACCGGCAGACTGAATACTTGACGGAAGCGCTGCAGATGTCACCGGCAAACTGCCGTCCGATGCGCGCAGAGACGTCGTGATGGCGGGGATACTAACTGTGCCGGATTGGCTTAATCCTACTTGCGTCTGTGCCAGCGATGGCAAAGATGAAGCGAGCCCGACCACTCCGCACGCAATGAGGGCCGCAATATTCTTGAGCCGGCTCATTTTCATTAAAACCCCTCCACCTTCGCTTCAGGCAAGCGCCATCGCCCGCAGTACAACTCTTTGGGATTTTTTTAGCAGCTTCGGTATCCGACCGGCAGGTCGCATTTCTCACGTTTCGTTATAGTTATTTCCCCCTTGTTCGCTGAAATCCGTGCTTGAAAACCGGTCGTTAGCTCGGCGCAAACAAAAAGGCCGACACTGGCATTTGCACCAGGGTCGGCCTCAAATGGCAGTCGCGGGGGAGGAGCGCGCAGCCTAAAACACTGCCTCTTATTGCTGGGTGGCGGTGAGCGAAGGTGACGTGACAGCCTGCACCATAGGCGCGGCGAGAACCGGTTTCGTTCCGCCCGAATTGACCGGGGGTTTCGCGTTCAATGTGCCTGGCCTGGGCGCAGGCGTCGTGCCCGGTCCATCGGCACTCGGTGTTGCATCAGGTTTGGTATTGAACGAGTTTCCGGACAATGGCGTGAAGCTCTTGGTATTTCCTTCCCCAGCCGCCTGGCCGATCTGCCAGCGCTTCGGCTCGATCTCGACATAGAGAAGACCACCCACCGCAAGGTCGCCGTCCTCGGTTTCCCAAGGACCAACCCAGATGCGCATAATCTTGGCTGGTGTGCGAACCGGCACTCGCCCATAGTCCGCTGTAACGGGCGTCGGAACGACCGGTCGTGGCTCGGCATTCATCGGCATCATGACGATGCCCTTGTCCGGGTCGCCGTCAGGACGTTCTGTTGTGCCATCCAATGCCGAGAGATCATCTCGACCAGTTGTCATGTCATAGATCTGCCTGGCAGATTTGCAGCGGATGATATTGGCGCCGCCTGGACAACTGAAGTCATCATCACCGGGGACCAGCGAGGAGCAGCCAGAGACCGACGCAGCCAGTAAAACGGCAAAAATACCGATAGAGATTTTATTGACCATTGTACTGGTACCCCATCATCTGGTTATTGTTCGCGCCGATCATCCCGCGGTTCATACCCAACATATTATTCATGCCCATGTTGGCATTTTGTCGGGTGCTGATGCCAGTACCGCCGTTGAAAAAGCCATTCTCGGAACCCGAGAGAGTTGGGCCGCTGGCTTTGCTGCCGTCGACCTCGGTCAACACTGTCGGACTGGTCATGATGATGTCGATGGAACGCCCAGGCGATATCTCAATGACCGGGAAAATCGCGTTCGCCTGGGCGATATACCATTGAGCCAGCATCTGCATGGCATTGCCGACACCGCCGGCTGCACCTGCTTGCAGGGACTCGGCGGAAAATGCCCGAGTGTACGCGGGATTGGTGGTCGAACCACCGGTACTCAGCGCTAATGTCGGCGTTTGTTGGAAGTTGAAGGCGCCGCCTATGCCCTGGGCGACGCCCGCCAAGATTGCTTTGCCGATCAACTGCCCCTGCTTCGAGACGAGATGGCCCGCGACACCGACCTGACCATCCTCGCCGGTGGCATACCCCTGCAAGCGCCCCTCGAGCATCCGCCCCTGCTTGTCGATGCAGCTGATTTTCTCGCCACGCAGGATCGCGCGCTCACTGCTTAGATCTCCATAGGCGGACATCAAAGCGAAACATTCGCGCAGATCTGCGCGGTACATGTTCGGCAGCAAAGTTTCTTTTTTGATGCGCAGCAAAGCTGGGAACGGATCTTGCCGGCCGCCTTGACCGGTCGGCACGGCCATGCCGGTGACCAATGTTGCCGAGGAGATGCCCATCGAGATCGGTCGCTTTACCAGGGCTTTGGTCGATTTTACCGCACTGGTGGCACTCTTATTCTCTGCCACAGTCTTGATAGTCGCGACCTGGACTTCGCCCGGGCTGACCGGATTGGTCCGCATGTCGGCTATCCCCGTGGCGGCTGCCGGCTTTCCCGGCGTTGCCACTCCGAGGAAGGCTTCATCCGGGGACACCTCGAAGCTGGACGCCTTGGGATGAGGCTCTTCCGAGGAACCGAGGCCCGCCTTCGTCGCTTGCGGTGGTGTCGCACCTGCTGGTGCTGTACCCGAGGCGCCGGCAACGGTCTGGACGGTTTTATGGTCAAAGTTCTTGATGCCGTTTTCCAGACTGTCGATGCGCCCTCCCAGTTCATTGATACGCTTGTCGCGCTCGACCTGGCTTTGAAAGCCTTGCTCCTTCAACTCACCGCGCATCTTGTCATTGGCGGTGTTGAGGTCCTTCACCGATGCCTGGAGCTTCTTGATTTCGGCCATCATGGCGCCCAGCGACAACGCGCGGGTGTCGTTGTCGGTGAAGACCGTGTCGACCGTGTTCTTCTTCTGCCGAGCTGTCGGCGCCGCTTGCTGCAGCAACTGGTTTGTCCCGAACAGGGCGGCGACCGAGACGCCAATAAGGATGAATTTCCGGGTTCTTGGCGGAAGGTCGGTATAAAACTTGGGCAGCTTCATGGTTTCGCCTTCAGCTCTTTGAGAGCATCCGTCATCGACTTCATCGCCTGTTGAGCATCCTTAAGACGACCTTCAAGGTCGGCGATCTTCGCTGCTCTTTCCGGATCGTCGTCCGAATCGGAAAGCGAACGGTCGATCGTCCCGTTACGCGGTGGCGGATCCACGGTTTCGATGGTTCCGTTGGGAACCGTATCGCGGGAGACACGCTGTTTCGCATTGCGTTGTGGGATTTCGACGGCCGCGATCCCGCTGGCGGCCATGAGTTTCTCTTGGTTTTCCGCGATCCGCCGCGTCGTTTCGTCAAGGCGAGCAAGTGCGGCCATGACCGAGCCGTTTTGCGCTCCATCCTTTCGGTCCGGAGCAGCGACACGCGATCCGGACGTTTGCTTTGCCGGCTGATCCAGCGGCGCCTGATTGTTCAGACCGAGATACTGATAAGTGCCGCCGAGAACGACCACCGCCGCGACGAAAAGGCCCAACTTGGCATTGGTCGACAAGTCTTTGAACGATTTCGGAAACTGCATGGCCTTAGTTCCTGATCAGAGAAGGACGAACGGTGCCGTTCATCTCCGGACGAATCCGATGACGCATGATCATCAGTTCGGTTTCCTGTCCGGCTTCGAGGTAATTGCGGGGCCAGAACGCGACGGCCATCACTTCGGCGGTGCCGCACCAATATTCCGCAGGTTCCATCGGACCTTCGGTGCCGTTCCTCAGCACGCCGACGAGGATCTGTGTTTCGCCACCGTCCAAGACTTGGGCGTGCTGCCATTCGACATTCAGGCCGGGCGGCAACGAGCAGTATGGCATCACATCGAACCGGTTGAGTTTTCGAAGAGTATATCCATCCGGCACTTTGCCAAGAGCCGCGAGGCGCATCGCCTGGCGGATGTCGGCGACATACGGCATTTGACCATTCGGATCGCCGTCACGTCCGTCAGTAGCACCCGATCCGACCGACGACATTTTGCTGGGAACCGGCGCAGTCACGTCTTCCGGCAGCGCCAGGGTGACTTCTTTCGGCGGGATCTGACGGAAGACCAAAGTCAATTCGAGCGCTAGTTCCTCGTTGTCGCCTTCGGTGATGTAAACTGATGCCGTGCTCTGGGTGCTCGAAGAGACGTAAATCACCGATCCCTTCACATCCAAAGTCAAATCAGCCGTGGTATGCAGCTTCGGTTTGACGAACGGGGTCACCAATCGGTTGAGGTGGCTGACCGCCACCGGCACGATCTGCACGACGCCGGGCCTCATCACTAGCCGGATCGGTTGGAGCATCTCCTGAGTGATCTGGTCCGACGGGTTTTGCACGACAGCGCCGGGCACGGTCGTCGCAGGCACCACCGGCATGCTCGTCGGCACGACGGGCATACCGCCCACCTGCTGCTGCAGCTGCGGGACCGATTGGGCCGACGCGATAAATGGAAGAACCGAAAGCGCCAGGCTTGCGCTGAGGACTCTAATGCGCCACGTCATTTCTGATTTCCCTTGTCTTCCGGCTTCTGGTTCTTCTTGAGCCGCTCTTCTGTCGCTTCTTTTTCCTGCATACGGTCCAGCGTCATCGGACGGCCGCTGTAACCGCGCATCGCGATCAGCTTCACGCGATAGAAATTGATCGCGAGCCTTATTTCATAGGTGAACTCGTGGCTGGCTTCGTTGCCCATGATGCCGATGCCGATGAGCTTACCGTAAACGAACAGCTTGTCGGTTTCCGGCTCAAAGGACACGCCGCGGGCTTCAAACCGCTGGGCAACCTGGTCGTCCTTAATTTTCTGAACTTCTTTGTCGATGCCGGCCGAGATCGAGGCATACAGATCCGAGGTTGCGAGCATCTGGATCTGGTCCTTGACGAACTCAATGTTGCTTGGTGATGCATTGCCGACCAGTTCGGCGATCGCCAGTGCCCAGGTGGTGTAATAGTTTTGGGTCGCGTTCTTCTTCGTGATCTTCGCCGTCTCAAACAATTCCGGCGGTTGGAGGATGACGATCTCACTCTTGAAAATCGTGTAGAGCACGAGCATCAGGTTTGAGGCGACCATCGCAGCGAGGAGAAACGTTTTGCGCCTGTCGCTGGAGACCGCGTTGTTCAGCGTCTTCTTGAACCCAAACAAATTCATGGAAGGAACTCCCGGTCCAGCGCTTCCGGGATCAGGTGCGACTTTTTCCCGACCAGGCTCAGTGGAACGATCCCGGTCCAGTAAAGCGCGTGCAGCGCGTAGCCGTCCGGATGATTGTCCCGATACTTCGTCCAGCGGTTCATGATGACCAGGCCGATCGCGAAGCAAATAAGTTGCTGGTGCAGCAGAACACCGAACATCGCGGCGACGATCACCGGCAGAATTTCATCGAACTGCCAGAAAAGAAATTGGAACGGCGCATCAATGTGCCGAGGGATGTAAACGGGTTCTTTGCTCATGCCTGCCGCTCGATTAAATCAAGGACAACGGCATCATATCGACCCCCCTCCTCTCCTTAATACGGCCAATTCATACCCGGTTTTGTAAGTAATTGGCCCTGTTTTCGTTGTTGACAACGCGGTCAAATGTCCCAATGCGCCTACATTGGGGATTTCGAGTGAGCAGCTCTGAGCCACCGCAATTTGAGGCCGCCCAGATAGGGCGCGGCTTGGCCTATATCTTTCGGAACCACGAGATATTGGCGATCTTGCAGGTCACCGAGACCCTGGTGAGCGACGCCGATCTCATGGCCATCGCGAACGTTATGGCGGCGGCTCACGACCTTCAGGCAGCGGCGCTCTTTGCGCAAGGCGTCTTGGCGCAAGTTGGCACACCGACAGCTGGCGAGGCTGTTAATCGGTTGTCTGCCGCTCTCGCCGCCGCCGCCGGCAAGCAAGCGCCCGCTCCAGCCGATATTCCTTCTCTTCCGGTCACCGTAAAAGCAGACCCTCACCTCGACGAGATGGTCCAGCGCCTGCGTGACTTGCTCGAAGACATCCTTGATTGGGCTCGTTTGCCGGATCGGCTGGCGAACCGCGTCAGGGCCGAACTCCATGGTGATGGCGGATGACGCAACCGTTCGTGCGCCCTCGCCCCCTCCGTATTGATCTGACCGCTATCCGCGGCCAGCGCGAAACCTATTTCCGGGGAGAGCGGCGATGAGCGAGAGGGAGTCCAGGCGCGAATATTGGGTTACGTTGCCCGACGGCACCGGATGGTCGCCCGAGCGCCGAGCAGAACAACCGGCCGCCTGGCAGGAAGCTCTTCAGAAGGCCAAGGGCTTCAAGATCGCCTGCTTTTGCAAATGCGTCGAACAGGAAGCTCCGCTTTATATTTTCCAGCGGGCTGGCGTCTTCTATCTGGCGCGGTACCCGAACTCCGGGCATGTCCACAGCACGGATTGCCATTTCTATGCGCCGGCGATCGAGACCACCGGCCAGGTCGCCTATGCCGACGATGTGATCACCGAAGCCTCAGACGGCACCAAGCGGATCCGCTTTGATTTTGCACTGGGTCGAGAACTTGGCCAGCGCGAACCGGCGCCGGTCACGCCTGCACCTCGCGGTCCATCGTCGACCAGGCGCACTCAGATGAGCATCCTGGGCCTGCTCCATTACCTATGGTCGGCTGCGGATCTGCAGCGTTGGCACCCGAGAATGGTTGGAAAGCGAAATTGGGCCGTGGCCAAGCACCGGCTCGACGAAGCCGCCGTGGACATTGTTCAGCGTAGCGTGAGGATGTCTCAGCGCTTGATCGTCCTGCCGGCAATGTCTGGCCCGAACCTGCACCAGAGAGTCGGCACTGAATTGCAGGAAAAGGTTCATTGGGCGACGTCCGGCGACAAGCGGGCGGAAATCCTCCTTTTCATCGGCGAATTAGTGAACACGTCGGTCGGCGGCAAATCGACGCGCATCACTCTCTCCCGCGCCGATCAGCACAAACTGACTTTTTACAGCACAACGCAATTCTGGGGACGCTGCATCGAACGTTTCCCAGCCCTTGGCTTGCATCGAAAAATCGCCGGTGAAGCCGACCGCACCATCGCGATTATCGCTGCTGAGGTCCGTAAGCGTCATGACGGCTCGATGATCGGCGATGTCAGCGCAGCTGGTTTTCTTTTTACCACTGCGGAATTCATCCCGTTTGCGAGTTCCTACGAGAAAATCGTCACCCGCAAGCTGATCGACCAAAACCGTTGGTTCGAAAAGCCCTTGCGCTATGACGCGGCTGAAGACGCCGTCTTGCCGGACTTTGTCTTGCTCGACACCAATACGCGCTACCTGCCGATGGAAGTCTATGGGCGGAACAGCGATGACGAATACCGAAAGCACCGCGACCTGAAGCGTGCCCTTTATCTGCGCACCTATGGCGCCGAGAACTATTGGGAATGGAATGTTGATCCCAATCAGGTCGATGCTGTTCCCCCCTTTCCCAGCAAGTCATTTCAACGAGTGGCCGCCAATGCGAGTCGATAAATCCGAGCGTTCGCTAACGCTTCCTTTACTTAAGCAACGCATCGAGCAGGCCGATGACTGGGGTCGAGCCGTCGAGGATTGCAAGGAACCGATCCTGATTGTCGATGATGCCGGCCGCATCACACATTTCAGCGAGGCGTTCGCGGTCATCACCGATCCCTTGCCGCAGCCACCCGGAGTATCGGCTGTTCGCCTTTGGCATCCCAGCTATCGCTCGAAGGCTGCAATTGCCAATATTGTCGACACCCTCCGCCGCGAAGAGATGTGGCGTGGCGCCATCTACAATCGCCGCCGGGATGGTGCGCCCTACTGGTTGACTGTGACGATCTGGCCAATAGAAAACGCCCAGATGCCGACCCATTATCTGCTACTCGTCAATTCTGTTTCCGGTCATGGCTCGACCCATCTACTGTTCGATTATCTCACCCATCTTCCAAACTGGGGGCCTGCCAACGATTTGCTGGAAAAGGAACTTTTGTGCGATGGCGTCAACAAGGTTGTGTCGCTTATCCAGGTTCGCTTGGAAGGACTGCAGGAGATCAGCGACTCTCTCGGGCACATCGCGGCCGATTCGATCCTGATCGAAGCCGCCCGTCGTCTCTACGCAGCCGAATGTGCTCCCGCTGCAATTTCTCGGATCAGCAATCAAGATTTTCTGCTTGTAATCGCCCGCGACAACCTGGAAAGCGCTACCACCGCCGCGGCCGAGCAAATCCTGAAGGTCATGAGCGCACCATTCGAGGTGCAAGACAGGGATATGTCGATCTCGGTTCGCCTCAGCGTCACCTCGGCGCCGATGGATGGTACGACTAGCGACCAACTCTTTCAGAATTGCAGCATCGCCATGTCGTACGGTCGGAAGAGCAAAAGCGCGATTACCTTTTTCACGCCCGAAATGCAACGCCGGACGGCCGTTCGATGGGAACTCTTCACCCAATTGCGGACGGCCTTGTCGCGCAATGAATTCTCTTTGCAATACCAGCCGCTCATCAGCACCTCGACTGGAGAGATGGTTGGCTGTGAGGCTCTGCTGCGCTGGCACAATGAAGCACTCGGCCAGGTTCCTCCCGACCGCTTCATTCGCTTGGCCGAGGAAAATTCGCTGATCGTCCCAATCGAAGCGTGGGCGCTGCGCACAGCGTGCCGCCAAGCAATGGCTTGGCTCAACGAAGGCCGTCAGATCGGCCGTATCGCCGTGAATGCATCTCCCCTGCACTTCCAACAGGGCAATATCGTCGATGATGTCAAATACGCGCTCCGCGAGAGCGGGTTGCCGGCCCAGCGCTTGGAAATCGAAATCACCGAGAGTTCGGTGATGGACGATTCTCCCGATGTCGCTGCGGCGCTGGAGAAATTAGTCGAGTTGGGTGTTCGATTGTCGCTCGACGACTTTGGGACCGGCTACTCGTCGCTGACATATTTGCGCCGCTATCCCTTCCACACCCTGAAAATCGATCGGTCCTTTGTTCGCGATCTGCCAGGAAAAGACAGTTCCTGCGTCTTGATCAAAACGATCATCACCATGGCGAAGAGCTTGAATCTCAAAGTCGTCGCGGAGGGCGTCGAGACCCTGCAGCAGGCCCAGTTTCTGAGGACTGAAGGCTGCGACATAGTCCAAGGTTATCACTACAGCCGTCCTTTGACCGTGGGCCAGATCGAGGAAGTCTTGCCCCCTCAGACGACACGCACCTTTCGCCCCTATCTCGTTGCCGGTGGTGGCGGGGAATGATTCTTGCCCCCTTGCTCCGCTGGGTGCTCATTCCCCGGCCGGCGAGCCTGTTTGTCCTGCTGGCGGCCTGGTACAGCGTCTTCTGGTTCCTGCGTTACGCTTTCTGGCGCCCCACCGTCGTCAGGCTGCCAGGGACTGCCGCGCATGAGCTGTGCCATCTGATGGTTGGTTTTGTCACTCTGGCGCGACCGGAGAGATTTTCGATCATCCCGCATAAGACCGAAAACGGTTGGTTCCTCGGCTCAGTGGAGTTCGAGCGGGTCAACCTCTGGAACGGCGCGCCGACGGCGCTTGCCCCCCTGTTGCTGCTTCCTATCGGCACCAAACTACTCGACGGCTGGGCCAAGCCGCTATGCCTCACCCATTCCTGGCTGCCGGCGATATTCGCAACCTGGGTTATCGTCAGTTGCTGGCACAGCTGCTGGCCATCACGGCAGGACTGGCGCATGGGCGGGCCGTCTGCAGCCTGTTACGCCGGGTTTTTCGCTTTATGTTGGTTGTTCGGCTATGATCTGCGGTTCTTTGAAACGCTGCTTTTCCAAGCGTTACGCTCTGTGGACGAGAACTTTCATCAGCCGGCAGGACATTTCGGATGGCTGCTGATACGCTGGTTTAGCTTTTGATCAGCCGGGGGCAGATGCTCTTGTGTTGGGAGCGGATGCCCGCGATATGACATTGCGGATGCCACAACGGCGCGGAGGTCGACTCGGGCGAGGCCGGCGCGATCGGCAGGCGGTTTGGGACCGCGGAAGTCGGTCATGAATTTGTGGCTCGACCTGCTCCAGGTAAGCTGCCAAGAGAGAGTTCTTGGAGGGGATGATGCAGCTCCAACCTAACCTTACCAGCATCGCAGGTGTGCAACCTGTTGCTCACGACGGCGTTCGCGCGCCTGGTGCCGAGGGATTCTTCCGTCGGCGTGGCAGCATTCGGATCAGGATACTCAAGGTCTGTACGGAAGCGCCGAACGAAGGATTGCTTGAGGTGGAAAGCGTCGATTCCGGCACGGCCGATAAACCGATGCTCATCCATCCGGCCGCCTTCATTCCGGAAAGCGAAGCCGACAACGACACCACGTCCGCAGCGCCGCACCAGCGCGCCGTCGGCTGGCCTTGAGGGCTTCCTAGGGCGGCAACCAATCCAACTGAGATTGGGGGCCTTGGGGCCGGTAACTGCCTAAGGCCTGTTGACATTCAATAAGTCGTCATACCCGGCCTTGAGCCGGGTATCCACGTCTTGCGGCCCCGCGGTCCGTGGATGGCCGGGTCGAGCCCGGCCATGACGAAGTAATAGAACGGGGTCTTCAGAAGATCAGGCATTTTTGTGCCTTTCGCAAAATTAGTTGCTCCCAGACTCGGTTTCTGATTCAAGGATTCATCTTGTGTGGAGCCTTGAATGCCGCGGTACCGATTGACTGATGAACAGTGGGAACGGATCAAAGACCTTCTTCCGGGCAAAGCGACTGACCCCGGCAGAACAGGCCGTGACAACCGCTCATTTCTTGAAGCCATTCTCTGGATTGCCCGCACCGGATCGCCGTGGCGCGATCTTCCGGAGACGTTGGGAAATTGGAATTCCATCTTCGTCCGCTTTCGCCGATGGGCCCTGAAAGGCGTCTTCGAACGGATTTTCGAGACCTTGTCCGGAGACCCGGACTTCGAATATGCCCTCATCGACGGCACCATCGTCCGGGTCCACCAGCATGGAACCGGTGCAAAAGGGGGACTCAAAATCAGGCCATAGGCCGATCGCGGGGCGGCCTGACCACCAAGATCGTGGCTTTGGTCGATGCTCTCGGCAATCTCGCCCGCTTCATTCTTCTGCCGGGCCAGCGTCACGACAGTATCGGTGTCGAACCTTTGATCACCGGCATTTCCTTTGACGCCCTCCTGGATCGAGCCGAACCTTTTCGGGAAGGTCGGGCAGTATTTCATCGTCTTGA
>NZ_WASP01000019.1:41651-116195 GCF_009712225.1 Desulfovibrio sp. | reverse complement strand
TACCGCCGACCTGCGCGCCGACCACAGCATCGACGCCAAGGTGGAAACCTTTGACACAGCTGGCAACCCCGGCTCTGCCACGGCCACCCGTACGGTCGACTTTGACACCACGGCTCCCACGGCGGGCATCACCATCGGCGTCATCGCCGGTGACGACGTACTGAATAACACTGAAAAGACGCAGACAAATACTACGATAGGTGGAACGGTAACTGGTGATGTGAAGGTTGGCGACACCGTCACCCTGACGGTTAACAACCACACCTACACAGCTTCCGTAAGTCTGGTCAGCGGAGCGTATGTTTATCAGACAAGCGTGCTGACCTCTGATCTGGTGGCCGATCACAGCATTGACGCCAGAATTGTGGTCAGTGATCTCGCTGGCAACACAACAGAGGCGCTGGCCAGCCGCTCTGTGGCTGTCAATTCTGACCCCAGTGCGGTTGCCGACACAAATACCATCTACCAGGGTGACCCTGTTGCCCATGGCAACGTACTTACCAACGATACTGATGCAGACGGCAACCACCTTACAGTGGTGGGCGTTACCGCTGGCACTGCCACACCTGGAACCGCAGGTGTAGGCACGGTAATCTCGGGCACATATGGCACGATTACCATTAACTCTGACGGCAGCTACGATTACAACCTTGATAACAGCAATGCCGCAGTCAAGGGACTGAACGGCTCCAGCGTGACGGATACGTTCAGCTACAAGATGACAGACGGCAACGGTGGATACTCCACAGCCACCGTCAAGGTTACCATCAACGACAGCAAGTACTCTGTCGATACCACCAATGGTGATACAACCCTCAACGGTGGCAGCGGCAACGACGTGCTGCTTGGTGACCAGGGTGGAACGAGCACCACGGTTGTCCCGGGTACATCGCCCACCAACTACGATGTGTGCATCATCCTTGATACTTCAGGTAGCATGGGCGACAGCATTGGCGGCACAACCCGCCTTGCCCTGGCCCAGAATGCCCTGACCAACCTTCTGAACGACCTGAAGGATCATCCCGGCATCGTCAACATCAAGCTTATTGGCTTCAGCGATACGGTGAACATTAATGTTGAAGCGCTTGAGAACAGCTCAAAGTACCAAAAGGATTTGGCAACCCTGTTCTCGCGACTCAGCAGTGCAGAAGCTGATGGTGGCACCAACTATGAAGCTGCATTCACAGCTGCCGCAAGCTGGTTCACTACAAATGCCAGTGACGGCTATACCAAGCTTGCCTACTTCCTGTCGGATGGTATCCCCACCGCCCGCACAGTGGGCAACTCGGTAGACTACGGCAATTACTATTACGGTGGATCACAGATGTCACAGAATGAATTCACCGAAGCTTTAACCCAGTACAACAAGCTCGTTAGTGCCAATGTTCAGGTCAATGCCATTGGCATTGGCACCGGCATTGATGCCAACGTACTGAAGTACTTTGACAACACCCCTGTTCCTGGTGGTTCTGTCACCAACACCACGACAACCTTTAACGGAAGCAATTACGAAGACACGTTTACCTACACCGGCAAGGCGGGTGCGGTAAGCATCGTAAACAGCGCTGCAGAGCTCAAGGCTGCGCTGAATGCGGGAACCCCCGATGAGCTTCTGGTTAACCTGGTGTCGGTCGGCAAGGATACCGTGAACGGTGGTGCGGGCAACGACATCCTGTTTGGTGATGCCGTAAATGCCAACTGGCTGCTTCAGGACACCAGCTGGACTTCCGCAGGCAAGGCCGCATTGAACCCCGGCGATTCATTGGGAATCGTAAGAGAATACGTACTGGCAACTTCGCTGAATGGCACAACCCTTACAGGAACGGCTCTTGAAGCCGCCATAAACGAAGCGATTTCACGCGAACTTACCGAGCACAGCATGCTTTACGGTTTGAGTGAAACCGCACGGGGTGGCGCAGATACCCTCACCGGCGGCGACGGCAACGACATGCTCTTCGGCCAGGCCGGAGCAGATATTCTTGATGGTGGAGCCGGGCATGACATGCTGGTGGGCGGCACGGGTAATGATACGCTTACCGGTGGCACAGGGGCGGATGTGTTCCTTTTCCACTCCGGCAGTGGCGCAGATATCATTACCGATTACAACAGCACAGATGGCGACGCCATTGTCAGGGTTGGCGACGCTGCCGCCGGCGACAGCATCAAGAACAGCTCCAATGTGAGCATTGATACCGCCAGCAACCTGCATACGGTGGTTGACGTGCAGCAAGGTCATAGCGTCACTATAATTGACAGCTCCAACCACCTGCTGGTTGGCAGCGGCGTGGCGACAGACGGGCATCACTACACCAGCACGGATGCACCAAATGTGAGCTTCGATAACTACCTTGTGGGTGGTTCAGGCGACGACGTGATCTACGGAGGCGCTGGCAACAACTACCTCAATGGCGGTGCTGGCAACGACCACATAATTGGTGGATCTGGCGACAGCTACCTCTTTGGCGGCGATGGAAATGACCGCCTGTACGCCGGGTCGGGCAACGACCACCTCTATGGTGGCGCGGGCGACGACACTCTGAACGGTGGAGCCGGACACGACTTCCTGGACGGCGGCGCGGGTTACAATACTCTTTCGGGCGGTGACGGCAACGATATTATGGTTTACCACTCAACCGACACCATCAGTGGCGGAAGCGGCATCGACGTGCTGCTGACCGGCAATGCTGGTGACAACCTGTCAGCACTGCTGAGTTCCAGTTCTGTCAACACGATGGAAGTTGCCATCAAGGGGTCTGACGCTGCCCATGCCAACGCCCCCATGAGCCTGACAGACCTCAGCAAGCTGGCAGCGGTGGGCATCAATATATCGGACAGCACTGTGAACGGGCAGACCGTAACCACGATGACCCTGGCTGCCGATAAGTGGACTGATACAGGCGATCACCACACCTTTACCAACGCCAGCGCCAATCTGACGCTGAACACCAACCTGACCGAGAGCCATGATTCTGGCTCCTCGACAGAAGTGGCCAAGTTCATCCTGACAAACAGCTAGATAAAAAGACGGCCGGGGCATCCACATTCCGGATGCCCCCGGCACAACAAACACCCCAAGGGGGCTTTGGTTTTGCCAAGGTCCCCTTGGGGTGTTTCCATTTGTGCCCTGCGCTGCTGCGGCAGAGGCTATGGTTATAACAGAAGCCAACACCCGTGCGGGCATAAAAAAAGTGCTCCCCTAAACAGGAAGCACCCAAAGGGTCGGGATACAGGTGAGGCAGAATCAGGAGGTGGTTGAAATGATACTGCCAAGATCACGCAAAAGCGGGTCTTCCTCGCTGGGCATGGCATCCTTGGCAGCCTTGGTCAAAATGTCAGCCTGCTTCACCAGAAAGGCAGATTCGCCAGCGTATGCCGTGGAGAGTGCGCTATTGCCATTATAGATAATTGTGGCTGTGGTTATGTTTGTAGAAAGATTGCTTATGAGCGCATTCAAGTCGAGCGTAGGGCTGCTCAAATCCACGCTGGAGAGAGAATTGAGGTACGACATGTCGTTCAGCGTAAACGTTGAATTGTCATACCCCACCTGAATTTTTAACGATGCGGAGTTTCCGCCGCCATTTATGGTGAGACGGCTGTCGCCTGTCCAGCCAGATTTATCCAGCAGAGAAATATTGTTGTATTTTGAGTTGGCGATGGTCGAGGTAATGCCCTGGGCCAGAGCCGTGAATTTGGGGGCGTCTGCAGCGGCCTTGGTCGAGTCGGCCTTTACCTCCTGGGCAAGGGCCAGCATCTGGTTCAGATTGGTAAGAATCGCGGAAGAGGAATTGGCTACTATGCCTGCGATGTTTGATGCTTCGGTGGCATTTTTCGCCCCCTGGCGCAGCATGGAAGAATCGCTTCTGATCCGGCCTGTCAAAGCTTCAGCCATCATCTGCTTGCCGGATTTTTGTGTAATGGCAGGCGCTTGCTGCTGCACACTATCCAGCAGCAGGCTCAGGCTGCTACTTTTCAGGTAGGTATAGGTCAGAATCTCATCAAAGAAGTCCATCCGCCACCCCATTTCCGTAAATGGTATCTGCTCCTCTTCAGCTTATCGGCGGATTTTTAAAAAAACTTAGCGCATGGGGCAGCCATTTCAGCTGGTGGGGTTCATGCTCCACAGCGCCCATGAAAGGGCTGTGGCAAAGCTCACCCAGCAGGCATACGGCAGCATGAGCATGGCCGCTGCCACAGAAACACGGCGCATTGCTGCAGCACAACCCCAAACAGCCACAGCCAGAGAAACGCACACCACAAATGCAGCCATACCCGCTGGCTGCAACCAAAAAATCACTGGCCACAAAGCGTTAAGCGCAAGTTGTCCCCACCAGCTGGCATGTGCCCGTGTATATGCCCTGGAGGGGCGCATGGGCTTCTTTCTCCATACCTGCCAGATTGCAAGGCACATGCTGATATACAGCGCGGTCCACACGGGGGCAAAGATCCACCCTGGCGGAGCCCAGGCAGGTTTTATCAATGCTGCATAAAACCGGGTAATGGAGACCTGTACGGTGAAGTACGAGCCAATCACGGCGGCAGCGCAGGTAGCAGCCAGATAACCAAGCAGCACAATCAATGGCAATGTTTTGTTCTGGGGTACTTCCATACTCACCGCCTGGGGGTTTGTACAAACCCTGTTGATTGAGAGCAGACACTGGTTTTAGGTAGAATGTGGGATAATTATTGGAGATTATGTTCTCCTTCCTAGATTATATTCGCGCCTGCGGAATGGCAAACACATAAAATCTTCTTTAATTCTGCATGGTAACAATCCACCCCTCCCCCACTATGACATGGCATTGAAAAATTGGAGTTCCTGACATACGAGCACAGAAAGACGAGGACACGGCAACCGCATAATTGCGCACAACCACAAGGCGGAATGGACCAGATGCATTTTGTAAGGGCAAAAGGAATTTTATCCGCCAAGAACGGCATGAATCTTTATCGTGGTTGCACGCACGGCTGCATTTATTGCGACTCGCGCAGCACCTGCTATGGCATGGATCATGACTTTGAAGACATCGAGGTAAAAGAAAACGCTCTGGAGCTGCTTGAAGCCGCCCTGAAACGCAAACGCAAAAAATGCATGATCGGCACAGGCTCCATGACCGACCCGTACATTCCGGCTGAGCTGAAACTAGGCAACCTCAGAAAGGCACTGGCCCTGCTGTACGAGTACGGCTTTGGCTTTACGGTGATAACAAAGTCAGACCGCGTACTGCGCGACCTCGACCTGCTGCAGAAGATCAATGAGCGGGCCAAATGCGTTGTACAGATGACCCTGACCACGCACGATGAAGACCTGTGCAAAAAGCTGGAACCCAACGTAAGCACGACGTCAGAGCGCTTCAGGGCACTGCTTCGGCTACGCGATGCGGGCATACCTACCGTTGTTTGGCTCTGCCCCATTCTGCCCTTTATCAATGATACAGAGGAAAATATTTCTGAAATTCTAGACTGTTGCGCTGAGGGAAAGGTGCGGGGCATCATCTGCTTTGGCATGGGCGTGACGCTTCGCGACGGCAATCGCCAATACTTCTACAGTCAGCTGGACAGGCACTTTCCCGGCATGAAGGAGAAGTATATGCGCACCTACGGTACGCAATACATACTGGGCAGCCCGAATGGCGAGCACCTGATGGGCATGTTCCACCGTCACTGCGCGCGGCACGGCATCATGCACGAACCCAAGCAGATTTTCCAATACCTGAGCACACTTGATGAAAAACAGGGGAGCAGGCAACTGAGTCTTTTTGGCTGAGTAGGTGAAACATGGCTATACCGTTCTTTTTTGCATACGCCTTCGAAGACAGAGGAAACCCGCCTCATATTCAAAATTTGCTGTTCGTTATCCCGCTCAAACGGGCTCTCCCATAACAGGTACAAATGCTGTTCTGACTAATACCTTCAATGCCGCATCCAATCCTGATACCCCATGTTGCTGGTTCAGCAGCCGACACGTTTGTTATTCGCATGCAAACGCAAATGATAACCATTGGTAAAATTTATATATTTCGTGGTATGAGCTTGAAGAAAACACATCTCCAATTCGTATAAGTATTGCAGATGATCCCCCAAATTGCCGCATGCCGCCTGAACTTTTTCATGCTGTTTTGAGCCACTGTATTGGCGAAAACAAAAGCTGCGCATTTTAGATGCATCTCGAATAAAATCTTTTTGCTGACAAAGAAAATTGCTGTTCAAATTCATTTTTTCTGTTTTGTGGATTCATTCTGATCTGATATTTCCGCTGTCTGTCAGCTTGACAAAAGTACTGGTCAAAGCAAAAAATGATGCATATTTTTTTGAAAAACACAATAAAAAATATTTATTATAATATATAAGAAAATTAACACACACAATTGACTTATAATCGAGCATATCACTGTATAGTTGCATTTCATCCCACAATTCGGAGAAATCACATGCTTGCGTTAAATACTATACACGGTAAATTTATCAAATATACGCTTTTATTATTAACAATACCTCCCACAATATTTTTAATATCATTCTATTATGCCTTTCGAACAGAAGTTATAACGGATGCATACCATGACATGTGCGATGAGATATCAAATCAGCAGAAAGCCATATCGGGATGGTTAAACCACCATGAAGACCTGCTCAAATTTGTCGCATCAAATCCTAGCATTATCCACCTGCCAGAAATGCGGCTCGACAACTTCAAATCTTTCCTCTCTGCCCATAATGATTTTAATAGTATCGTTTTGTTTGACAAATATGGAGATGTCAAGGAAAGCGTGCCCACGTTTACTACTGCAAATGTTGCCGACAGGGAGTATTTTATTCGCGCACGCAACGGGCAAGCAACGGCAACGTCGCCCTTGATAAGCCGACTCTCCGGAGATTACATCATTATCATATCCCAACCAGTTTATGGAAAGGAACATGAGTTTGAAGGAGTAATAATTGGGGCTATCAGTTTCAAGACCCTGACTGAAGAGTTTTCTCTTTCCGAAACGAACAATTCTACACGCCCATACCTTATTGATGCAAAAAGCCATGCCGTTCTGGCCAATGTGGACAAAAATGCCCCTCCAAACATCATTCCCCCTCAAAAAACAGATGGCACACCCCAAAGTTACATTAACACGAATGGGGTTCGAGTCCTTGGAATCAGCACCGCCATCAATGATGATAAATGGATTCTCGCCATTGAGAGGCCTTTCAACAGCATCCTGAGCAGGATGGAATCTTTTTTAATCAGTTTTTTTCTTGTCTCTATAATAACACTTACGGTCATTTTACCATTGATAAAAAAATATATTTCCGCAACGGTTAAACCAATAGAAACCATATCAACCCTTTCAACAACCCTTTTGAATAATATTTCGAATACTGCATGTCCGTATATAAATATGAATAAGGCCCCGCAAGAAGTAGTTACTTTATACCACAACTTCTGCGATATGGCCAAAAAAATATCTTCATACGTACAGGAACTGGAACTGAGCAATCTTACAGATCCTCTTACAGGCCTTGCGAACAGGCGAAGTCTTGAAAAAGACGGATGCAAAGTTATTGAAATTTGCCGCCGCAGTGGAGTCAGCTGCACATGTCTGGTGCTGGATCTGGATCACTTTAAAAGCGTCAACGACACATTTGGGCATCAGGCTGGCGATACAGCCCTGCAAACCGTCAGTGCCATTTTGAAAAATCATACCAGATCATCCGATATATGCGCCCGCTTTGGTGGAGAGGAATTCACGATACTGGCGTCTTCAACAACGGCAGAGGCTGCAATGTACCTTGCTGAAAAGATTCGCAGGGAAGTTGAAGCGACTCCAGTCACATACGATTCCATCACATTTAACATCACGGCAAGCATTGGCGTCGCGGAACTTTCGCATGAAATCCAGGCATGCAGCACAGCACTGGAGGACGGTATTCGCGCAGCAGACTGCGCCATGTATACGGCCAAAAAGAATGGTAGAAACCGGTCTGCACAATGGAGTGATGAGGACTGCAGCATGGCATAAGCATTTGATCATGCAGCAACCCCACAATCCTGCTATCCGCACTGTATGCCATGGGGAAATTATAGCTCGATTGAACCAATACCTCCCAAAAACCCCATACCAGACGAGTCATGCCCGCAGGGCTCTGGATCACGGATGCAATTGAAGGGGTAGCGGCTGCGCGATGAGCGATAGCCGCGTCGCACGAGCGTCGCACGAAAAAAGGCATCGCCGTCAAAAAGACGGCGATGCCTTGATATATGGTCGGAGCGACTGGATTCGAACCAGCGACTTCCTGCTCCCAAAGCAGGTGCGCTACCAGGCTGCGCCACGCTCCGAAAAAAAACCCGCGCCATTGCGGCGCGGGAAAATTGTGGGGCGAAAGATGGGACTTGAACCCACGGCCACCTGGGCCACAACCAGGTGCTCTACCTACTGAGCTACTTCCGCCACGGGAAGATTCATATACGCAGGTATTTTTTCTTTTGCAAGCATTTTTTCCACATAGCTCCACCTGGATTTTATCTAGGAAAATAACTACACTCCCAAAAGTTGCCCGGCGCGCAGAAAAATGCCGCTCCGCAGCCTTCAAAAAATCTTCATATTTGCAAGCCAGCAGCGCCTTTCACGAATACGGGCGCTGGCAACATATCTCAGCGACAAACATATTTCGGGGACACACATGGACAAACTGGTTATTGAAGGCGGCGTTCCGCTTACTGGCGGCATTGAGGTCAGCGGCTCAAAAAATGCGGCCCTGCCCATTCTTTTTGCATGCATACTGCTGTCAGAGCCGGTCACCATCACCAATGTGCCCAACCTGCGAGACATTCACACCACCATCAAGCTCCTGAACATGTTGGGCTGCACCTGCGAATACGCCGACCATCGGGTGCAGGTGCAGCCCGGCAATTTATTGCCGGAGGCTCCCTATGATCTGGTGCGCACAATGCGCGCCTCGGTGCTGTGCCTTGGCCCGCTGCTGGCGCGCATTGGTCAGGCCCGCGTGGCCCTGCCCGGCGGCTGCGCCATTGGCGCACGCCCGGTAGACCAGCACCTCAAGGGCCTTGAACTCATGGGCGCGAGCTTTCAGCTTGAAGAAGGCTACATCATTGGCCGCTGCCGCAAACTCAAGGGCGCGCATATTTCTTTTGATATGCCCACCGTGGGCGGCACGGAAAACCTGCTCATGGCCGCAGCCCTTGCCGAGGGCGAAACTGTGCTCGAAAACGCCGCGCGCGAACCAGAAATTGTGGACCTTGCCAACTTTTTGCGTGCCTGCGGTGCAAAAATCGAAGGGCACGGCACATCTGTCATCCGCATTCAGGGCGTCACCTCGTTGCACGATGGTGAATACCCCGTCATGCCCGACCGTATAGAAGCTGGCACCTTTCTGGTTGCAGCGGGCATTACCGGCGGCGAGCTGATGCTGCGCAATTGTCCCTTCAAGGATCTGGAAGCTGTCATTCTCAAGCTGCGTAGCATGGGCATGGAAATAACCAGCACCCCCGAAGGAGTGCTGGCGCGCTGTGCAGGCCCCTTGCGCGGCACGGACGTAAAAACCCAGCCCTACCCCGGCTTCCCCACCGATATGCAGGCCCAGCTCATGGCACTCATGTGCCTGGCAGAAGGAGCCAGCGTGGTGGAAGAAAGTATTTTTGAAAACCGCTTCATGCATGTGCTTGAGCTCATGCGCATGGGCGCACAGATCAAGGTTTCTGGTCACACTGCCATGGTGCGCGGCGTACAAAAGCTCACTGGCGCGCCCGTAATGGCCTCTGACCTGCGCGCCAGCGCTTCGCTGGTGCTTGCGGGCCTTGCGGCCAAGGGCGTTACAGAAGTGCGCCGCATCTACCACCTTGACCGTGGCTACGAAAGCATCGAGCACAAGCTGAATGCCGTTGGCGCGCGCATTCGGCGTGAACACGAGTAAGCCGGGTGGATACATGCTGCCCCCACCCCGGGATGCAGCCCGACAGGTTCGTTAATGATGTTTCGCCCGCAATGCGGGCCTCAGGAGGGTTCCATGAAACGACTTGCTCTTCTTTTGCTGCTGCTTTCCATGACGCTTATTAACGGTTGCGCCTACACCGGATATTCCATCTATGACGACCAGCGGCTTATGGGAACCATGTCGGACGATAAGGAACTCTCCGCAAAAATCAAAACAGCCCTGCTGGATGAAAGCTTCTCTGGCGGCTGGTCTGTGGCAGTATACAGCTTCTACGGCCACGTGTTCCTAGTGGGCGAAGTGCCCGATCACATGCAGGGCAAGGCTGTGACCATCGCCAACCGCTACAAACCCCGCTCGGTCACCACGCACTGGTTTACCCCCGCCACCAGCGACACCAGCAATTTTGTGCTGGCTACCAAGCTGCGTAAAGACCTCATTGGCACCAAGGGGCTTTCGTCCACCCGCATTGACACAGAGGTCAATTCGGGCCGCGTTGTTCTGCTGGGCGTGGTCAAGGATGAGTCGGAAAAACAGCTTGCCATACAGGCCGCGCGTGGAGTTGCTGGCGTAACTGCGGTTACAAGTTACCTCATGCTGCCCCAGAAGGCAGGCCAGCTTGACAACATGCGACCAGAACACGCATCGGGGGTTAGCCCCATGGACGGCAGCATGGAACCCTCGGGTGGCAGCACGCCAAGCTATGGCAAACCTGCCAGCAGTGGCGGTAAATCGGGCGACGTGGAATCGCGCGACCTGCCGTAGCAAACCCTTTTGCATAAACAAATCAGCCCCCAAGACAGAAACTGTTTTGGGGGCTTTGTCATGCGCTGAAAAAAATATGATGAGAACACTTGGGGCCGCGCAGGCATGAGCAATGTGGTGTCAGGTCAGGCCAGCCGCTCCCGCAGTTTTGCGCCAAGCCGGCACAGCACGGGGTTGCTCTCGGCCTCAAAGCCCTTCCAGCCGTTAGTCGCGTAGGCCAGCAGGGCTGCCACAGTTTCCAGCGCATCTTCCACGCTGTCGACCCAGCCGTTTACCGCGCCGTGCAGCATGAGCCCAGGGCCCTCGAGCGGCCCGCGTATGCCCAGCAGGGGCACCCCGGCACCGGCGGCCAGCCCCACCTCAACTCCGGCATCCTGTCCCGAAGCGCCGTAATAAATCACCATGTCCGCCGTCAGGCAGGCGTGGTGGCAAAAGGCGTACACTTCGCCGCCGTCGCGGTCGGTATCCATCCAGATACGCCGCTCGGCAGGGGTAAGCCCCGGCGGCGGCACGGCCTTGTCTGTCCAGTCCAGCATGCGGCAGCCCATGGCCCGCAATTCGCGCCCCAACAGGCGCACCCCATGTTTGTGTTTGAACGATCCGGCAACGTAAATGGTCAACTGGGCCATTGGATGGTGTTCCTTTGCAGATGCGGGCAGCCTAAAATTCTATGCCCGGCGCGGCCTTTACGCCCGTGCGCCAGGGATGTTTGATCTCCGTCATGGAGGTGACCAGATCCGCCGCCTCCACCAGCCAGTCGGGCGCATTGCGGCCAGAGAGCACCAGATGCCGCCTCCGGGAGCGCGCCGCCGCCATGAGCTGCTCCAGTTCCTGCCTTTCAACAATGCCAGAACCAAGCGCATACAGGCTTTCGTCCAGCACCAGCATATCCACCTGCTCAAGCTGCGCCTGCGCCCATTCAAGCACACGCAGGGCCGCCTGCCGGTGCGAGGGTCGATCCGCATCGTTGCGCAAAAAACCCAGCCCGCCAGCCAGAAAACGGTCACCCAGCAGTCGCGCCAGCATTGCCTGTTCGCCCGCCTGCCCGTCGCGCTTCATGAACTGCCCAAAAGCCACCGTCATATTCTGTCCAAGGGCGCGCACGGTCTGGCCCACGCAGGCACTTGTTTTACCTTTGCCGTCACCTGTGTACACAAGAATCATTATTTCCAGACTCCCGGAATCTGCACGCCGCACGAGGGGCATTTTCCCTCCACCGAGCGTAGTCGCGTGTCATACATGTCGCGTTCCACAACCACAGCCCCACAAGCGGGGCAAAACGTGTTGCTGCCAAGAGCGCTGCGGGCATTACCAATATACACATACTGCAAACCGGCCTGACGCCCGATGCTCCAGGTTTTCTCCAGTGTGGCCAGAGGCGTGTCCGGGTGGTCGATCATCAAGTGCGCGCCATGAAAACCCGAAACATGCCAAGGAGTATCGGGCCCGAGCTCGTCGCGAATAAACGCTGCCAGCTCCGCCAGCTCTTCCGCTCCGTCGTTGACACCGGGAATAATCAGAGTTGTAACCTCAAGCCACCAGCCCATTTTCTTGATGGTCTTCAGGCTTTCAAGCACAGGTTGCAGGCGCGCCCCGCAATACTTGCGGTAAAAATCATCGCGAAACGACTTCAGATCCACATTGGCCGCGCATATACATCGGCTCAGGGCCGCCAGACAATCCTTGGACATGTAGCCGTTGGTCACCAGAACGCTGCGAATGCCCTTTTTGAGGGCCATGCCCGCTGTTTCGTACAGCAGCTCAAAAAAAACCGTGGGTTCGTTGTAGGTAAAGGCCATGGACTGGGCGTGATTGCTCTGGGCAAGCAGCAGCAGATCCTCCGGGGCGGCCCGCTTGCCCGGAACCATGCCGTTTTCGGGCACATGCGCTATGTTGCTGTTCTGACAAAATTTGCAGGAAAAATTACATCCGGCACTGCCCACAGAAAAAATTCTGGTACCGGGCAAAAAATGGTACAGGGGCTTTTTTTCCACCGGATCCATGGCCGCGGCCGTCACAACCTGACTGACCAGCGAAACCAGCTTGCCGCGCATGTTTACACGCACCCCGCAAATGCCCTTGGCACCATTGCGTATGCGACAGCGGTGCGCGCACAGGCGGCACAATACGGAACCGTCAGGCTGGCTATCCCACAGAGCTGCAAGCATGCTTACCGCCTCTCCCTTCCATCGCGGCTTCTGTCTGCATCGCGCTGGTCATACGTTGAATTGCCCTGCGGGCCCTGCCGAGAGTCGTACCTGTCTCCGCCGCGGAAATCATGCTGCCCCGGGTACTGGCCCGGATACTGGCCCTGGTTCGGAGGCGGAGGCGGTGGCGTGCCATTGTAACGGCCATCATACCTGTCGTCATGTCGGCGGTCATCATGCCTGCGGTCAGAATGCCGATGCCGGTCAGGGTCGGCTGGTCTGACATACTGCGGGGGCGGCTGCCACATGACCGGGGGCTGCATGTAGGGTTGGCCGGGTCTGGGCATGGGGCCATAGGGGTTGCCGCCCCAGTTGTTGCCATCGGGGTAAATTTGGGGGGCCACAAAGATGGTACCGTAGTTCTGCTGCTCTGGCGGGCTGGGTGGAACAACAGAAGTAACAATATCGCCAGTTTGTGGGTCACGATACTGGGTAGCGAGGCCCCTGTCGTTGAAATTTTCGCCCTGTAGCTGGCTTGTGCCGTACACGGCATCGCCCCCCTGCCCGCCTGAATACGGTGCAGAAGGGTATGGAGCAGCGGGGTACTGGCCCGCCGGATACGGGTTCGCGGGATATGGGGCAGGCGGGTACGGCGCGTAACCGGGGTCATAGCCGGGTGCGGCTGGCGTATCGGGAGCCTGGGCCGCAGCAGGCATACCGGAAGCATCGGGCTGTGGGGCCGTCGCTGGCAGCCCGCCAATGGATGAATAGGGCATCATGCCCCCGGAAGGCCACGGCGCAGGCGCACCTGCCGTGCCGGGCTGCATGGGGGCCGAAGGTTGGCCGGACGGCGGATTTTGCCCGCCGGTGTAAGGGGCATTCTGGTTCTGGGCAGCAGCCAAACCGCCTGCCTGAGACGGTTGCCCCGCCGCCTGTGCGGCGGCGTTGCCCTGTTGGCCTGGCTGGGCTTGCGGGGCAGGCTGCACAGGCGCAACAGGCCCAAGCTTTGCCCCGGCAACAGGCGCGCGGTATTCTGCTGCGTTTTCTGCCGCATTGGGCGCAGCAGGAGAAACGAACGTCAGTACGGCGCAGAAAAAATACAGACTGGCATATCCACGCATGGCACGCTCCTTTCCCCTCCGGTCCCATTCTACCAGCGGTGACAAGGGCGGTCTATGAAAAAACTCGCGGGAAGAGCCTCAAAAAGTCGCTTGGGGTTTGGCCGAAGCTGTGTTATGTAGCGCAGATTCAAAGGAGGCATCGGATGTCCAGCGACCGCGCAAAAGCCTACACCCAGGCAGGCGTTGATATCGAGGCGGGAAACTCACTTGTTTCGCGCATCAAAGGCATGGTTCAGAGCACGCAGACCAGAGGCGTCATTTCCGACATTGGCGGCTTCGGCGGCCTGTTCCGGCCTGACCTCAACGGCATGACCGAGCCTGTGCTTGTTTCTTCCACCGACGGTGTGGGAACCAAGCTCAAGGTGGCTTTTGCCTGCAACAAACACGATACCGTGGGCATCGACCTTGTGGCCATGAGTGTCAACGACATTCTGGTTCAGGGCGCAAACCCCCTGTTTTTTCTAGACTATTTTGCCACCGGTAAGCTTGATGTAGAAACGGCCCAGACCGTCATTGGCGGCGTGGCCGAAGGCTGCCGTCAGGCTGGCTGCGCGCTGCTCGGCGGCGAAACCGCCGAAATGCCCGACATGTACGCGCCCGGTGAATACGACCTTGCCGGTTTCTGCGTGGGTATTGTGGACAATGCCAAGCTTATCGACGGCTCCGGCATTCAGGTGGGCGACAAGATCATCGGCATTGCCTCGTCCGGCCTGCATTCCAACGGCTACTCCCTGGCCCGCAAGGTGCTTGAACAGAGCGGCCTTGCCCTTACCGATCCCTTCCCTGGAGCGGACGGAGCAACCGTTGGCGATGTGTTGCTGACACCCACCACCATCTATGTGGAAGCGGTGCGTCCCCTGCTGCGCGACATGAACGTCAAGGGCATGGCCCACATCACGGGCGGCGGCTTTTACGACAATATTCCCCGTGTGCTGCCCGCACAGGTGGAAGCGCGCATTAATTTTGGCAGCTGGCAGATGGCCCCGGTCTTCAACTGGCTCAAGGAAGCGGGCAACCTCAGCTGGCCTGAAATTCTGCAAATCTTCAACGGCGGCATCGGCTTTGTGCTGGTTGTGCCCGCCGATCAGGCCGAGGAAGCCATCAGCCGCATCCAGGCCTTCAAACTGCGGGCCTGGTGCATAGGCGACATAGCCCGCCGCTCCAAGGATGACGCCCAGGAACAGGTCATCATCAACTTCTAGTCTGTAAGAAGGGCCGCCTGGAGATACCGGGCGGCCCTTGTCTATGACAAACCCCACCCTGCGGAACCTGCGTGGTGCCTCAATGAGCAGGCGCGCATAAATACCGGGCGGTTTGTTATACCTGCTGATCTGGCGCAAAATCTTGCACCAGCATGATCCACAATATTTTTGCCTGTGTGCGGCATTTGCCGCCAGTACGCTCAGGAGGCTTTCATGAACAGCACCATCAGCTGCCTTGGCAATGCCATATGGTTTTTGTGCGGTGGCATTCTTATGGGGCTTGTGTGGTGGCTTTACGGCCTGCTCTGCTTTGTTTCCATTGTGGGCATTCCGTGGGGCAGGGCCTGCTTTGTCATGGGCAGCTTTGCCTTTTTTCCCTTTGGCAAAATGCCGGTGGCGCGTGATGTGCTGACTGGCAGGCAGGATGTGGGCACGGGCATTTGGGGCACGGTGGGCAATATCATCTGGCTTGTGCTGGCTGGCGTGTGGATTGCCATGGGCCATCTGCTTTCGGCCATCATGTGCGCGGTGACCATCATCGGCATTCCCTTTGCGTGGCAGCACGTCAAACTGGCGGCTCTGGCGCTCTGCCCCATCGGCAAGACCATTGTACCCGCCCCGCTGGCCGATGCAGCAGAACGTGTAGCCGCAGAGCGCGGCTTTCGCGAGGGCCGCTTCTAGCAGAAAAAAATTCGGGCTGGCCCTGCGCAACTTCCAGACGCAGGGCCTTGTCTTTCGCTAGCCTTGCACGCTGCCGGCAAAGAGCTCTTCCATCTGCCGGGCATAAAACTGCTTCATAAATTCCAGATCAATCTTTGGCGACTTGTCGCCGCGCAGCAGGTTTACCACCAGAGCGGCGCCCATAAGCTGCGCAAGTATCAGCTCTGCACGGGTTGCCGCCTGTTCGTCCGACAGCACACCCATGATCTGCTCACGCACCTTGTCATACGTAGCCGTCATTACATCCGAAACATTGGGATCAAGCGCAGAAAGCGCCGTGATGCGAAAATCCGTCACCCACGCGCTGTGCGCGCCGTCGCACAGAATACTGTTCATGGCCAGCTTGGTTCTTTCTGCGGGGGGAGCATCGGGCAGGGCAGCATTGCCCTCTTCATTGAGTATGGATGCCACCTCAAGAAAAAGGTTCCGTTTCGAGCCAAAATAGCGACTGATCAAAGCCGGGTTTACTCCTGCTTCTGCACCGATTTCTCGAATACCAACACTGACATAGTTGGCTCCGGCAAAGAGCCTTCTTGCTGCTTGCAGTAAACGGTTACGCGTTGCTGCAGCATTGCGCTTTTGCTGTGGGGCTGAAACTTTCTTACGATCAGAAACCATTGCGTTCATCCTCTGTACTTGTTGCTGCTTGACATGGCTCCAAGATTAGAGCTAGGCTTTCGTGTAATCAACCGGTTACCTATTTTCTATGGAAAGTGCAACATTTTTGTTGCGCAGGAGGAACCATGCGTCAAAAGGTGCTGTCGTGTATTGCAGCAGTAACCATTCTTATAGGGTCTGTGTTTGCAGTGCAGGCAGAAGAAAACAAAAACACCGACAACCGCTGGGGCTTCGACCTCGGCATTGGCGGCACGGTTTCAACGTCTGAATACCGGGGAGTGGAACGGCTGGGAACAGCCCTGCCCCTGCTGGGTTATGAGGGAGACAGGCTGTATCTGCGAGGGCTGAGTGGCGGCGTGCATGTATTCAAAAACGAAAACCACGAATTCAACGTGCAGCTTTCGTATCTGCCGCAGAATTTCTTCGCCTCGTGGAGCGACAGCTCGGCCATGAAAAAGCTTGATGACCGGTATGCATCGGCCATGGTGGGTATCAACTACCGGCTGCACACCGATCTGGGCATGCTTGCGGCCACGCTTTCTACCGATGCTCTGGGTGTGAATAACGGTGTAATGGCAGTTGCGTCATATTCCTATCCAGTCCGCTTTGCCAACATGTCACTTATTCCCACGCTTGGAGTGCAGTGGACCGACGAGAATTACAACGACTATTACTACGGTGTGAGCAAGAGCGAGGCTCAGGCCAGCGGGCTGAGCCACTACTCGCCTCAGGCAACCCTTGCCCCTTACGGAGAGCTTACCCTGCGGGTGGGCCTTTCGGAAAGCTGGAGCGCCTTTGCCAGTGGCAAGGCTCTGTTTCTGGGTGAAGAGGTCAGTAACAGCCCCATGGTTGAGCACAGCAGCAAGTACTCGCTGAGCGGGGGCTTTTTGTACGCATTCTAGCGAATGTTCCCGGTGGAGTTGCACGCCGGGCTTACAAACAAGGCGCTTTCTAAACGTGTAGACTCTTGCGGGTCATTGCCGCGGCCTGCATGAGTCTACCGTTTGGAAGCGCAGCCGCCCTGGCACAGATGCCCGGGGCCGAAAGGCACAAGCCTGCCCGCGGCAAAGGCGTTGAGACAGTCGGCCACCGTGGGCAGACTGGCATTATAGTACACGGCAATGCCCGCCGCCTGCAAAGCCTGCAAGGGGCGCATGCCCATGCCGCCAGCCAGCAGGGTATTTACCCCCAGCCGCAAGAGGGCCTGCACCGGCCCGCCGCAGTCGCCACCCTGATGCATGGGGTTGGGCTGCACACCCATCTCTGTTATCTTTCCATTTTCCACCCGGGCCAGCGTATAGACCTGGCATCTGCCAAAATGCGCATTGGGCGCAGCCTCAGGGCCACCCGGCATCAGACTGGGAACAGCCACCAGCAGGTCGCCCGCTGCGGATTCTGCCCCCTTGGCAGTTGCCCCTGCATCGTGCCCCTCAGGGGCATCCACCGCGCACACGCCGCCCTCAATGCGCAGGGCCTGCCCCAGCACAAGGGCCTGCGCCACACTGCGACGAGCGCGACGCAAGAGCCTGCCAAAGGTATGCCGCGAAACACCCATGCGGGCGGCGGCCTCATCCATGTTCAGGTCTTCAAAGTCGGCCAGCCGCAAGGCCTCCAGGCCATCCAGCGACAGCACCACTTCTTCAAGCTCGTGCAGGGGAACCCCGTTGGGTTTGAAACAGCTGTTTTTGGGCAGCGCGCTTACGCGCCTGCAATGGCAAGGTCTTGGCATAATTTCCCAGCAATATGGTTTTATTTGAGAATAAGCCAATGAACTGGCATGCGCAAGGGGCGCAGTCACGGCTGATGCGGCATTGGGGATATTGCGCGACACCTCGCGGTGTGCGGCATGGCAACAAAAACAGATCGGGCATGGCCGAACCTGAAACAGGAGGGGTAAACCTGTTTCAGATCCGGCCATGTTTTCGCGGGCCGCCCGGCAATCGCGCCTGTACGGGACGCGTATCAGTGGCCCAAGGTGCGCGGCCCAGCGTGAATACGGGCCTGCGCCAATGTAAAACCTGTGCGCTGCCGGGCCTGTGGCCCAGCGCTCAGGCCATCACGTCGTTCAGCAGTTGCAACAGGCGGCGTGCGTCATCCGCCCCGGGTGCGGGCGGCAGCGAGGTCAGAATGCCAAGCCCCTCCATGGCGTCATGAAAGGCATCAGCCGCCATGTCAGTAACAACCGCTGTATGCACCAGCGCGTTTACACGCATGATGCCTATAACATCCTGCCGTGCCTGCCCGTGCGTGGGCGCGTCAACCACCACCAGCTGCGGGGCCTGTCGCTGCACGCAATCCTTGCAGGCTGCGGCATCTGCAACCGTGGTTACGGTGCAGCCCTGCCGCTCGAGCTCCCGCACAAAGGGGGCAAAAACGGCCGGTCTGCCCGTCTGCAACAAGATGGAGCGCTTCATGGCGACCTAGTGACCGCCGCCGCAGGTCTGGTCGGGCGTAAATTCTGTCAGCTTGCCCTGGCAAAAAGCCTGTACGGCCATGCCCACTGTGGGCTGGTTGCCAGCGTAGTACACGCTGATGCCCATCTGGTTGAAACCCATCAGGGGGCGCATGCCCATACCGCCAGCCAACAGCGCGTTTACACCGTGGGCGGCAAGGTACTGTACCGGAGCAAGACAGCCGCCCTGCTGATGAGGAATGGAGGCGAGGGTGGATTGACCAGCCACCTGCCCGTTTTCCAGCTCAACAATGGTGTAAATATCGCAATGACCAAAATGCATGCCCATGCCGGAATCCAGGCCGCCGGGCATTTGCGAAGGAATTGCCAGAATAGTCTTGCTCATGATGCTTTCCTTTTACAGACTGTTTTTTGCGCCCCGCCGCCCCGGCTGAGCAGCAAGGGCGCACGCGCGCTCCCAGGCTGCGGCCAGTATTTCGGCAAGGGCTGAATTTTCTTCCGTAAGGGCCTGACGCCGCACCATGGTCTGCGTTACCAGTGAGCTGAAAGGCAGCTCGCCCAGCAGGTGGTGCCCCCCCTCTTCAATCATGGCGTGGATACGGGCTGTTTCCTGCGCGTTCAAGTCGGCCTTGTTGATGAGTACCGTTACGGGAATACGAAAATGCGCGCACAGCTCGGCCACCCGGCCAAAGTCGTGCCGCCCCGAAGGGGTGGGTTCCACCACCGCCACGGCCAGCGCCGCGCCGGAAAGAGAGCTGATAACAGGGCAACCTACGCCGGGCGAACCATCGCAGAGCACAAGGTCTGCCCCCAGGCTGGCAGCCTTTTCGCGGGCCTGACGCTTGATCTGCGACACGAGCCGACCGGAATTTTCCTGTCCCGGTTCAAGCTGGGCATGCACGAAGGGGCCAAGGCGTGTATCGCTCATGTACCACTCACCGCAGCGCCGCTCAGGAAATTCCACGGCCCCCGCCGGGCATAGCTTGTGGCACACACCGCAGCCCTCGCAGCCCAATTCGTCAATGCTGTATACGCCGTCGGCAAGGTGCACCGCGTCAAAGCGGCACAACTCGGCACAACGTCCGCATGCGGTGCAGAGATCAGGATTGATGCGGGCCGTGTTGCCCGATATGAAGGCCTCGCGCTGCTGTATCTGCGGGTTCAGCAGAATGTGCATGTCAGGCACGTCCACATCCAGATCGCAGAGCACGGCCTTTTGCCCACGTGCATGCGCCAGCGCGGCAAATGCGGCGCAAACCGTTGTCTTTCCTGTGCCGCCCTTGCCGCTAACAACTACAATCTCATGCATGGCGCGCACCCTCCGCAAAATTCCGCAGCTTTGCCGCAAGCTCGGCAAAACTCTGCCGCCACTGCTGCCCAGTGGCGCCCTGGTCCTCTGTGGGAGGTACGCCGTGCGCATAGGCCTCGGCGGCCTCGCGCTCAAAGGGCAGTTCTGCCAAAACAGGCAGTTTGGCCCCGGCGCACCAGGCGCGCATCTCTTCCTCGCACGCAGCATTGCCCTGCATGCCCACGCGGTTGATAACCAAGGCAACAGGTCGCCCCAGCTGTGCAAAAGCCGCATGGGCCAGCTTGAAATCGTACAGACCAAAGGGTGTGGGTTCCGCCACCAGCAGCACGGCATCGGCGTTGCGGGCAGCGGTCATGGCCGGGCAGCTCACGCCGGGTGGCGCATCCATAAGTACATCCGCGGGGTGGGCCATGAGCTCTGCCGCCAGCCTGCGCTCTTGCGCGCGCAGCAACGGCGGGGTCATGGCCTCACCCACACGGGTGCGCCCCATAAGAAATGGCACGCTTCGTTCGCCAGCCCGGGCCGTGCCCAGCAGCAACGCGCCCAGCTCGCGCTGTGCCACGCGCAGCGCCTGTTCCGGACACACCGCAAAACAGCCGCCGCAGCCGTGACACATATCCTGAAAATACATGGGCTTTGCGCCCAGCATGGCAATAGCGCCATAGGAACACATGGGGCGGCAAGCGCCACAGCCAGTGCATCTTTCTGCCAGCAGTTCCGGCACTTCAAGGCAGACCGTTTCAGGCTCTGCAAGGCTTGGGTGCAGCAAAAGATGCAGGTTGGGCGCTTCCACATCGGCGTCGGCCAGCATGAGGTCGCCTGTCCACTGTGAGGCAAGGCAGGCGGTTACCGTGGTTTTTCCCGCGCCGCCCTTGCCACTGGCAATAACAATGCGCATATGAACCTACTTGTTGGGAGCAGTGGCGGGGCTCACCGAGCCATCCGCAAGGCAGCGCACGGCATCTGCCACGCTGCGGTTGTCCATGTCCTGATACACGTCCAGCCCTGCAGCCTTAAGCGCCATAAAAGCCTTGGGCCCCACATAGCCGCTCATGACAGCCTGCACACCCAGCCCGGCCAGACGCTCGGCAGTCTGGATGCCAGCCCCCTGAGCAGCAGCCTGTGACGCGCCGTTATCCACATAGTCGGCCCGCATGGTTTCCATATCCACAATGACAAATCCGCCAGCCCTGCCGAATCGCGGATCAACCTGCGATTCCAGCCCCGGGCCTTCGCTTGAGACGGCAACTTTCATCTGCTCGCTCCCTTGTTTTTGCTCAAATGAGCATAATCCCACGCGACAAATTGTCAAGCAGATAAAAATAAAATCCGCCGCACCAGCCAGTTGCTGCATGCGGCGGAAACTCCGCCAATGGCGGTTGGGGGGGAAGAATGAATTACTTGTTCACGTAATGGTCAAGAGATTTGACGCGGTAGCTGTTGACCGGCATGAGATCGGTGGTCACGTAACCGGGCGCGGCGTTGATGAGGTCAGGAATGCGGTTGACTATGGTGGCGCAGGTCAGCTCTACCGTGGCGGGCCGTGAAATGACGACCTGAGTGTCTGGTTCGCCCATGAGCGTCCAGTCGTTACGGTCAACCTCGCCGGGGGCGTAGACCTTACCCACGCACTCGCTCTCGATGACTATGCCCTCTTCCGTCTCAGTGGTGACCACGGCAGACATGCCCGTGGCATGCCCGGCCGGTATGGTCATGCCCAGGGTTTCAGAACGCAGCTCGGCCCCGTGGGTTTGCGGCACACACTTCTGCACCTGACTTTTTACCGTGAGACCCAGCCGTTCGGCCAGCCAGCCGTTGACGTTCCACATATACGAGGGCAAAAACTCGCCCTTTTCGATGAGCTGCTGCCGCTCTGCGGGCGAGATAGCGTCTGCCGAGGCAATTTCCCTTTCAAATGCCGACAGATCGAGGCCTGCGCCGTGGGCTTTGGCCAGTGCGATGCCGTAGTCTTCCACATTGTAGCTCGAGTTGCCCTTGATGCGCGTAATGCTGTGCATGGCACCAGCCAGAGTGGCAATAAGATTGCCCCAGAAAACATCCTGATACCCCGAACCGCAGATGGTGCAGCCGGTCTGCTTTGCCATGGCGTCCACCTGCCGGGTGAGCGCGGGTGATGAGTTCATGGGAAAGATGGCTTCTTCATTGGTGGTAATGGCGTTGACGCCGTTTCTGGCGCAGACCATGAGGGCCTCGGCGATATCGCGCATCAGGCTCATGGTGGTGATGATGCAGGCATCGGGCTTGATGGCAGCAAGCACCCTGTCGGCCTCGCTCGCGTGCTGCACTACCACGCCCCGGTCTGGGCCGCCAATGATAGAGCCGATATCGTGGCCCACTACCGCCGGGTTCACATCAAAGGCTGCCACGATTTCCGCGCCTTTCTCATATACATAGCGCATCGAATACTTTGACATTTTTCCACAACCATACTGGGCAATCCGCAATTTGCTCATGAGTTTCCTCCTGGTTTTGGATATGCTTTATGCTGAAAAATGCTTTCAACTTCAGCATACGCAACGCTTGTGAAAAAACAAGCATGTTACGCTTATAAAATTTTAGCGCGTTTCATTTCTTTGCCAGAACCAGCACGAATGCCTGATACAAAGCGCAAAAAACCCCCGGATCAGAAAATCCGGGGGTCTGAATCAGCCATCTACCAGTTGTAAGGCGGCATGGACGTGGGTTTGTTAACACTATGAGAAATCTTGTTCCCTGCCAAGGAAGGAAGCCTTTTTATGAAGGCAGTGTACTCTTTGGTACTCGACCGGAATCAAAGGGCTTCCTGACGCAGGCAGGGGAAAAAAGAGCCATGGTGTTAACAGACCCTCTAGCCCCTGTCTTCCAGCGCGGCCACCGAAGGCAGAACCTTGCCTTCAAGCAGCTCAAGCGACGCACCGCCGCCAGTGGAGATATAGCCCATTTTTTCAGACAGGCCGTACTTTTCCACAGCAGCCACAGAATCACCTCCGCCCACCACCACAAAGGCCTTGGAATCGGCAAGATAGTGCGCCAGTGCCTTGGTTCCCTCGCCGAAGGGGTCGGTTTCAAAAGCGCCCACGGGACCGTTCCACACCACGGTGGCAACCTTGGAGAGCAGCTTTTTGTACTGCATGACGGTGTCTCGGCCGATGTCCAGAATCATCTGGTCGGCGGGCACGTCGCCTACGGCGCGGGTGGTCGCCGCCTGACCGGGGGCCAGTTCTTCAGCGGTCACGACATCCATGGGCAGGGGCAGTTCCCTGTTGAGATTCTTGGCCTGCTCCATGATGCGCTTGGCGTCGGGCACGAGGTCTTCCTCGTACAGCGACTTGCCCACCATGTACCCGGCAGCAGCCAGAAACGTATTGGCAATGCCGCCGCCCACGATGAGCACATCCACCTTGTCAAGCAGATTTTCGAGCAGGGCCAGCTTGGTGGAAACCTTGGAACCGCCGATGATGGCTGCCAGCGGACGGGCGGGATTATTCAGCACCTTGGCGAAGGCATCCAGCTCGGCCCGCAGCAGAGGCCCGGCGCAGGCCACCTTGGCCACGCGCACCGCGCCCTCGGTGGAGGCATGCGCGCGGTGGGCAGCGCCAAAGGCGTCCATCACATATACATCGCCCAGAGCGGCCAGCTGAGCGGCCAGGGCGGGATCATTCTTTTTTTCACCCTTGAGAAAACGCACGTTTTCAAGAAGGGTTACGGCACCGGGGGCCGCCTTGGCCTCGTCGAGCGTGGGGGCAAGAGCCACGGGCAGTTCCAGCAGTTCTGAAAGACGGGCCGCCACGGGCTTGAGCGAAAACTGTTCTTCATACTGGCCCTCGGTGGGCCGCCCCAGATGCGAAATCAGCACCACGCCCGCGCCCTTTTCCAGAGCGGTGCGGATGGTGGGCAAGGACGCACGGATGCGCTTGTCGTTGGTGACCTGTCCGTCCTTCATGGGAACGTTGAGGTCTTCACGAATCACAACGGTCTTACCCGCCAGCTCCAGATCCTGCATTTTCTTGATAGGCATATGTGTTCTCCCTGTCAGAGGATTGGCCCGGTTTGGCAGAGGGGCTACTTCGTACCCTGCTGCAAAAGCTCTTCCGCCAGTTCCAGCACATGCGCCACGGTAAAGCCCAGGCGCTCAAAAAGTACCTTGGCAGGCGCGGAGGCGCCAAAGCGCTCCATGCCGACCACTGCGCCGTCAAGGCCCACATACTTGCGCCAGTAGTCCGCCGCTGCGGCTTCAATGGCAATGCGGGCGCGCACGCCACGGGGCAGCACGCTTTCCTTGTAGGCCGCGTCCTGCGCGTCAAAAATCTCGGTGCAGGGCATGGAAACCACGCGGGCCTTGCGGCCATTGGCGTTCAGCTGCTCTGCCGTCTCAAGGGCCAGACCCACTTCGGAACCGGTGGCCATAAGGATGATCTCGGGCGTACCCTTGCAGTCGCGCAGTACATAGCCGCCGCGCTCAATGGCCTCTACCTGTGCATCGGTACGCTGGCAGAAAGGCAGATTCTGGCGCGAAAGTGAAAGACCGGTAGGCGTGTGGGCGTTCTCGAGGGCGCAGCGCCAGGCCACGGCGGTTTCCACCGTGTCGCAGGGACGCCACACGTTGAAATTGGGCATCAGGCGCAGCATGCCGAGCTGCTCCACTGGCTGGTGGGTTGGGCCGTCCTCGCCCACGCCGATGGAGTCGTGCGTCAGCACCCACACAGAGCGGATACCCATGATGGCGGCAAGACGCAGGGCGTTTTTGGCCTGATCGGCAAAAGACATGAACGTACCGGCGTAAGGAATAAAACCGCCGTGCAGGGCAAAGCCGTTCATGATGGCGCTCATGCCGAATTCGCGCACGCCGTAGGAAACATAGTTGCCCTCGTGGGTCTGCACGTCCATGTGCTCGGAAGAGCTGGTGAGCGTGCCTACAGAGCCGGTGAGGTCAGCAGAGCCGCCCACCAGTTCGGGCAGATAGGGCACAAGGCATTCCAGCGCTTTTTTGGAGGCCACGCGGGTTGCCGTGGTTTCGGCCTTGCTCACGGCGTCGGCCACCATGTTCTGGGCAATGGTCGCCCAGCCGCCGGGCAGTTCGCCGCGCATGCGGCGGGTAAATTCGGCAGCCAGCTCGGGGTTGGCAGTGGCGTATTCCGCAAAGGTGTGTTCCCAGGCGGCCTCGTCGGCCTTGCCCTTTTCGCGCGCGTCCCACGCCTTGTACAGATCCTGGGGAACGCTGAAGGGTTCCTCTGTCCAGCCAAGGGCAGCGCGGGTGGCGGCAATACCCTCGTCGCCAAGAGGCGAGCCATGGCAGGAGGACGAATCGGCCTTGGGCGAACCAAAACCAATGTGGGTACGGCAGATGATAAGGCTGGGACGGCTGTGGTCGGACTTGGCCTCGGCAATGGCTGCGTCCAGGGCCGAAGCGTCGTGCCCGTTGATGGGGCCGATGACCTGCCAGTGATAGGCGCGGAAGCGCGCGGCCACGTCTTCGTTGAACCAGCCGTCGATCTTGCCGTCGATGGAAATACCGTTGGAATCATAGAGGGTGATGAGCTTGCCGAGGCCCCAGGTGCCCGCCAGAGAGCAGGCTTCGTGCGAGACTCCTTCCATCAGGCAGCCGTCGCCGGTGAACACATAGGTGTGGTGGTCCACAATCTTGTGTTCAGGCGTATTGTAACGGGCGGCCAGCATGCTTTCGGCCAGCGCCATGCCCACGGCGGAAGAAATGCCCTGCCCCAGAGGGCCGGTGGTCATTTCAATGCCCAGATCGGGTTCGTATTCCGGGTGGCCTGCGGTTTTGGCTCCCCACTGGCGGAAGTTGCGCAGCTCTTCCATGGGCAGATCGTAGCCTGTGAGGTGCAGCAGGGCGTACAGCAGCATGGAAGCATGGCCGTTGGAAAGCACAAACCTGTCGCGGTCAAACCAGCGGGGGTTGGCGGGGTTGTGCTTGAAACCGTGACGCCACAGGGCTTCGGCCATGTCGGCCATTCCCAGAGGTGCGCCGGGGTGACCGGAGCGGGCTTTTTCAATGGCGTCCATGGCAAGGGCGCGGATGGCATTGGCGCACTGTCTGCGGGTGGGCATGACTCTTTCCTCTACTTTTGCGTGATATTGTTGGCGGCGCGTCGTTTCAGGGCTTCTTCCGCAGAGCGGGGTGTTCTGCCCGCCAAGGGAGCCATGAAGGCGGCAAGCCGCTTGTCGTATGGTTTGTGGCCAAAAAAGGCCGAACCGGACACAAGAACTTCTGCTCCGGCATCCACAAGCTGGGCCGTGTTTTCGGGGCACACGCCGCCGTCGATCTGGATAAGCGCGTCGGCTCCGCCGTTGGCGTCGAGCATCTGGCGGGCGGCGCGGATTTTGTCAAACGTGGCGGGAATAAAAGCCTGCCCCGAAAAACCAGGGTTCACGCTCATGAGCAGCAGCATGTCCATATCTGCCGCCAGCCACCGTGCCGCGCTGATATCCGTGCCGGGGTTGAGGGCAAGGCCCGCCTTGCAACCCATGGCCCGTATGGCCGTGAGGGTGCGCTGGGGGTGCCTGTCGGCCTCGGCGTGGATAACCAGCATGTCTGCCCCGGCCTTGTGAAAATCAGCAATGTACCGGGCCGGATCATTCACCATGAGGTGCACGTCAAAAAAAAGCCCGCTGACAGACCGCAAGGCCTTAATCAACGGGGGACCAAAGGTAATGTTGGGCACAAAGGCCCCATCCATTACGTCCAGATGCAACCAGGTGACGCCAGCTGCTTCAAGAGCGGCAAGCTCTTCGGCCAGTCGGGCGAAATCGGCAGACAGCAATGAGGGCGATAAAATCATGATTATATCGGGGGGTCGTTTTGCGGGGGAGGACCACCAACAGAAAGGGTCGCCTCCCCCGCGTCCCTTCCCTGAAATTTTCGGCAGGCGTACTGCCGCATCAGTTATTTACGCAAGCCGGGTCTGGCTTGCAGCTGCCAAGGCTGCCTACTTTTCGCTGAGCAGGCGGCGCAGCGAGATCAGCTCGCGCTGAAGCATGCGCATAAAATTCGGGTCGGGCACGGCCGCCACCCTTTCGGGCAGGCTGTCATCCACCACCGCACTGCCCGCAAGCACGCGACGCGCGCCTTCAATGGTCATGCCCTGCTCGTGCAGCAACTGCTGGATACGGCGCAACAGGGCCACGTTTTCTTCTGTGTACAGGCGCTGGCCCTTACCGGTGCGCAACGGCGCCAGCTGGGGAAACTCCGTTTCCCAGAAGCGCAGCACATGGGTCTTGAGGTCGAGCAGTTCCGCAACCTCGCCTATGCGATAGGTATTGTCGGGCGTGTGGTCCGACATGCTATACCCCTCCTGAAACTCTCTGACCATGTGCTGGAAATGCGCAGGCCCGAAAAAGCCGGGCCGGCGCGCACGTTGCTAGATCTTTACGCCCAGAGCGCTCACCAGTGACTGTGCCACCTTCTCCCGCTCTTTGTCCACTTCCGTATCCTTCAGGGTACGCTCCGCATGGCGGAAGGTAAGCCGGAAGGTAAGGTTGCGCACGGGCTCTTCGTCCTGCTCCACCTTGGGTTCAAAGCAGTCGACCAGGGCCACGTCTTCCAGCAGGGCAACCTTGAGGCCCTGCACATGGGCAATAATGTCGGCCACCTTGAGACCGGTACCAGTGGTAACCGTAATATCGCGTCGTACGGGCGGGTATACGGGCAGGGGCGCAAAGCGCACCGTGGCCGCATCGTGAAGCTCGCGCAGGATTTCGAGGTTCATCTCGGCCACCCACACGTCCTTGCGCGCATGATATTCGTCGGCCATGGCGGGTTTGACCCGGCCCATGAAGCCCACGGCGCGGCCCTGCACAAAGATGTTGACGCAGGGCAGCAAAAAGGCGTGCTGCTGCGCAAGCTCGTAGGTGGGAGCTTCAAGGTGCAGGTAGTGCAGCAGGTTTTCCACCACGCCCTTGAGGTCGGCGTAGTCCATATCGCCTTCTGCCTGGGGCCAGGCAGTGTCGTAACGCGCGCCGTACAGCAGCACGCCCAGCATGCCCGTTTCACGGGCAGTGGTTTCAGAAGCGGCATCGGCCTCAAAAATATTGGCCAGTTCAAACAGTCGCAGCCCCTGAGCACCCTGGGCAAGGTTGTTGCGCAGATCGTACAGCAGGCCAGGGGCCAGCGCGGTGCGCAGGGCATCCTGTTCTGCCGACAGGGGGTTCATGATGGAGATGCGGCCCTCGCGGGGCAGGCTCAGGTGGTCCATGTCCTTGTGGCCCACAAAGCTGTAGTTCACAGCTTCGTTGAGGCCAAGACCGGCACCCCAGTGCTTCAGGCGCGACCAGAAACCATAGCGGGATTCCGGCTCGCCAGCGCGGTCAAGATTGCGGGCAACGGCGGGCAGCACGGGAGCGATGGTATCGAGCCCGTGCACGCGGCCCACTTCTTCAATAAGATCGGCCTCGCGGGTGAGATCGGGCCGCCACGAAGGCTGGCTCACGCGCCACACGGGGCTGTTTTCGCCCTTGTCCACGTTGCAGCCCATGCCGGTCAGCACCCTTTCGTCAAACTCGTTGGTGAGGTGCACACCCAGCAGAGAATCGGCACGAGCGGGGCGGAATTCGATGCTCGCGCCCTTGAAGGGGCAGGGTTCACTGATGGAAAGGCCACGCTGCACGCGTCCGCCACTCACGGCGGCCATCATGGCGCAGGCGCGGTCAAGCGCCCACACGGTGCGCTGCTGGTCAATGCCACGTTCGAAGCGGTACGAAGCTTCGGACGAAAGGCCCAGACGGCGCGAAGTTTTGCGGATGGTGGCGGGCTTGAACACGGCGCTTTCCAGAAACACGTTGGTGCTTGCATCGGAAATCTCGCTGTTCAGGCCGCCCATAACACCGGCCAGTGCCACGGCGCGGGCTCCGTCGCGTATGTACAGGTCGGCACCGGTAAGCGTGCGTTCCTGTCCGTCCAGGGTGGTGAACTTGTCGCCTTCCTGCGCGCGGCGCACCACAATGCGGCCACCCTCGAGCTTGTCCATGTCGAAGGAGTGCAGGGGCTGACCGCATTCAAAAAGAATGTAGTTGGTCACGTCCACGATATTGGAAATGGGGCGCACACCCACGGCATGCAGGCGGTGACGCAGGCGCATGGGCGAAGGCCCGATCTTGACGCCCGTAATCACTCGGCCAGAATACAGCCAGCAGTGTTCGGGGTCTTCAATATCAATGGGAACCAGCACCTCAGACCCTGCTGCGTCAAGTTCGAGCGGCAGATCAGGGATGGAAAGTGGCAGGCTGCACGCAAGGGCGGTTTCACGGGCGAGGCCCAGCACCGAGAGGCAGTCCGCACGGTTGGGCGTAATGGAAATATCGAGCACTTCCCTGTCCAGCTCAAGCTGTTCCACCAGGGGCTTGCCCACCACAAAGCTTTCGGGCAGCACCATGATGCCGGTGTGGTCTTCGGTCAGGCCCAGCTCGCGTTCAGAGCAAATCATGCCAAAGGAAGGCGCGCCGCGCAGCTTGGCCTTTTTGATCACCAGGCCGTCGGGCATTTTTGTGCCAACCAGAGCCACAGGAACCTTTTGCCCGGCTGCCACGTTGGGCGCACCGCAAACGATATCCAGCAGCTCGCCCTGCCCGGCGTCCACCTTGCACACATGCAGGTGGTCAGATTCCGGGTGGTTGTCGCACGAAACCACATGCCCCACCACAATGGAGCCGATGGCATCGTAGGGTCGCCTGATGTCTTCCAGCTCCAGGCCGAGCATGGTCAGGCGGTCGCCCAGCGCCTCGGCCGTTCCTTCATACGGAGTAAATTCACGCAGCCATGAAAGTGAGAGCAGCATAGTTCGTCCTGTTTCCGCGCCTTGGCGTGGTTATTTGAAACTCCAGGCAGGAGTTTGATTTTGCGGGTTGGGCAGAGGGCGCTCGTAGTGGCCGCCCTGGCCCGCGCCCGGTCCATAGGCTCCCGGCAGAGGGCGCTTGCGTTCGGGCTTTTCTTCCGGCTGGCGGTCGTCAATGGTGTTGCCGTAGGCATCGGTATACCCCATGCCACCCTCGGCGGTGCGCCCGGCGCTCTTGCTTGGCAGGGCCTCAATGCGTTTTGGCTCACCGGGCGGATCCATACCCGAATTGCGCGCGCTGTAGGCAGAGGCCGCCAGAGCCGAAGGCGCAGCCAGCCACTGCGGGCTGCAAGGTGCAAGCGAAACCGCGGACAGCAACGCAAGTAATACAAAAGCGAGCGGCAACACCGCACGCTGGCGGCGCAACCGGGCAGGCATGACACTGCGTGCTATGCAACTGACAACACTGGGCATACTGACCTACCGGGCAAACTGGCCCAAAAAGCGCACGTCGTTTTCAAAAAACATGCGCAGATCGCCAATGCCGTACTTGAGCATGGTCACGCGTTCCACGCCCATGCCAAAGGCAAAACCGCTGACGTCGGCGGGGTAACCCACGGCCTCGAACACTGCCGGGTCAACCATGCCGCAGCCCAGAATTTCAACCCAGCCGGTGGTTTTGCACACGCGGCACGGGGCATCGCCAATGTGGCCCTTGCCGCCGCACATGCAGCACGAAATGTCCACTTCTGCCGAAGGCTCGGTAAAGGGGAAGAAGCTGGGGCGAAAACGCACCTGGGTTTCAGCGCCAAACACCGCGCGCACAAATGCCGTAAGCGTGCCGCGCAGATGGGCCATGCTGATACCCTCGCCCACCATGAGACCTTCAATCTGATGGAACATGGGGGTGTGGGTAATGTCGCTGTCGCGGCGGTAGACCTTGCCGGGGGCGATAACAGCCAGGGGAGGCTTGCGCGCCAGCATGGTGCGGGCCTGCACGGGCGAAGTATGCGTGCGCATGAGCACCTTTTCGGTGACGTACAGGGTATCCTGCATGTCGCGGGCGGGGTGTTCGGGCGGCATGTTGAGCGCCTCAAAATTGTAGTAGTCGATTTCCACTTCCGGGCCGGAGGCAACGTCAAAGCCCAGCCCCTGAAAGATCTGGCAGATTTCTTCGGTCACCAGTGTGGTGGGGTGCAGGCTGCCGCGCCAGGGGGCGCGACCGGGCACGGAGGGATCGAAACGGCGCAGCGCTTCGGCCTCGCGACCAGCCTCAAGGGCGGCCTTGCGGGCTTCAAACAGGGCGTTGCAGCGTTCTTTGACGCTGTTGGCAGTCTGGCCCACGGCGGGACGGTCTGCCGGGGCAAGCGAAGGCAACTGGGCCATGATCTGGGCTATGCGGCCCTTGCGACCCAGAACATCCACGCGCAAAGCCTCAAGGGCATCCAACGAAGAAGCCTGGCCCAGACCTTTTTCAAGTTCAGGAACCAGGCTTTCCAGTGCAGAAATCAGATCCATAGCGGATATCCCAATGCCGCGTGGTGCGGCTTTTGTTAAGGGAGGCGCGGTTGCTGAAAGGGAGAGCTGCGGGGTGGCCTGCTATCAGACCCGCCCTTGCGGCAGCATGCCAATTCTGCGCCCACGCTTCCTCACGGCATGAATTCGCCCTGCCTGCCGGGTTTACCGGCAACACAAAAAAATCAAGGCGCGGACGGCGCTTGTGCACCGCCCGCGCCTTATACCATGCAAGGCCCCGCTCCCGCAAGCCGCACTGTTCCGCCAGGAATCATGCGTCGCTGCCAGGAGGCTGCCCTCCGGCGCGGGGAGCGCCACTCTTACTTCAGAGCGGCCTTGGCCAGATCGACGATCTTGGCGAAGTCGTCCTTGTGATACACGGCAAGGTCAGCCAGAACCTTACGGTTCAGCTCAATGCCAGCCTGCTTGAGGCCGTGCATGAAGCGGCTGTAGGACAGACCGCTCAAACGCGCGCCGGCGTTGATGCGGAGAATCCACAGAGTGCGGAAATCGCGTTTCCTCTGCTTGCGGCCCACATAAGAATACTGCATCGAGCGTTCCACAGCCTCGCGCGCGGTGCGATACAGACGGCTGCGGCCGCCGCGGAAACCCTTGGCTGCGGTCAAATATTTTTTGTGACGACGATGACTTGCAAGACCTCTCTTTACACGCATATGCGCTGCCTCCTTCTCCCAACCAGGCGGAGGAATGCCCGTTGGGGAGCGTAAAAAACTCCAGACTCTCAAATGAGAGACGCGGATTGAACGTCAGTCGCGGCTCCGCATGCGCCGCCGATGCCGTAGCATCGCGCTGATTTACCTAAGTCCCTACAGAATTTGCCTTGCGATTTCACAGCGCTTGCCGTGATTTGCGCAATATCTTGCTCTGCTGTTTCTGCTGTCTGCAATGCAAACGGCTGACGCAGCTAATTCGTTCGTTGACTCGGAAGCCAAGGGAAGCGCCGAGCGGAGCATAGTTAGACCTATGTGACCGAGGCGCGCCCCGCAGGCTGACAAAGCCAACGGGCGAATGGGCAAGTCAGCTAGCCGTTGGGCAGCATCCGGCGCACAGCCTTCTCGTTGGTCTGATCCACGGTGGTGGACTGACCCAAGCGCATCTTGCGGCTGGCGGCCTTCTTGGTCAGAATGTGGCGCAAGTTCTGGCGGCGACGCTTGAACTTACCGCTGCCGGTCTGCGAAAAACGCTTGGCGGCGGAACGCCGGGTTTTGATCTTGGGCATGGCGTACTCCTTAAAAACGTATACACTTGGCCGCCGTTTTACGGGCGCACCAAGGGAAGGGCATAATGCCCCAAAGCGCCGTACCGCGCAAGGGAAAATTCGTCCCCTTGCACAGATGTCACACGGCTACTTTTTTGGAACCAGCATCATCTGCAGAGTGCGGCCTTCGGCGCGGGCTTCCTGATCAACCTTGGCGATATCGGCAAGGTCCTGCACAACCCGTTCAAGAATGGCCATACCGCGATCTTTGTGGACAATTTCGCGGCCCCTGAAAAACACAGTAATCTTGCAGCGGTCGCCGTCTTCAAGAAAACGGCGGATGTGGCGGACCTTGGTTTCGTAATCGTGGTCGTCCGTCTTGGGGCGAACCTTGATTTCCTTAATCTGCACCACGGCCTGCCGCTTTTTGGCTTCCTGCTTCTTTTTCTGCTGCTCGTACTTGAACTTACCGTAGTCCATTATGCGACAAACGGGCGGTTCAGAAGTGGAAGCCACCTCCACAAGATCCATGCCGGCTTCTTTGGCCAGGGCAATAGCATCATTGCGTTGCAGAATTCCAAGCTGTTCGCCATCGGCGGCGATCACGCGCACTTCGCGGGCGCGGATCATCTCGTTGCGACGCACACCGTCTTGCGGCATGTCGCGACGGAATCTCATATTAGGCGAAGCTATAGCGCATCCCTCCTTGTTTGAAAGGCTCCTCGGCGTCCGCCCGGATAAGCGCGGCGATTTCCGCTACGGACTTGAGCCCCAGATTATCCCCATTGCGCAGGCGCACATTGGCGCCGCCCGCCTGCACTTCTTTTTCACCCACCACCAGAATAAACGGAACCTTGGCAAGCTGCGCTTCGCGCACCTTGAAGCCCAGCTTCTCGTTGCGCGTGTCGGCCGTGGCGCGGATACCCAGCGCCTTCAGCTCGTCGCACATCTTCAGGGTAGCCTCATCACCGGCATCTGTCACCGTGAGCAGGCGAGCCTGCTCGGGCGCAAGCCACGTGGGCAGCGCACCGGCGAAGTTCTCAACAAGTATGCCGATGAACCGCTCGAGCGAGCCCATGATGGCACGGTGCACCATGACCGGCCTGTGCCGTTCGCCGTCCTGCCCCACGTAGGTGAGGTCAAAACGCTCCGGCAGGGTGAAATCAACCTGAATAGTCGAGCATTGCCATTCACGGCCGATGCAGTCAAGCAGGCGCACGTCAATTTTGGGGCCGTAGAACGCGCCATCGCCCGCATTTATCTCGTAGGGCAACCCGGCTTTTTCAACAGCCTTGGTAAGGGCGTTGGTAGCCAGTTCCCAGGCTTCGTCGGTACCAATGCTGCTTTCGGGGCGGGTAGATACGGCCACCTTGTACTGGAAGCCAAACAAATTCATGAGGTCGCGGATAAGGTGAATGACCTCAAGAATTTCGCCTTCAAGCTGCTCTGGCGCGCACAAAATATGCGCATCGTCCTGGGTAAACTGACGCACGCGCAAAAGCCCGTGCAGCACACCACTTTTTTCGTGGCGGTGCACGACGCCCAGTTCAAAATAGCGCTGGGGCAGATCGCGGTAGCTGTGCAGCTCGTTGCCGTAAATAAGCATATGCGAGATGCAGTTCATGGGCTTGACGCCGTAAGCGTCTTCCTCGATCTGCGTAAAATACATATTTTCGCGGTAGTGGTCGTAGTGGCCGGATTTCTGCCACGTTTCCACGCGCAGCAACTGCGGGCCCTGCACGATTTCGTAACCGCGCTTCAGGTGCTCGCGCCGCCAGAAGTCTTCAAGTATGGTGCGAACCATCATGCCGCGGGGCAGCCAGAAAACCATGCCGGGCGCAACATCTTCCTTGAAAGTAAAGAGGTTGAGCTCGCGGCCCAGCTTGCGGTGGTCGCGGCGCTTGGCTTCTTCAAGCTGTTTCAGGTAGGCGTCCAGCGCCTTTTGGTCGGCAAAGGCCGTGCCATAAATACGCGAAAGCATGCGATTTTTTTCATCGCCACGCCAGTAGGCACCGGCAACGCTCATGAGCTTGGCCGCCTTGGCAAAGCCCGTGTGCGGCACGTGGGGGCCACGGCACAGGTCGGTGAAATCGCCGCAGGTGTAGAGCGACACCGTATCGGCGTCGATGCTTTCAATCAGCTCTACCTTGTACGATTCGCCCATGGCGCGAAAAACCTCAACGGCTTCGGCCTTGGGCAGCACCTTGCAGGTAAAGGGCTCGCGCGCATCGGCAATGCGCTGCATTTCCGCTTCGATAGCGGGAAAATCTTCGCTGGAAAAAGGCTTTTCCACGTCAAAGTCGTAGTAAAAGCCAGTATCAATGGAGGGGCCAATAGTGACCTTGGCCGTGGGGAAGAGACGCTTGACCGCCGCAGCCATCACATGGGCGGTAGAGTGACGGATCATCTGCAGACCTTCGGCCGAGTCGGCATACACGGGCGCAAGCTCGGCGCAGCCAGCAGGCAGGGGTGCGGAAAGATCCAGCAGCGCGCCGTTGTCGGCACGAGCGGCCACGACCGCCTTGAACTTTTTACCGCTCAAGGCTTTCTGCAGGGCAGAGGCTACAGAATCACCGGCCTCCACCATCTGCCCTTCCACGCGGACTTCCATGAGAAACTCCTTACAAAAACATCCGGAGGCACATAAAACAAAGTGGGGAGGTAAACCTCCCCACTGCGCCGAATCCGGTCTTCGGGTCGCTTGCTGCGACCTGTGCTATGGGCGGGGCCAAGGCCTTCCGCCGTTAAGGGGAACTATCCCCGAAGAGTCATTTGGTAGGAACGAACAGACTTGAACTGTTGACCCCTTCCGTGTCAAGGAAGTGCTCTAGCCACCTGAGCTACGCTCCTACATGGGCAAGAGGCTATATAGCTACTCCCCATGCCCCCGTCAACACTTTTTTGTCACATTGCCGCAATTTATTGCAAAACAATCTTTCAAAACCGCTTGAGCCGCCAGTTTTTCCGCCCAATATTTTTGGCTGGCGCACCGCCCCCAAAAACCCGATCAGGGCACTAGAAAGCCCCAGTCTGACGCAGTTCTGCCAGCCACGTGGCAAAGCATTCCTGCGCGCGGGCAGAATACAGGGCCTTGCGGTCTTTTTTGCGGGCCTTTTCGCCCAGCTCTGGCACAAGACCAAAGTGCGCATTGGACGGCTGAAAATGCTTGACCGGCGTACGCAGGTGGTTGAGCAGACCGCCAAGGGCGCTCTCCACAGGCGGGGGGGGCAGCTCGTGCCCACGGGCACGGGCGTCAAGCAGCATGCCCAGCCACAGGCCGCTGGCGGCAGACTCCACATAGCCTTCCACGCCGGTGATCTGCCCCGCCAGATACACGCCGGGGCGCGCCCGCAGGGAAAGATCGGGCGCAAGAACCTCTGGCGCATTCACATAGGTATTGCGGTGCATGCTGCCAAAACGCGCGAATTCCGCGTTCTCCAGACCGGGAACCAGCCGGAACACGCGGGCCTGTTCGCCCTGGGTGAGCTTGGTCTGGCAGCCTACGAGATTGCAGGTTTCGCTGTTGGCGTTTTCAGCCCGCAATTGCAGAATTGCCCACGGGCGGCGGCCCGTGCGCGGGTCTACAAAGCCCACGGGCTTGAGCGGCCCAAAGGTCAGCGTGCGGGGGCCGCGCTCGGCAAGTGCCTCGATGGGCATGCAGCCCTCAAAATGCTTTTCCTGCTCAAATTCGTGGGGCGAAACCTTCTGCGCTTCCAGCAGGGCTGCATAAAATGCGTCGTATTCATCGCGGCTCATGGGACAGTTGAGGTAGTCGCCCTCGCCTTCGCCCTCGCCGTTTTCCTGCCCGTAGCGCGAGGCGCGGAACACGACATCCATATTAAGGGAATGCGTCCACACGATAGGCGCGATGGCATCGTAAAAATAACAGTGCCTGGCGCTCAGGGTCTCGGCCAGCGAGGCGGAAATACCTTCCGAGGCCATGGGCCCGGCGGCCAGCACCACTGCTCTGCCCTCGCCGTAAAAAGGCGCAAGCACGGGATCGTCGAGCGATTCCACCTGATGGTGCACCAGCGTGATATTGGCTTGGCCTGCCACGCGCTCCGTCATGGCGCGGGCAAAGGCCTCGCGGTCAACGGCCAGCGCCTTGCCCGCAGGCACGCGGTGCGCGTCGGCCAGCGCCATAAAATCGCTGCCAAGGGCACGCATTTCGGCCTTGAGCAGACCCACGCCAGAGGTAAGCTCGTCTGAACGCAGTGAATTGGAACACACAAGTTCGGCCAGATGATCGCTGATATGGGCAGCCGACCTGTGGGCCGGCTTTTGTTCAAACAGGGTTACGGAGTGACCGGCGCGAGCCAGATACAGGGCACATTCGCACCCGGCAAGGCCACCGCCCACCACTGCTATGGACATGGTTTGCATACATTCTCCTTGCCGCGCAGCTTGTAAGAAAACCCGGCTGTTGGCAAGGGCTGGCCCCAACAGTCTGCAAAGCATCAGCATGGTTATGGCAGAATACCCGCCCCGCGGCATGGCAAAGCCCCTGTAAAAAAACGCAAAGCGCCCCGATCTCTCGGGGCGCTGGCATAATCCGGCTCTGACATTTCTGCGCGTACTGAGCCAATGGACACGGCATCAGCCAGCCCTGTCGGCTTGCCCACAACGTGCAAGAATCTTGTAAACCGCTTTTTCCGAAAGAAAATACCGCTCCGCCAGTTGCGGAACAGTCCAGCCCGCATTGCGGCACGCGACCATTTCGCGGTTTCTGGCCGCACGTTGCGCACGGCAGGGGGCAACCTCGCCCCACTGCTTTCTGTTTTCTTCCTTACGGGGAATGTACAGGTACTCCCCGTCAACATATTCCTGTATGGCCTGCAGCAGATGCTGCGGCAAAACATGTGTGGCCTTTTTATAGCCCATGGTGCTTCCTCCTGCTGACAATTCAGGACGGAGCAAGGGCTATTGCCTAAACATTCAAGCTGTTATGCAATAGCCCCTGCTAAGCACAACAGGCAGAATCCTTATAAGTGTTCATCCAGCATCCCTGTTAGTTGTTTGTGAATATCTATTTTTATACTGGCCGCCACTGGCCGTCAACGACTTCTGGCCTCAACACCGCGCTTGCCCCCGCTGAAAACCTGCGCTACTAACAACTGATGCACGACGATCTTTCAGCACAGCACACCGCCAACCAGGCGCACGAAACAGGCATGGCCCCCGTGGACATTGCCTTTGTGCGCGCAGGTGCGCGTGAGCTCTACGCTCAGGGGCAGGACGACTTTCTGGCCCCTGCCACCAGCCAGTCGGCAGGTATGGACCTGCGCGCCTGCCTTGAGGGTCCTGATGCTGTTATCCCCGTCGGGGGCAGGCTCAAGGTACGCACGGGCATAAGCGTGCAACCCCGCGCCGCTGGCATTGCCGGTTTTGTCTACTCACGCAGCGGCCTTGGAGCGCGCGACGGCATCACCGTGGCTCAGGGTGTTGGCATCATCGACCCGGACTATACCGGTGAAATTCTGGTGTTCCTTCTGAACACCTCTGGTCACGAGCGACGTATCCAAAACGGAGAGCGCGTGGCCCAGCTTATTTTTCAGCCCTACGTGCGACCCCGATGGCGTGAAGTTTCGGAACTGTCTGCTACAGAGCGCGGTTCCGGCGGTTTCGGTCACACCGGGCGCTGATACTCTGCACTGGCCACCGCCGGTGTCTTTCATCCATTCCACCATTCATACGTTCACCGAGAAGGAGTTTGTCCATGTCACAAGCTTTTGCCGCCGTGAAAGCCGGGGAAGAGAGCCTGCTCTGCCGTTCCTACAGCCGTTACCCGCTGGCTATCGTCCGAGGCAAGGGCTCGCGACTCTGGGACGTGGACGGCAAGGAATATGTCGACCTGCTGGCTGGCATTGCCGTAACAGCTCTTGGGCACTGCAATGATGAAATCTGTGCGGCTCTGGAAACCCAGGCCCGCAAGCTCTGGCACGTGAGCAACCTGTTTTATCAGGAAGAACAGCTGGAGCTGGCAACGCTGCTGCTCTCCACCGGCCACCACGGCAAGGCCTTTTTCTGCAATTCTGGCGCAGAAGCCAACGAGGCCTGCATCAAGCTGGCGCGTCGCTACATGCGCAGCGTGAAAAAGCGCGATGCCTATGAAATCATCACCCTGGGCGGCTGCTTTCATGGCCGTACCCTGGGCGCGCTGGCAGCCACCGGACGCGAAAGCCTGAGCCAGGGCTTCACCCCCCTGCCAGAAGGCTTCAAGCAGGTTCCGGCCTGCGATCTGGCAGCGCTTGAAGCTGCCATCACCCCGGCCACGGCCGCGGTGCTGGTTGAAGTGGTCCAGGGCGAAGGCGGCATTGTGCCCCTGCCCGCAGACTACCTGCACGGCGTTGAGGCCCTGTGCCGCAAGCACGACATACTGCTGATGTGCGACGAAGTTCAGGCGGGTTTGTGCCGCACCGGCAAGTTCTGGGCATTCCAGAACTACGGCCTCACGCCCGACATCATCAGCATGGCCAAGTCGCTGGCCAACGGCCTGCCCATGGGTGCCATGCTGGCGACAGACGAAGTTGCGCAGGGCTTTGAAGCTGGCAGCCACGCCACCACCTTTGGCGGCGGCGCGCTTGTTTCTGCCGTTGCGGCCAAAACCGTGGAAATCATGCTGCGCGACCACCTGTCCGAACGTGCAGGAGCGCTTGGCGAACACATGAAGGAACAGCTGGCCGCACTGCAGCAGCGCGTACCCGGCAAAATCCGCGAGGTACGCGGGCTGGGCCTCATGCTGGGCATCGAGCTGACTGTTTCGGGCAAGGATGTGTGGGAAGAATTGCTGCGCCGGGGCTACATATGCAACCTGAGCCACGGCGTGACCCTGCGCCTTTTGCCGCCGCTGAACATCGACCAGGCTGATCTGGATGGTTTTGTGGCCACGCTTGAGGATATCCTGAAGGCTTTTTAAAAAAATCGCCCTCCACGGGGCTTTACAGAAGCACAATTGTACACTAAAAAGTGCTTCCTGAAATATTCTGCAAAAACATACGGCAACCCCGCTCTGCGGGGTTGCCGCTTGCTTTACACAAGGAGTTGAAAAAATGGACGTTTTTGACCAGGCTACCGAACTGGAGCGTCTTGACCGCGAATCGGCCCTCATGCGTGCGCGTGCCGCAGTGGACCGTGGCGGCCCCGAATGGATCAACGGCGTGGCCTGCTGCCGTGAATGCGGCGACCCCATCCCCGCCAAGCGCCTTGAAGCTCTGCCCGGTGTCGGCCTGTGCCGCGCCTGCCAGGAAGAGCGCGAAGGCAGCCGCGACTAGACAGCCCGCGCTGACGTGCCACTGGCCCAGCATTGATGGCCGCGACATTTGGGGTTCCGTGCCCTGACAGCTCACCAGCCCCCAAACCGGGCATACCTGCGCGGCATTGCTGCACAGGCTGCTGGCTTCAGGCACAAGCCCAACCGTCTACGCACGCCCTTGCTCCGCGCAACCGGCTTACCACGCCCCCAGGGCCTGCCAGACGGCAGGGCCTTTTTTTTCGCCCATAATCAGGCTGCAAAAATCAGTACCTGGCTTCTTCACGGCTCTAGCCGTCCTCATTACGGCCAACGGCCACTCCTTGCGCAAAAAAACGCCCTGCCCGCAAATTTCGGACAGGGCGCATAATCAGCACGCAGACTACAGCGCAGGCGAACTGACCGGGGTCAGTTCCAGATAAAGTGCAGCAGCCAGTAAGAGATGTAGCCAATACCCGCCGCAGCGGGCAGGGTGAGCACCCACGCCGTCACCAGATTGGCGGCCACATTCCAGCGCACGGCCGAAAGCCGCTTGGTGGAACCCACGCCAAAAATGCAGGCCGAGATGGTGTGCGTGGTGCTGACCGGCGCGCCCATGAGCGAGGCCCCGGTAATTACCATGGCAGCGGCACTTTCAGCCGCAAAACCGTGCACCGGCTCAAGTTTGAAGATACGGTGCCCCATGGTTTTGACAATCTTCCAGCCGCCTACGGCAGTGCCCAGAGCCATGGCACCCGCGCAGGAAAGCTTGACCCACATGGGCACTTCCACGGTGTCGATCTTGCCAAAAATCAGCAGGGCGAGCGTGACAATACCCATGGTCTTTTGCGCGTCGTTGAGGCCGTGGCTTGTGGCCATAAAGGCGGCAGACACAAGCTGCAAACGCCGGAACGAGGCGTTGACCGTACGCCGGTGAATGCGCCCGCAGATCCAGTAAATAAGCCACATGCAGCCAAAACCCATCACATAACCGGCCATGGGCGAAGCTACGAGAGGCACAAGCACCTTGTCCCAGATGCCCTTGCCGTTGAGAGCACCGAAGCCCGCATCGGCCACTGCCGCGCCGATCAGCCCGCCAATAAGTGCGTGCGACGATGACGAGGGGATGCCGAAATACCAGGTAATACAGTTCCAGCTGATAGCCCCCACCAGTGCCGCCAGCACGAGAACATGGCTGCCCTCAACAACCTGCGGCAAGACAATACCGCTGCCAAGGGTTTTGGCCACTTCCGTACCCAGCAACGCCCCGCCGAGATTCAGCAAGGCCGCTGCCCCCACCGCAAAGCGCGGCGTGACCACCTTGGTGGAAACCACGGTGGCAATGGCATTGGCGCAGTCGTGCGCGCCGTTGGTGAAGTCGAACACCAGGGCCACCAGCACAATGAGCGCCAGCAGCACGGGGATATCAAACATTTTTCAGCACCGCTTCCTCAATGGTTTCCGCCAGGGCATTGACCTGCTCAAGCAGAATGTTCATGCGCTCGTACGCCTGGCTCCATTTGAGCACCCGCATGAGAGCCTTGCTTGTAAGTTCCTGATGCTCGTCCATCAATTCTGCCAGGCCTACGGCCAGCACCATGTCGCATTCGCTGCGCAGGGTACGGAAGGCACGGGTTTTGTGGCAATCACGCCTGCTGGCCAGGCCCTCAAGCATTTCACGGGTAAGGTCAAGCATGGCACTGATGGTGCGCGCCATTTGCAGGGCAGGAAAACGGATGGAGGCGAATTCAAAAATATGCAACCGCGTGCTCAGGCTGTGCAGGCAGTCCATGCACTCTTCCTGTTCCTGGTTGATACGCAGGATGTCCTCGCGGTCAATGGGCGTGATGAATGTCTGCGAAAGTGCCCGGATGATCTTGCTGTGCAGCAGGTCGGCCTCTTCTTCCAGAAAGGCGATTTCCTTGTGCACGTGGTCCATGTTGGAAACGTCTTCCAGCATGTTTACCAGCAGGGCGGCCATGCGGCGCAGCAGATCATTCTGCTCTGTCAGCATGGAAAAAAACGGTGCGGATTTGGGCAATAGAGCAGGAAACATCCCTTCTCCTTAAAACGGGTTGCGGGCGCAGGGCGCCAACGAATAGCAGCTGCTCCGCACAGGCGACCTGCGCTGCTCAGCCGTGGCGAATACAACACTGCTTCGCCATCCTGTTTGACCTAATCCATTTATACCGGCCAGAACTTTGTGCCAAGAGAAAACACGGGGGCAAATTAAACTTTTCAACTTTTCAAAAATAAATCAAATCATGATAGTATGTTATGAGAAGTGATTTTTGCGTTTTTTTGGCTGCAACCGCAGGTTTTTGGCCACTTGACAATCAACGGATTGAGCAATCAATCCATAGCTAAAACAAGCCTTGTGCCCCAAAAACCCATAACCTCCCGCCTCTGCTGCCGAACGCTATCAGTAACCCGTGTCGAGCCACTCCATCGCGCGAAGTGCGGCTGGTTCTGGCAAAAACGTCCAGGGGGGCGGCACCACACAGGTTGCTCCCGGCAGGGTCAGGCAGCCATGATGCAGAAAAAATACCGGGGAATCCGCGCCAGAGTCATCATCGGGGCTGGCGAAACCGTAAAGGGGGTCATTCCACAAAGGATGCCCGAAAGAGGCCGCGTGGGCGCGTATCTGGTGTCGCGCGCCGCGGCGGATGCGGCAGCCCGCGAGGGTCAGACCCACGCGGTGGAACTGTGAATCTTCGGTAAACGCGGGCAGGTTCAACTCTGGCCCGTCAAAGTAGTACAGGGGCAAAAATTCCGTCCAGCGTGTACGGCCAGTGTCACACTCCAGCACACGGCTTTTGTTGCGCTTGTCTGTGCGCAAGGCCCGCCTGACCGTAAAATCTTCCTCAAGCCGCCCTGCCAGCAGGGCCACATAGCGCTTTTCACAGTGGCCACCGGCTTCGAACCGCCGAAAGTCATCCGCTGCTTCAAGGCTGAAGGCCCCGCACACAAGCCCCGATGTACCGTGGTCAAGCCGCTGGAGCAGCTGTGGGATTGGAGACGCCGCTGCCCCCGAGGCACTTTCTGCACGCCCGGTGTGCGCGCCCCTGCCCCGCAAAAGTTGCGGCAGCATACCCTCAAGACTGGGAGCGGTGCCGCCCACCAGCGCGGCCGTGTGCAACCCTGCTGGTTTGAAAAAAAAGCACAGATCACCCTGTACGCCCAGAAGACGCGGCTCGCACTGGTCGCTGTCCATTCCGGGGGCGCATGCGGCGGCCTGTCCGCAGGCTTCCACCTGTTCCCCCCGCACGGGAGCGGTCTGCTGCGTTGAATCTTGCGCCACTTCCTGCGCGGCCTCCTGCAGTACAACCACATCGCCCTTGCGCAGGCGTTGCGCCGCTGTGCAGACGCGGCCATTTACCCGCACCAGTCCGTTTTCAATGCAGCGCTTACGACCACGCAGGCCCATGTGCGGCAAGAGCACGCTCAGGGAAAAATCAAGCCGCTGGCCAGTCATTCCCTGACTTTCTGCCTCAAACTGGCCTGATGCAAATTTGGAAGAGGCGGGTTCTGTATGTGAGATGTCGTTGTTCACAGGGTCACCGAACTGCCGGGCACGAGCTCCAGCAGGGCTTTGGCGGTTAGTTCCGGCACATGTCTCTGAGGATCATTTTCATTCACCAGATCCTTTTCCACCAGCCGCACGCCCATGCGGGCCAGAGCCGCGCGTTCGTCTGTATCAAGCCCGCCCTCATAACGGCCATGCCGGGTATCGACCAGCACGTCATGCAGCAGGGCTTCACCCGGCGCGTCGGGCGCGTCTTCGCGCAAATGGCGCAAAATCATGGCCGCCTGCCCCGACACCGTAAGACCGTGCAGTTCAGCGTCTGTACCAGTGTTGGGAATAAAAATTTTGGGACACGAAATTCCGGCAATGCACTTGCCCACGTTTTGAGGCAGCAGATTGGCCAGCACGCTGGTGTAAAAACTGCCCATGGGGTAACAGATGGCCCCCGCAGACCTCAGATAGGCCGCAGATGCTGGCGCAAGCGGCGGGCGGCACGGTGTTTGCGGCTTTTTTGATCCGTCCTGATTACGGTCCGGCTCGTGCACGGTCAAAAACAGCCGCCGCACGGCAACGCTCAGATTTTTGAAGTGGTGCTGCCCCACCACAACCGAGCCGTCTTCAAGCTCTGCCGCCAGGTGCAGGCTCTCGCTCACAATGGGCAAAACCACTCCGCGCGTCTGCAACAGGCGGCTCAGAAATGCCATTACAGGCCCAAAAACGCGCTTGTGGTGCAGATATCCGCCCGCCAGAATCAGATTGCCCATACAGGCCCTGAAAGGATCAAAATCGTCTGGCATGCGCTGCAAAAAGAACTTGAAGTGCAGGCGTAGCGCATCGGCAAACAGGGGGGGCATGTCTGCCCACACGGGGTGCGATTCACTGCCCATGCTTCGCAAATGCTCACGCAGCGGCTCGGGATCGGCATGTTCTTCGCCTTTGTCCGGCAATCTGCTGGCGCAGAAGGCCATGACGGCGGCGGGCACAACAGCGCTGTCGGCCAGGGCCAGCAACCTGTTACGAATGTCTCCCACGGCGGGCATGGCAAATGAACGCCGCAGGGCGGCAGAACTGCCGCCGGAATCAAAGGGCGTCACCAGATGTACGGAATTATGCGTGTAGTGGATCAGTTCGCGGCTCAGGTCGCGCAGGGCCGTGCCGCCCGTAAAAAAAACCAGTCGTGGACCAAGAGGCGGAAAACAGAAAGGCGAAGAGTTTTCGCTCACACCGGGCTCCCTGCGGCCAGAAAGTCGCCTTCGGGCAGGGTTTCGCAAAGGTTGCGACAGGAGGGAATAAGCCCCATCTCGCACATACGTAAAAAGATCAGTCGGCCTATCCAGGCATCCGTGGCGGCATAGGCAATCTGGCGAGGGGTCAGTTCCATGAGGCTCCAGTTGGAGCACTGCGAACCCTTGGAAATACGCCAGCCAAAAAAGTTTGCGGCAAGGGTGCGCAGCCCCTGGCTGGGCAGCTTGTGCGCGCGCGCAACACCGCCAAGATCAACCAGCCCGGCAGGTTCAAAATCATACACCTTGGCAAGGTCGCGCATATCGTCGCGAATACCCACACCGGCCTTGACCTGATCGGGATTGGCCAGAATCTCGACAATGTGCGGGCCAAACGGCAGAAATGCCAGCTGCACCAGGTACACGGCATTGGCTGTGGCCAGCTGGATAAGAGCCGGAGAATTGCGCCGCCCCTTGCGGAAAGAAGGCCGCGTTTCCGTATCAAAACCAAGCAGATCGGCAGAGCGCAGATCAGGCAACGCATTTTTCCAGTCGTCCAGAGAGCGAATAACCTGTACCTGCCCTTCGTAATGACAAAGGGGCATGGCGTTGATTTCTTCGCAACTCAGCCGACGGCGCAAGACGTCCATATCCATAGGTTACTTACCAATGCAGAATTGGGCAAATATGCTGTTCAGCACTTCAGCCGGGCTTGAAAGCCCGGTAACTTCCCCCAGATACGAGGCGGCCAAATCAAGCCTGACCGCACAACAATCATAAGGCTGCCCAGCGACCACATCCGCACGCAGCCCTTCAAGCTCTCTCAAGGCGTTCTCGAGCACCAGCGACTGGCGCGCGTTGGGCGCAAGGCCGTCTTCCGGCGCGGCTTCAGCGCTGCCCCCAAGCAACACTGCACGCAATGTCGCGGCAAGCTCCTCGACATATGTATCGGAAAGTGCGCTTACAGCGCAACATGTTCTGGAGCCAATCCACCGTGGAGGAAAAACTTTTGGCATGCAAATGTCGCATTTGTTCCATACCACAAGCAGAGGGGTATCGCCAACCGCTTCCAGAACCTCGCAGGCGGCGGGGTCGGGACACGCATCAGCGGCCGCGCCCTCATCGCCCAGCCTGGCTCCATCAAGCACCAGAACCACAAGATCGGCGTGAGAAAGTTTTTCGCGGCTGCGGGTTACGCCCAACTGCTCGACGGTTTCCTCCGCATCGCGCAGTCCCGCAGTATCGGTAAGGCGCACGGGCAGTCCGTCGAGCAGGCAGGTTTCTTCCAGAAAATCTCTGGTCGTACCGGGAATGTCGGTCACAAGCGCACGTTCGCGCCCCAGCAGGGCGTTGAGCAGACTTGATTTGCCCGCATTGACGGCCCCGGCCAGCACCACTTGCGCGCCCTGCTGCGCAATCTGCGCGCGACGGCTGCCCGCCAGCAGGCGGCGCACGGCCAGCATGACGCTGTCCAGCACCTCGCACAGCGCCGCGGGCTCCATGCCTTCCACTTCCTCATCGGGAAAGTCCACGGCAAGGCACATCTGCGCACGCAGTATTTCAAGCTCGTCCCGCAGCTCAAGGGTTCGCTGTCCAAGCAGCCCGTCCAGCCGGTTGAAACCATAGCGCAGAGCCTCGCGGGAGGGAGCGGCAATGAGCTCGGCCACGGCTTCGGCCTGGCTGAGATCCATGCGGCCATTCACAAAGGCACGACGCGAGAATTCACCACGTTCTGCCTGACGCGCCCCGTAGCGAATGGCGCTCTCAAGCACAGCCTGGACCAGATACGCGCCGCCATGACTGTGAATTTCAGCCACATCCTCACCGGTAAAGGTGCGCGGCCCGGGCATGAACACGGCCAGCGCATCATCAAGAGCCTCGCCGTTCCAGTCGATAACCCGCCCCCGGTGCAGATGCCAGGGCGTAAAATTTTCCACCAGAGCCGACATGGGCAGGAACATGCGGGCCAGTACCTCTTTGGCGCGCGGCCCGGAAATACGTACAATGCCAATGCCCCCAGAACCCGGCGGCGTTGCGATGGCAGCGATGGTGTCGTTGCGCTCTGGCTGCATTGCTGTTTCCATTACTTTCCCTGCTTTTTACCCTGAATTCTGATTGGCCCGGTTTGCGGTGTGCGCTGGTCGCCGGGCGAATTTTCGTCAACCAGCGCCCGTAAAAAGCGTTGCCGGAGATATGCCCCAGATGGGCCTTTTCTCCGGCAACGTAACAAGCTCTCAAGGCCGTGCAGCCCGCTTGCGATGACGCGTAAACGCGCATGTGCCGTGCGGCTGAACGCTAGGCGCGTTCTCCCTTCTTGCGCATGATGACCACGCGCTTCATGGGGCCGTCGCCCGTGCTGCGGGTTTGCACATCAACCGCTTCCTGCAGGCACACATGCACAATGCGCCTGTGGTAGGACGAAAGCGGCCGGGTCGAGTACGAACGCCCGCTCTGGCGAACTTTCTCTGCCAGGGCCAGCGCCATTTCACGCAACTTTTCGTCCTGACGGCGCCGGTATTCACCCGCATCAAGCTGAACGCGCACGGCAGCGTTCATGCCGCGCGAAACAATGCGCGAAATCATGTACTGCAATGCCGCGAGGGTTTGCCCCTCGCGCCCGATCAGCAGGCCGGAATCCTCATCGCACTCAATGCCCACATACACCCTGCCACCACCGATCTTGACGGCGATGCCCACTTCGTCGCCCGTGATGGGCCGAATGAGCTTGCGCACGGTGTCGTCGACCAGGGCTTCAAGCTTGGCGGCATCAAGCTGCTCAAGCGGCGTGACCGGCAGGCCCTCGCCTGCGGCTTCAAAATCATCTTCAAGACCATCAAGTGCTGCGTCAGTCTTGGGGGCACGCTCCGGGCGGGTTCCTTCGCGGTGGGCGGCACGGGCATCACCCCTGCCGTTTCCGTTGTTTCTGCCTTCAGCACGGGAATCGTTGCGGCGGCCACGCGGTTCGCGCTGCGCGGCTTCAGTCACATTGCCAGATTCCACAGCCTCATCGCCCTCGGCATTTCTGCCTGCGCGTTCACGGCGGTCGTTTCTGCCATTCCGGCCAGAAGGCTTGTTGCCGTTCCTGTCCTGCTTGCCGTTGCGGTCATTGCGACGATCAAAGGGCTTATCGGCAGGTTTTTCCAGCACATTGCCATTACAGGCAGCATCCAGAGCCTCTTCGCTTTCATAGGAATCAAGCGACGGGGGCTTGTTACGGTTGCGGCCACGGTTACGGCGGTCGTCCTGCTGCCCGCGCGGCGGACGGCCTTCATTCGAGCGCTGGTCCTGCCCACGCTGGTCTGCCCCACGAGAATCCTGCCGCGAACGGTCACGATTTTCGTCTCGACCCTTTTCTGCAGGAGCTTCGGCTGCCTTCTGAGCAGGCTCTGCGGCGGCTTCTGCGGCAGGAGCGGACACCGCTGTCACGGGGGCTTGTCTGCCGCCGTTTTTGCGCTGTTCGCCTTCGGCCGGGGCATTGTCACCCGCAGCCTGACCAGAGGCCTGAGCAGAAGTTTGGCTAGCCGTCTGGACAGCAGCTCCATCGCCGCCCTTTCTGCCCAGTATGCTCTCTACAGTTTCACGCAGCTGCACGCGGCGGGCGCGCACCTTGGCCTTGCGCGCCCCCACGATGCCGAATATGCCGGATTTGGCATCCTGCACAATTTCGATCTCAAGCTTTTCCCGCGCCGTATTGAAGTAGCCGCAGGCTTCCTCTATGGCGCCATCAAGATCCTTGCCCTGGAACTCCTTAAACCCTTCCATAAGAACCCCTTGCTGTGTCTTGCGAACCCGCCGGGGCGGCCTACTTCGCTGCGACTGTAGAGAACTTCTTCGCCATCATCCTCTGCTGCGCAATGGAAAGGATGTTGTTGACCAGCCAGTACACCACCAGACCAGAGGGGAAGCTCAGGAACATGGCGGTAAAGATCAGGGGCAGGAACATCATGATCTTCTGCTGTGTGGGGTCAGAGGCCGGGGGGCTCATCTTCTGCTGGATAAACATGGTCAGGCCCATGATAACGGGCGTGATGTAGAAAGGATCCTTGGCCGAAAGGTCAGCCAGCCACAGGATATCCGTGCCGGGCACGTAAGTGATGAAAGGAGCGTGACGCAGTTCGATAGAGGTGAGCAGCGCCTGATACAGACCAAAGAACACGGGCATCTGGATAAGAATGGGCACGCAGCCGCTGGCCGGGTTTACCCCATAGGTCTTGTAGAGCGCCATGACTTCCTTGTTCATGAGCTCCTTGTCGTCCTTGTACTTTTCGCGGATGGCCGTCATGTGGGGCTGAAGCTTCTTCATCTTTTCCATGGAGGCGTAGCTCTTGGCCGTAAGCGGCCAGAACAGGGCCTTGATGAAGACCGTCAGCAGAATGATGGCAACGCCCCAGTTGTTGACGTACTTCTGGAAAAATTCGAGCAGCCACAGCAGACCCTTGGCGATAACGTGGAACATGCCAAGGTCGATACTTTTGGCCAGCTGGTCGGAAACAGCGGCAAGCTTGGCGCGTTCCTTGGGTCCAAGCCAGTAAGAAACGGTCAGTTCCCGTTCCTGCCCGGGGCCAAGCATCACTTCGGGCTCTTCAATTGCAGCGCGAAACACGTTCTGCTGCATGCGGCCCTTGACGATCACATTGCTGGTATCGCCCGGCAGCACCGCCGCCAGAAAATAGGTGCTCATGGTACCGGCCCAGTAAACCTTGCCAGCAACCTGTACGCCCGTGGTTTCAAGAGTGCTTGCCGAAGATTCTTCGCCAAGGCTTCCGTCGTTATCCCAGGCAAGGCGCATAGCGTCATAGCGACCGCCTGCCGCGTTGCTGGCGTCGGCGGCAACGGTGTAGCTCACGCGCACGCTGCGGGCCTGATCGGTGGTATTAACCACGCGGATTTTTTCGCGGATCAGATAGGTATCAGAGCTGAAAGTCATTTCGCGCACAACACGCAGGTTGTCCACTTCACCGTTAAAACGCAGCACACCCTGCTGGCCGGCAGCAATATTCAGGCCGTTTTCGTTGCTTTCAACAGACCACTGGCCGGTGCTCCACGAAGGCTGGCTGTTAACCACAAGGCCAAGCGGGGCAACAGTGGCGGTCTGGGGATCCACAAGATTGACCAGAGGAGAATCAGAGGCGAGACCGGTCTGGTACTGCTTGAGCTTGAAAGAGCGCAGAGCTCCGCCGCCGGTATGAAAAACGGCTTCGTAAAGGGGAGAATCGACCTTGAGGTCGCGTCCGGGGGCGGGGGTAAACACAGGCAGAGCCTGCTGGGCTACGGCAGCGGCCTGCTGCTGCGCCTGCTGCTGTTGGGCGGCCTGCTGCGCCTGCTGTTGCTGCGCAACAACGGCCGGATCAGGCTTGCGAACCCAGCCCATGTATTCGGACAGGTAACTCCAGCCCACAATAACGACGAGGCACAAAAGGATGGCGATGATCAGATTTTTTCCGTCTTGCATGAGGGCGTTCACTCCTGGGACAGTGGCGGGACGTCACGAGGACGCCTTGGTGGTGGAACAGGGTCGTAACCTGAGCCGCCCCAGGGGTGACAGCGGGCAAGGCGCTTAAGCGCAAGCCAGCCGCCCCGAAAGATGCCGTGGGTCATGATGGCCTCTGCGGCATAGGCGGAACAGGTGGGATAATACCGACAGGCGGGGGGAAGCACTGGCGAGATGCAAAGCTGGTAAACGCGTATAGGTAAGATGCATAGCTTACGCAGCAAATGACTCATGGCAGCCCATCCAATGCCGGGCGGCCCGGCTCACGCCGAACCAAACGCCGCATCAACGGCAAAAGCTCGGCGGCCACGCTGGCCAAATCCAGCGCAGCCTCTCCGGCATGCTTTTTGGCAACGGTAACGATGTCGGCCTCTGTGGGCAGATCGCTGCGGTGCAAACGATAAAACTCCCTCAAAAGCCTTTTGACGCGATTGCGCACAACAGCATTGCCAACCTTGCGGGAAACAGCCATGCCAGTGCGCGCAGCTAGACCGGGACAATTGCCCGACAGCACAAATACAAGAAAATGCTCGGTGTGCAGACGCCTGCCCCGCTCATAGCACGCCACGAATTCCGCCCTACGGCGTATCCGCAGATGCTGCGGCAGACCATTCTGATGCATGGGAATACCCATGTAGAACGGGGCAAGCCCGCCCCGCTAGGCGCTCAGAACCTTACGGCCCTTGGCGCGGCGGCGACGAATGATGGCGCGCCCGCTGGGGGTGGCCATGCGGGTGCGGAACCCGTGGGTGCGGGCCCTTCTGATTTTGCTCGGCTGATATGTTCTTTTCATGGCAGACTCCTTAAAAAATTTCCGGCAGGGCCTTGGGCCGACACCGGATCGATGCGGCACGCCGGGCCTGAGCGGTTTGGGGCTACCCCCGGCTTTTAAGCGCGGAGAGCGGCATTGCCCTGGCGTTAAAATATATGGAACAAGCTACATACACGCCAGCACGGGCTCCGTCAAGCGCCAGTTGCCCTATTCAGCGCGCGACTATCATGCCCATGTAAGCGCGGGGGCGCAAGGGCAATAACACCTTGTCCTCAATAAAATTTCCGAGCAGACGACAGCCTGCACATCACAGGCAAACAGCCCTGAAGCATTCACCCCTAAGGGCACAGCGTACAGACGAGCAGCGAAAATACGGACGAATGACTGAAATCGCATCAGCCGCTGACAGTTGCCTCTGGGTAAAAAATATTGGGGCCGCAACCATCATTGCGGCCCAAAATTCGGCGCGGGTTTTGCCGTGCCCTGACAAAAAGTGCTATATGTATGGTCAGGGTCTGGCGTTGGCGCGCGGCAAAATATCGTCGGCAGAAACAGCGGACACAGGCGCACTACTACTGCCCAAGCCGGGCATTGGGGCTACGGGCGTAGTGGCGCTTCCACCCACCCCGCCTACCGGTGATGCGGCGGCAGAGGAATAAGGCGAATCCACCCCGCCAACACCGCTGGCGGCAGACGTAGAACCTGTGCCTGCCGCGCTCAACGGGGGTATACTGCCAGCATCACCGGCAGGAGTTTTGGCTGATGTGCTGGCGGGGGTTTTATCCGGAGCCTTGAGGGATGTCTTACCGACACCCTTGGGAGGCGTACCGGGTTCGGTGCTGGATGCGGCGCCAGCGGGAGCGGATTTTGCAACCTTTGCCTTGCGGGTATGCCGCACGGGGGCCTTTTTGTCTGCGGGCGGGGTCAGGGACAGTTCAGGCACGGCAGCAGGATCCACAAAACGCGCCCCTTCCAGGGCAATCTGCCGTGGAGCCACAAGCGTATTCTGGTACAAACGTCCGCCACCGTTGTGCAGCCACACATCGTTGATATTTGTAGCCCCCGACGCTGTGCGTGCGGGAACCTGTGGCGGCAGGGGGTCAACTTCAGCGGCCACGGCCGCCGAAACCGGACAGACAGAAATCGCCAACACCGCAAGTAACGGCAATACAACTGACTTGCACATGGAACTCACCTCTACTGCGCTTATCGGCACAAAGCCACACAAACTTTAGCCCTTGATACGAGCCGTTAGCCATTCGCGCATCCAATGAAACCACCCTTCTGGCGGCGGGTCATTGACAGGTCGCTCTGGCTTCGGCACATTCAGCTCTATATCAGATAGTTGCAAATTCGCCGCCGCGCACTTGCGAGTGCATCTGTCATTTTTTCAGGCAACAATCAGGAGCCAGCATGCCTACCAAGCCGGAACTTACCGCCGCACCTTCTGCGCCAGCCCCCTGCATTACTCTTATCGGCATGGCCGGCGCGGGTAAGTCTACCGTTGGATACGCACTGGCCCAGGAACTTGGCTGGGCACTCGTTGACAGCGACCATCTGATTGAGGCTGTGTACGGCGCACGCCTTCAGGACATTACAGATTCCCTTGGCAAATTCGCTTTTCTGGATACTGAAGCCAAGGTTATTGCCGCCATCAAGGCGCATCGCACGGTCATTGCCACTGGCGGCAGCGTCATTTATCGCGATTCTGCCATGAATCACCTTGCCACCCTGGGCCCCATTGTTTTTATTGATGTGCCCTTTCGCCTTATTGAGGAGCGTATTGCCCGCAATCCGGAACGCGGCATTGCCATGAACCCGGGTGAAAAGCTTGAAGACATTTTTAATGAACGTCTTGCCCTTTACACCCACTACGCCAACCTGCGCTGCCCAGCGGAGGGCAAGAATCCCGCGCAGTGCGCACGCTGGATACGTGAACATCTCCCCAAGGATTTTTTGCGTAATGACGGCGGACAAGGCTAGTCAGTAGAGGTCAACGACTTGGACAAAACAGCCGGGCATAGTTTCTGAAAATTCTATAAGTTCATTTCGTCAAGCACGCATAAACCGCCAGAATATCTGCGGGGCTGGCAAGCAATACAGTCGCTTGCGCCTGAAATTTAACGTTACAGCCAGCCAGTGCAAACCACTCGCATGGCACGGCGGAGTCAGCAGATTTGTATATTCAAAATAGAAGCGGCCAGAACCTGTGGTTCTGGCCGCTTCTGTCATCTTGCGTTTTCACGCATATGCGTAGACCAAAAAAAGCGGGGCCGAGGCCCCGCCAAAATTCCTTCGCCCAAAGCAGTGTCGCCCGGCAAAGAACACCCGCTCCGGCATAACGCAGCTTTACGCAGCGCACGGCCAGAGCGGCATCTTTTGCTTGCGTACTAGTACTGCCAGGTGCTGCCGTCGTAACGGATCAGTTCGTTAAGGTTACGAGCCTTAACCTGTTCGCACGAGGCAGTAGTGGTGGCTTCCTGCTTGGTTTTTCCGCGGCATTCCATCACCTTTTCCTGATAACGGATAAAGCCCACGTACTGACCGGTGGCGCTGGGCCGCAATTCGGTGGTCACGTTGGACGCGTCCACTTCAATGTAGCTGGCAACGAAGCCCTTGCTGTCCTGGCGCACTTCCCTGGATGCCTTGGAAGGCATAACAGTGCGTGCGGCCTGGGCGGCAAGCTTGTTACCCACCATGGTAAGCTCGGCGGCGACCTGAGCCTCGGTCTTTACAACCTTTTTAGAGGCAGCGGGTTTGACTTCAGCCGGTTTTTCGGCCTTGGTCTTGGCCTTGCCCTTGCCTTTTACGTCCTTGGCAGGGGCTTCAGGAGCCGGAGCCGGTTCAGGGGCGGCAGTCTGTTCCTGGGGCTGAGCGGGTTTAACTTCTTCGGAAGAAGAACCGCCAAACCAGGCGCAACCGCCGGTGGCCAGGCCCATCGCGAGAATAAGTGCCAAAATCTTACGCATGTGCAATGCACCTCATAAAAAGCCGGGCGGCATACACCACCCGGCTTTTGCTTTAATTCGACTGAAGCGAAGGTCCGCGATTACTCGAAGGACACTTCGGTGCGCCGGTTCATGGCGCGACCTTCGTCGGTCTTGTTGTCATACTTGAAGGACTTGCCACGACCGATGGCGGTCATGCGGCTGGCAGGAATGCCCTGCTTCGCAAGGTAGTTCTTAACCGCGCTGGCGCGTTCCTGCGAAAGCTTCATGTTGTAAGAGTCGGAACCCACGTAGTCGGTCCAGCCAGAGAGAACAACGCGCTTGTTGGGGTTGTTCTTGATCAGGGTGGCGGCTTCGTTCAGGATGCCCATGGCCTTGCCGTCAAGGGCGAAGGAGTTGAAGGCAAAATGCACGCCGCGCAGCACGATGACGTCTTCATCCTTGCAGAACACGGAAAGCACGAAACGTTCAACAGCGGCGTCGCTGGTGGCGAGCTCTTCAGCGCGCACCACAACGGCGTTGGAGTTCAGGGCGGCGATCTTCTTGATGTTGGCTTCACCGTTGGGGGTGTCGGCCAGGGAGATCACATGCACAACCAGGTTACGCTGGCTGGCGTACATCTGGCTCACAACCTGCACGAGGTCGTTACCGCGGTTGTTGTCACCGTCGGTCACGAGGATCAGGGCGGCGTCGCGCTTCATGCTGGAGATGAAGGGTTCGTAAGCCTGAAGGCCGTTACCCATGCTGGTCATACGACCAAAAATATCAAAGTTGCTGCTCAGCTTCTTAAGGCCGGCGGCCATGGCGGCGCGATCCCAGGGGCCCTGGGCGACGATGGCGCCGTTGGGCGAAAGGGTGTGCAAGCCACCGTTGTAGCTCAGAGCGGGAATAGCGGCGTTAACGCGCGTCAGCACGTTTTTGGCCACAATGATCTTGTCCTGCTTGAGCTTGTCGTTCTTCATCATCATGGAACCAGAGTAGTCCACGACGAAGTCGAAGCTTTCAATTTTCTTGTTGCACGCCGGAGCGGCCGCAGCGGCCACGGCGAAGCTCAGAACAAGAGCGGCCGCAAGAGCAAGAAGACGAAACGATTTCATACTGCCTCCCAAACGTTGTTTGTGTCGTCGATTACCGTCACAACAGTAAATCGCGGTGTGCCCGCCACGTTACCGGCTCACTCACAGCCATGGGCCTTGGAGACGGCAACTGCTTTTGACATACCCGCGTTTGCGAAAAACCGCAAGTTGTAAATAGGAAAGACTCTTTCGGTTTTGCGCGACTCCTTAAATGATATACTGATGACATCTGCCCGCATATTTTTTTGCGCGGCCCCCTGCCCTGCTGTTGCGCGCCTCCAGCGCGCCCCGCACGCCAATGCTGGACAGCCCGCCGGGGCTAAGGCATACTTGGCCGTGAACCAAGGATTTTCCATGCCTGCACTGACTTTTTCCAAGTGGAGCCCAGGGGGCAACACCACACTGCTTTTCCCCGACAGCGGGCAACGCCCCGCCGAACAGACGCGGCTTGCGGCCCTCGCGCTTGATCCGGCAATGCTTGGCGGAGAGCAGGCGGGCTTTGTGCATCTGGCGCAGGGCAAACTGCGCATGGCTGGCGGTGAATTCTGCGTCAACGCAAGCCGCGCCGTGGGCGCTCTGCTCGCGTACACCGCGCAAAGTGCAGGCCCGGAACAGGGCGTGCTCGAGGGCATGACCGCCGGTACCGCGCAACCAGCAGGCGACGTTCACGCAGAATATCCCGAACGCACCGACGAAATTCAGGTTTCCGGCTGGAACAGCCCTGTGCGACTGCGCACCAGAGGCACGGCCCCGCTCTGGCAGGTAGAAGCCCTGCTGCGGCTGCCCTCGTATTCCATCACCACTGTAGAAGAAGGCGCGCAACTGGTGCGTCTGCCGGGCATCTGCCACCTGCTGCTCGGCGGGCCAGTGCATCCACTGCCCGACGACTCTTATGCCGTTGCCGCCCAGATGCGCCAGCGGCATAATCTTGAAAACGAGCCAGCCGCCGGGGTCATCTGGTGGCGTGAATGCCAGGGGCAGCTCGACATGCTGCCGCTCGTGCATGTGCGCGATGCGGGCACCACTTTTCTTGAAAACGCTTGCGGGTCCGGCGCATTGTCCCTTGCTCTGCGTCTTGCGCGTTCTGGCCCGCGCCGCGCTTTTTCCATCATGCAGCCAGGTGGATCTGCCCTTGATGTACGGCTGTTTACAGAAAACGGCGCGGAGATGGCTGGCGTGGACGGCCCGGTGTCCCTTGTGGCCCGGGGCAAGATATGGCTGCCAGAGCCAGAAGCCCGCACCCGCCCCAGTCAGGCCTGAACCATGCCCGGCAAGCTGCGCGAGGGCTTTACCACAGGCAGTGCTGCCACTGGTGCGGCGCTTGCAGCGCTGCATCTGCTGCGCCATGAATGCGCACCAGCCCGTGTGCGCGTGCCGCTGCCGCCTTTTGCAAGCACACCCCAAGCAGATAACGTCGGGCAACCAGTACCGCGCGGCTGGCTTGACCTGCAGGTTGCAAACTGCCAGCCGGGGCCAGCGCCAGAACTGGCCGAATGCTGGAACACCAAAGATTTTAGGCACTGCGACCCACCGCCGCAGGGCATCATACGCTCTGCACACGCCAGCATTATCAAGGATGGCGGGGATGATCCCGATGCCACGTCGGGCGCGTGCATAAGCGCCACTGTGGTTGAAAGCGCCCTGCCCTTTGACGGCGCGGAGCTTGCAGACCCCGGCAACATCATTATAAAGGGAGGGCCGGGGGTCGGACGCGTCACCCTGCCGGGCCTGCCTGTGCCGGTGGGGCAAGCAGCCATAAACCCGGTGCCGCGCCAGCAGATCAGCCTCGCCCTGCGAGAACAGGCGTGCGGGCATATCCACGGCACCGCAAATGCGGCCAAAACAGTGCTGACCGTTTTTGTCAGCGTGCCGCAAGGCACAGCCCTGGCGCAAAAGACCTTCAATCCCCGGCTGGGCATTGAAGGCGGTATTTCCATACTGGGAACACAAGGCACGGTACGGCCATTCAGCCATGCCGCATGGAAGGCCACCATTGAGCAGGGGCTGGCAGTTGCAGCCGCCACGGGATGCCACACGGTATGCCTGACAACGGGCAGGCGTTCGGAAAGACTGCTTATGGAACGCTATCCGCAACTGCCCGAACGCTGTTTTGTGCAGGTTGCCGACTTTGCGCAATTTTCGCTGCAAGCGGCTGGAGCCATGGGCTTTGAGCGTATTGTGTGGGGCTGTTTTTTTGGCAAGCTGGTCAAGCTCGCCCAGGGCCATGCCTACACCCACGCCAAGGACTCCACCCTCGACATGCAGGCGCTGGCGCAACAGGCCGATGCCACCGGAGCCGCCTGCGGCAGCGAGATTGCCCGGTGCATTACTGCAGCGCATGCGCTTGAATTGCTGCTGCCAGACGCCGCTGGCCCACAGGTGCTTGAGCATGTAGCCCGGCAGGCAATGCATACAGCCCGAAATTTTGCGGGGCAGGCCGTGGGCCTGCACCTTTTTCATACTGATGGCAGGGAATTATTGGCATTATGAAACAACAGGTATCACTGCCCGGCATTGCCGTGCCATCCCATACGCCCACAGTTCCGGCACAGGAGCATGAGGCGGGCCTCGCTACGGGCACTACGCACACGCTGTTGGCGGAATCGGCCAGCATCCCTGAGCCTGCTGAACTGTTGCCCGCAGAACTGTCTGCCAAACTGCCCACAGAGGTCGCCCCAGAAACCGCCACCGAGCAGCCCGCTACCGCAGAAGAATCCACCATCGCTGCCGATGCTGCTCCTGATGTCGCTGATGCAAATGAAGCGACCGAGGAGCCGCCCGCAAAAACGGAAGAAACTCCGCTTTTTCATGAAAATGAAAGCCCGGAATCCGCGCCTGAACCCGCATCAGCCCCTGCTTTTGAGCCTGTAGTTTCTGAAGATGCGCCTGATTCTGCTTCTGCACTCGCAGCAGAAGCTTCGCCTTACCTGCATGGTGCACCGGCAACTGAAGCTCCTGACAGCACTCCCGCATCAAATGCCCCACAGCCCCAGACGCCCAGCACCATGGCTGGCCCCGCGGCTGGCGGCATGTCCGAGCAGGACGACTGGCCGCCCATGTCGGAGATGTTGCAGTCTTTCTTTGTGTTCGAGCCCACCATTGCAACGCCCGAACCCATCACGGTCATGGGGATCGACTGCGCCCGCCCGCGCGGTCTGGCGGGGCTTGCCGAAGCACAGCGCCAGCTTGCGGAACAGGCCGACGTTATCTGCGCAGGCCGCCTGCTGCTTGAAGAATTTTCTGGCCTCAGCCTTGCGGGCAGTGAAACCACGGGCGGAGAATCGCCTGCCACGACGCCCACTATCGAAGGCACGACCCTCAAGGCACGCCTGCTGCCCCTCAGCACACCACTTGAACCGCTGCTCACCCGCCTCAGCCAGTTGCGGGCCGCTGGCGAACGCGTACTGGTGCTTGCCGACGGCGATCCCCTGCTTTTTGGCATTGGTGCAACGCTTGTGCGCCGTCTTGGCTCCACAGCGGTGCGGCTGCTGCCTGCGGTCAGCTCGCTGCAACAGGCCTGCGCGCGCCTCTCACTGCCGTGGCACAAGGTCATCTGCCTGTCGCTGCACGGTCGCGACGACCTGCGCCCCCTCAATGTAGCCTGCGGCAAAAACGCGCCGCTCTGCATCCTTACCGACGCGCGCATGTCGCCCGACGTACTGGCCCGCCACCTGCTCGACAGGGGCGTTGACTGGTTTGACGCGCACATTTTTGAACGCATGGGCGCAGCCGACGAAACAGTAAGCCATCTGAGCCTGGCCGATGCCGCCAGCCGTGAATTTGGCCCCGCCTGCACCATGGTTCTGGTGCCTGCCGCACCCGCACGCCGCCCGCATCTGGGCCTCGATGCCGACCAGCTTGCAGTTGACCGGGGCCTGATCACCAAGAAACCCGTGCGGGCAGCGGCCTTGTCCCTGCTGCGCATAGAGGCCGGGCATGTGGTGTGGGATCTGGGCTCTGGCTCTGGCGCGGTGGCCCTTGAGGCGTCGGTGCTGGCGCACGAGGGCCGCGTTATCGCGGTAGAGCGTTCCGCTGGCCGCGCCATGGGCATTCAGGAAAACCGCCGCCGCTTTGGTGCCGCCAATGTGGAGGTGCGACTGGGACAGGCCCCGGAATGCCTGCCCGGCCTGCCTGATCCCCAGCGGGTCTTTATTGGCGGCGGCCTTTCGGGCGATGACGGCGATGACATTCTGGGCCATGTGTGCCTGCGCCTGCCCGTGGGCGGGCGTGTGGTGGTCAGCTGTGTGCTGCTCGACAGCTTCAGCCTTTGCCGCCGCTTTTTTGAAGACATGGCATGGCCTGTGGAAATTTTGCAGATATCCGCGGCCGAGGGCAAAACGCTGGGCGGCGACGTGCATCTCTCTGCCATGAACCCGGTATTTTTGCTGGCCGCCCAAAAACCCGCGCCCTCCCCAATCCAGTCCGGCGCACAACCTGAAAGCAGGTAAGCCATGGATGACGCAGCGCGCGCCGGGGTTGCACCCGGCACAGTCACATTTGTAGGAGCTGGCCCCGGCGATCCGGATCTCATGACAATCAAGGGCCGCAAGGCCATTGAACAGGCAGCTCTCGTGCTCTACGCAGGTTCGCTGGTTCCACGCGAGGTTGTGGCCTGCGCCGCGCCTCCGGCCATGGTAGTGGATTCCGCACCGCTGACGCTCGAGCAGTGCCACGCACTGGTGCGGGCCACCGCCCTTGAAGGACGCCCCGTGGCCCGAGTGCATACGGGCGACCCCTCGCTGTACGGCGCGCTGCGCGAACAGGCCGCCCTGCTGGATGCGGACGGCATCCCCTGGCGGGTGATACCGGGCGTCACCGCCGCCTGCGCTGCCGCAGCCGCCGCCGGCATTACATTTACCGTGCCGGAAGTGACGCAAAGCCTCATCATCAGCAGGCTTGAGGGCCGCACCCCGGTTCCCGCGCGCGAGCACCTGCACCTGCTGGCCGAGCACAAGGCCTCCATGGCCGTGTACCTTTCCGCCGCTTCGGCGCAGGCGCTGCAAGACGAGCTGTCGCGCAGCCTGCCGCCAGAAACCCCGGTATTCTGCGCCCACATGGTCAGCTGGCCAGAAGAGCAGCTCTACTGGACCACCCTGGGTGAACTTGCCCAGTGCATCACCAGCCACAACCTCACCCGGCAGACGGTCTTTCTCGTGCTGCCTGCAGAAAACAGCCAGGGTGCCCCATCACGGCTCTACGCCGCCGACTTTGCCCACGGCTACCGCCCCGCCCAAAGCTGATTTCTTCCACACAAATCTTTCCGCATCATGAATTCAGGCAGGATACCCCGTTGTATCCTGCCTGAATTTCATTCTTTTTCTGTCACTGCCATCCTGATACACAACATTATCGTGACACGTTTGTAAAAAATATTTGCACTGTTATTAATTGATTTACGAAGTGAATCGATTCATATGTTGCAGTGTTTTAGAAAATGCGCGTTTGTATATTTTTTCACATAAAGATCTACAGGACGCATTTTATCTAAAAACTACTGTTTGAAATATGGATTTGCAGTCCATATTTCTCTCTATTTGTCATTATGACAATCATGGTTTTTAAAAAAGGAGTGATTCATGAACAAACCAGACATTCAGGATTCGTACTCCCTTTTCATCAACGGCCAGTGGAAACCAGCCTCTGACGGCGGCACTTTTGACACATACTGCCCTGCCAACGGCGAACGCCTTGCCACCTGCGCCGAAGCCACCAGCCAGGATGTGGACGACGCCGTTACAGCTGCCACCACTGCATGGCACAGCTGGAAAAAGGTAGACCCCATTGAGCGCGCCAACCTGCTGCTGAAAATCGCCGACCTTATTGACGCCAACAAAGAGCACCTGGCCATGGTGGAAACCATGGACAACGGCAAGCCCATTCGGGAAACCATGAATGTGGATATTCCCTTTGCCGCCGACCACTTCCGTTATTTTGCAGGTGTTGTGCGCGCTGACGAAGGCACGGCTGTAATGCTGGACGAAAACACCATGTCGCTGGTGTTTCGTGAACCCATCGGCGTGGTGGGGCAGATTGTACCGTGGAACTTCCCCTTTCTCATGGCCGCATGGAAGCTGGCGCCTGTGCTTGCCGCTGGCTGCTGCACCGTTTTCAAGCCGTCAAACCACACATCCCTTTCCGTTCTGGAGCTGGCGCGACTGATCGCCGATGTGCTGCCAAAGGGTGTGTTCAACGTTATTACCGGGCGCGGTTCGCGTTCCGGCCAGTTCATGCTTGAGCACCCCGGCTTTCGCAAACTGGCCTTCACCGGTTCCACCGAAGTGGGCCGTCAAGTGGGCCTGGCAGCAGCCAAACGCCTTATTCCCTCGACCCTGGAGCTGGGGGGCAAATCGGCCAACATCTATTTTCCTGACTGCCAGTGGGATCTGGCTATGGACGGTCTGCAGCTTGGCATTCTGTTCAATCAAGGGCAGGTGTGTTGCGCTGGTTCGCGCGTTTTTGTGCATGATAGCATCTACGACAGATTTGTTGCCGATGCCGTGGAACGCTTCAACCGCGTCAAGGTTGGCCTGCCGTGGGACCCTGCAACCCAGATGGGCTCGCAGATTTACGAATCGCACCTCAAGGCCATCCAGCATTGCATTACGCAGGCCAAGGCCGAAGGTGCAACCCTGCTCTGCGGGGGTGAGCGCATCACCGAAGGCGAACTGGCAAAAGGCTGCTTTATGCGACCAACCCTTCTCGGCAATGTCACCAACAATATGCGTGTGGCGCAGGAAGAAATATTCGGACCGGTGGCGGTCATCATCAGGTTCAAGACAGAAGAGGAAGTTGTGGCTATGGCCAACGACAGCCTCTATGGCCTTGGCGGCGCGGTGTGGACGCGTGACATCAACAGGGCCATACGCGTGAGCAGGGCAATTGAAACTGGCCGCATGTGGGTCAATACTTACAACAGCATCCCGGCGGGTGCGCCCTTTGGCGGGCACAAGGAATCTGGCATCGGGCGTGAAACACACAAGATTATCCTTGAGCACTACACGCAGCAAAAAAACATTCTCATAAATCTTTCCGAAAAACCCACTGGATTCTACCCCTAACCACTCCCCCGCATGCGGCAAACACATGAAGTTTACCGCATAACCAAAACGGCCCCGAAAGGGGCCGTTTTATCTGTGGGACGAGTATCTTCCGGTGCGGCAAAGCCGCAACCGGCTCGCTGTTTTCGGTGTTGCCCCTTGGCAGCACGAGAGGCGGGCAATCACTGACGGAAAGACAACTGAGGCATGAGATAAAGACGAGAGGCGGAGGCCCCACGCCCCCGCTACAAAACCGCATGCCCGCGCATGGGCGCGGAAGGGCACGAAAACCGCTCACTTCCGGCGCGGCAAAGCCGCAACCGGCTCGCTGTTTTCGGTGCTGCCCCTTGGCAGCACGAGAGGCGGAGGCCCCACGCCCCCGCCTCTCTTAGGTGGAGAATTCGTTATGGATTGCGGACTGCCATGCCCCCTATCATGTCACGGAAAAGTGATGCTAGTGGTTTGTGTTCTGCAGTGCGGGCCTAGCCCTGCACTGGGAACGCATGGTCTTTCTGCATCCGGTCCGGATCTCCACTTTGGAGACCGTCCGGTTTACTGTTCCGGCGCATCAATAATGCGCCTCACAAGAGCCAGGGCCAGCAAGGCCGGAGACATTCTGGGCATTTCGGCTGGTCTGCGCAGCTGGCGCTTCACAAAACCCGCCATGTCCAAGGCCATATCCGCATCAGTTACATCTGCGCGGCAGGCCTTCTTGTTTTCTTCCAGTACAACAAGATACCGCTCAATGAGCAGCAGATTCCGACTTCGGGTCGGGTCTTCTGCCACTTCGGGCGGCGATGATCCCGTCTGGAAAACGTCACCGAGGTGTTGCGACATGACCATTCCTCCATGAATGGATCACTGCTTCCTTGCAAAGGGGTTGGCCCTGTCCGCCTCCTTATTAGTTGTACCGACTCCCCTTCCCCACCTGTCATTGAGCTTATCGGTACAATAGGCCCGGGCTTTAGGGCAATACCCCAAAAATTGGGCCATACAAGCCGGTTTGTGCCAAATCTGCGCAAACAATAAATCATATCAGCCATGTAAAAGAACCACAAAAAAACTGTTGCTTGCAAGTAAGGTCGCACACAGCTACCATGCAGCAACTCACATGCCTGACGAGGAGAACCTATGCCAACACCTATATTGCACAAGGAAAGCCTGATCCCGGGCAAAACCAGCAAACTGGTGCTCCATGCGCCGCAAATCGCGCAAAAAGCGCGCCCCGGCCATTTCGTCATGCTGCGCATGAGCGAACAGGGCGAACGCATTCCACTCACCATTGCTGATACTGACCGGGACAACGGCACCATCACTATAGTTTACCTGGTTATGGGCAAGAGTACCGCCATGCTTGAAGCCCTTGGCGCCGGAGACTCCATTCTCGACGTCTGCGGCCCCCTAGGGCACCCCACCCATATCGAAAAACGCGGCACGGTCGTGTGCGTTGGCGGCGGCACGGGCATTGCCGCCATGCACCACATTGCCAAGGGCCACGCCCGAATCGGCAACAAGGTTGTGGGCGTCATTGGCGCTCGCAGCAAGGATCTGCTGCTCTTTGAAAACGAACTTAAATCCTTTGTGGACGAACTGCTCATCTCTACCGACGATGGCAGCTACGGGCACAAGGGTCTTGTTACCGAACTTCTGCGCAACAGGCTTGAAACAGACAAGGACGTGTTTGAAGTAGTTGCCGTCGGCCCCGTGCCCATGATGGCCGCCGTGGCCGAAACCACCCGTCCTTTTGGCGTTAAAACCACGGTCAGCCTCAACCCCATCATGGTTGACGGTATTGGTATGTGCGGCGCCTGCCGCGTTACCGTGGGCGGCAAAACCAAGTTTGCCTGCGTTGACGGCCCCGAATTTGACGGCCACGAAGTGGACTTTCCCGAGCTGCGCCGCCGCCTGGCCGCATACCGCGAGCAGGAGACTGTTTCCATTGAAGAATACCGGAGAGTCAGCCATGGAGAATAGCAAGCCCAAAAAGACCGTGGCTCCCCGCGTGGACATGCCCTGTCAGCCTGCCAAGGTACGCCGCGCCAACTTTGAAGAAGTTGCGCTCGGCTACACCAAGGAAATGGCCAAGGCTGAGGCTAGCCGCTGCCTTCAGTGCAAAAAGCCCCTGTGCGTCACCGGCTGCCCGGTCGAAGTGCCCATCCGCGACTTTATCCATCAGGTTGCCGAAGGCAACATGGATGCGGCCTACCGTATCATCAAGACCACCAACAGCCTGCCCGCCGTCTGCGGTCGCGTGTGCCCGCAGGAACACCAGTGCGAAGGCAAGTGCGTGCTCAAGGCCAAGGGCCAGCCCGTGGCCATTGGCCGCCTTGAACGTTTTGTGGCCGACACCTACATTGCCACCACTGCCTGTGAACAGGTAACCGGCACCAATGCCTGTGCCCTGCCCCTTGGGGCCAAAAAGGTGGCCTGCATCGGCTCCGGCCCCTCGGCCCTGACCTGTGCTGGCGTGTGCGCTACTGCGGGCATCAAGGTGGACGTGTTTGAAGCCCTGCACGAACCCGGCGGCGTGCTTATTTACGGCATTCCCGCCTTCCGTCTGCCCAAGAACGTGGTTGCCACCGAAATCAACGGCCTGCGGCAGGCCGGTGTGGACTTCCACCTCAACTCCGTTGGTGGCCGCACCATTGATATTGCCGACCTGCGCAAGGAATACGACGCCGTGTTCATCGGCGTGGGCGCTGGCCTGCCCGTCTTTCTGGGCGTTCCCGGCGAGAACCTCGTGGGCGTTTTCTCGGCCAACGAGTACCTCACCCGCGTCAACCTTGGCCGCGCCTACAACTTCCCCACGCAGGATACCCCGGCCTATCCCGGCAAGCACGTAACCGTATTTGGCGCGGGCAATGTGGCCATGGACGCGGCCCGCACCGCCCTGCGCATGGGCGCTGAAAGCGTGCATGTCGTGTACCGCCGTACCCGCGCTGAAATGCCTGCCCGCCTTGAAGAACTGGAACATGCAGAGGAGGAAGGCGTGCAGTTTGCCATGCTCTCCGCGCCGCTGCGTTTCAACGGCGATGCGGAAATGCGCCTGCAGTCCGTAACTCTGCAGCGCATGGAACTGGGAGAACCCGATGCCTCTGGCCGCCGCAGGCCCGTGCCGGTGGAAGGATCGGAATACGATCTGCCCACCGACCTTGCCATCGTGGCTCTTGGCACGCGCTCCAACCCCATCCTTCTTGAGGCCACGCCCGAGCTCAAACTTAATAAGTGGGGCTACATCGAAGCCGATGAAAACACGGGCGAAACTTCCATTCCCAACGTCTTTGCGGGCGGTGACATCGTCACCGGCGCGGCCACGGTCATTCTGGCCATGGGCGCAGGCCGCAAGGCCGGGCAGGAAATAGTCCGAAGAATAGTGGGCTGATAGCAGCCAACAGCATATCAAGGGAGCTCCCAGACGGGGGCTCCCTTTTTTCATACCACGCGCCCACCGCCCCAGCGGCTTGCCAGACGCCCGGTTCACGGTCATACTCGCAAAAGGGCAACGGCATATTCAGCATATTCAGGAAACAACATGATTCTTGCAGACTTGCACACGCACACCAAGTATTCGCACGGCGGCAACACCCCGGACGAAATGTTCGCGGCGGGCCAGGCACGGGGCCTTGCCTTCATGGGCTTTACCGAGCACTCGCCCCGCCCCGTGGGATTTGATTACACCCACGAATACCGCGAGCAACTCACCCGGCACCTGCCCGACTACGAGCGCGAGGTCTGCGCCCTGCGTACTGCCAATGCCAATGGACCGTGCCGCGTGCTTTTTGGCATGGAAATGGACTGGCTTGAAGGGCAGGAGGACTTTACCCGCGCCTCGTGCGCCGCCTTTGATTTTGACTATCTGCTGGGCAGCGTCCACTTCATCGGCAACTGGGGTTTTGACGACGGCGCGGAACCGTGGAAGGCGTTCTCGCAGGAAGAATGCGAAAAGCAGTATCAGGCATACTTTGAAACCTGGGAGCGCATGATCCTTTCCGGCCTGTTCAACATCGCCGCCCACCCCGACCTTATCAAGATTTTTTCGGTAGAGCAGTTTCACATCTGGCTGGCAAAACCGCAAAGCCAGGCTCTGGTGGCACGCGGCCTTGCCGCCATCAAAAACATGGGCATGAGCATGGAGATATCCTCGGCCGGCATTCGCAAGCTGTGCCGCGAGATATACCCCGCACCGCCCATCATGCTGATGGCCGCGCAAATGGGCCTGCCAGTCAGCTTTGCCTCAGACGCCCACAGCACGGAAGATGTGGGCTACGGCTTTGCCCGGCTGGCCTCGTACGCCCGTGCCTTCGGTTTTGCCGAATACACCATTTTTGACCGGGGGCAGCGCATCGTTCTGCCACTGTAAAGCAACAACCGCCTTAGAAAACACGGATTTTTTATGTCCGAAATTATCGTATCCATTGACGACGTAAGCCTTTTTCTGCCCGGCGATTCAAGCCAGCAGCACGTGCTGCACAACATAAACTGGCAGGTGCGACGCGGCGCGCACTGTGCGTTGCTCGGCCCCAACGGTTCCGGCAAGTCTACCCTGCTGCGTCTCATGCGCGGCGAGCTGTGGCCCGCCAAGGGGCGCATCCAGTGGCATGGGCCTGACGGCGCGGAAGATTCGCCTCTGGCTGGCAGGGCCATGACCGCCCTTGTTTCGCCTGCGCAACAGGAAAACTATCAGCGCCAGGCCTGGGATCTCACAGGGCGCGACCTGCTGCTTACCGGCTTTGAAGATACACCTCTGGTGTACACCGACAGCACGGCCTTCCGTAAACAGGCAGTGGATGCCATGGCCGCCCGCCTTGACGCAGAGGGCCTGCTTGACCGCACCGTACCCACATTTTCGCAGGGGCAGCTGCGTCTGCTGCTGCTTGGCCGTGCCCTGCTGCGCGCACCCACCCTGCTTCTGCTGGACGAATGCGACGAAGGCCTCGACGAACGCTACCGCCAGATTTTCTTTGAAACCCTGGGCGAATATGCCAGCCGCTGCACTGTGATCATGACTGCGCACCGCGCGGCCAATATTCCCGACTGGTGCACGGGCCGCCGCTATGTGCGCAACGGGCGGCTGCTTACCGCACCGCCTGCTGGCGACGCGGCGGACGAAGCAAACAAGCCTCAGGGCAACAGCGCGCCTGCCGCCGGGGAGCCCGTGCAGGGCAGCGGGCACATCATGCTTGATCTGGACAATGTAACGGTGTTCATCGAAAGGCAGGAAGTGCTGCACAATATCAACTGGTGCATGCATCAGGGTGAAAACTGGCGCATCACCGGGGCCAACGGATCAGGCAAGTCCACTTTTCTGCGGCTGCTGGCGGGCGACGAATTTGTGGCTGCAGGCGGTAGCCTTGACCACTGGCTGCCCAACCAGGGCGGGCATGTGACCACTCTTGAGGCCGTGCGCAAGGGAGTGCGGCTGGTTTCTGACCTTTCCCAGGCGCTTTATGGCTATTCGCTCAATGCGCTCGATATGGTCTGCACCGGCTTTGACAACAGCATTGGCGTGTACCGCCGTTTTTCTGAAGCCGAACGCGCGGAGGCCAAGGGCCGCATGGCGCTCATGTTTCCCGAGGAATCTGCCGAAAGGCTCGAACTGCTGGGCCAGCAGTCCATCCGTCACCTTTCCACAGGTCAGCTGCGCCGTCTGTTTCTGGCGCGTGCGCTGGTGGGCGGACCAGACATTCTGCTGCTGGACGAACCGTGCTCCGGCCTGGATGCGGCCAGCCGCGCCCAGTACCTGCACCTGCTCGACCAGCTGGCCGCGCAGGGCATTCACATGGTCTTTGTTTCGCACCATAACGAAGACGCCCCCCTGTGCATAAACAGGGAGGCGCATATGGAAGGCGGCAGACTGCGCGTGGTGCAGTAGGGTCTAGCCCTTGTTGCCCATGCGGCCCCGCACAATTTCTATGACCACGGGAAGCACCGAAACGATTATGATGCCGTAGACGATCAGGCTGAAATTCTGCCGCGCCCACTCAAGGTTGCCCAAAAAGAACCCGGCAGAAACGAGCCCACCCACCCACAAAATGCAGCCCGTGATGTTGAACAGAAAGAACGTGGGCGGGTGCATGAGGGCAATGCCCGCCACAAAGGGGGCAAAGGTGCGCACGATGGGCACAAAGCGGGCCAGCACAATGGCCTTGCCGCCGTGGCGTTCATAAAAATCGTGGGCCTTGATCAGGTGGGACTTTTTAATGAACCTGTTCTCGCGCGAGAATATGGCTGGCCCCACATGCCGCCCGATACAGTAGTTCACCGCGTCGCCCAGTATGCCAGCCGCGAGCAGCACGGCCATAACCTCGCCATAGCCCAGCAGGCCAGCCCCTGCCACCACGCCGGATGCAAACAGCAGGGAATCGCCTGGCAAAAAGGGCGTAACCACAAGGCCGGTTTCGCAAAAAACAATAACAAACAGTATGGCATACAGCCACAGACCATACTGGTTGGCAAGCTCGAACAAATGCACGTCTATGTGCAGAATAAAACTAACAAAATTGCTCAGCAGTTCCATAAAGGCTTTCTCCCAGTTGGGCGCTCTGACGCGCCTTCGGTGTGCTCTTGTACCCCAAGGCAGCTTGTGGCACAACACAGCCATGCGCGTATTCACCACCATTGCCCTTCTTGCCCTGCTGCTGGTTACTCCCCAGGCATTTGCCGCCGACACCTACATGGTGGGCTTTCGTACCCTTGGGCAGTGGTCGCCTGATACCGGCCTGCGACTGGACGTAAACGTCTGGTATCCTTCATCACGCCCCCCGCGTGATCTCAATTACGCCCCGTGGGAAATTTCTGCATCGCGTGCGGGCAAGGCTGTGGACGGGCGTTTTCCCCTTTTGCTGCTCTCGCACGATACCGCCGGAACGCGCTTTTCGTACCACGATACCGCTGCCTGGCTGGCATCGCTGGGTTTTGTGGTGGCCGCGCCCAACCACCCCGGCGACAATATGGACAACATGGACAACCTGCTGACCTGGCAGCAGCTTGAAAACCGTACGCACGAACTTTCTGGCAGCATTGATCTGCTCCTACACGATCCGGAAGTAGAGCCAAGTGTTGACGCCACGCGCATCGGCGTGGTTGGCTTTGGCGTTGGCGGCGCTTCTGCCCTGCTTCTGGGCGGCGCGCTGCCCGATTGCGAGGGTTGGGCAAGCTACTGCTCGCGCACCGCGCCCACCGACATGTATTGCAACACCTGGGCCCGCGAACGCATGGAGGCCCTGTGCAAGCGCCTGCCGCTCACGCGCAGCCTTGCCGATCCGCGCATACGCGCCATCGCCGCTGTGGCTCCGGGCTTTGGCATGCTGTTTTCTCGCCAGTCGTTCCACTGGTTTTACCCGCCCCTGCTGCTCATGGCCGCACCCAACGATGTGCTCAATCCCCCGGCCCTGCACGCGCGGCGCATCTACGAGCTTATGGACAAAAAGCCCCGCTGGCTCTCCCTGCCCCAGGCAGACACAGGCTCGCTCATGGCGCCCTGCCCTGAAGCTCTGGCGCTGGAACTGCCCGAGCTGTGCCGCTCTGTTTCTGCAGAAACCCGCACGGCCATCCACAAGCGCATGACCGAAGCCCTCGGCGATTTTTTTCTGCACTATCTTGGCAATGCGCAAAATCTGCCCCAGATTCCGCCGCCGCCGGACCTTACGCCCCAGCAACCCAAGGTTACGCCCGAACCCGCGCCGCAGACCACGTCAAAACCCAAGAAGCGTCGCCCCGGGTAGGTCTGCAAAGACATACTGCAGGCGGCTTTGCAGCAGCCTTGACAATTGTTCCCCTGCTCACTAAAGGGTTTGTCATGGCGGTAGAGTAATACCGTAAACGACGAATTTTTCCATCCGGAACAGGAAACTATGCGGAACACACTATATTTGTTCTGTTTGCTGCTTGCCATGTTGACCCCGGTGACCGCATCGGGCACAGAAACCCAGAGCCAGGCTGACCAGCAGCAGGGCTGGGTAGTCATGCCCGCTGGCGCGCGCCAGGCCTATTTCGGCATACATGGTGGAACCATGCCAGTTAGTCTGCTGGTTTACGGCGATGGTTCTTCTCTGGTGACTTTTGTGGGGCGCACTGGCAACGACTTTATCGACGTGCTGCGTCGAGCAGAGGTTTCCATGCCCAGCCTGCTCAACGCCACCTCGCAACGCTCATCAGCCAGCAAGGCGGCTTCGCCCTCTGCCAATGCCACGGCGGTGCTTATGGCTGGCTCTTCTTCCAGCAGCCTGCCGGTCTTTAATGTAAGCGGCGAGGGGCTCTCGCGTATGGATGTACCGCCCGGTCAGCTGCAGCCCTTTGGGCTTTCCGACAAGGCGCTTTCCATTGAGGGCGAGGTTACCGCGCCGCAGCGTCTTTCTACTGTAAAGCAGTACCGTCTGCTCTTTCAGCCCCAGTATCTCCAACCCCGGCGCAACCAGCGCTAGCAGCGCTCTACTGCCGCTTTACCTGAGCTCCAGCATCATACCAGTTACGGCCTGAAGCTTTCCGATTAAGCCCTTATCAGCATTTCCATCTGGCTTTCGACTATATTCAGTTCTTTAAGGCCCGTGCTTTGCGCGCGGGCTTTTTCTTTAGTTATCTATTGATTTGAATATCTATAAATATTAAGCTATTCACTGGTAGAACAATTTGCCTCAGGAGCAAGCCATGCCTCTCTCTGACCACCTAGACCGGATTCAGCACGTATGCGCCAAAGCAGCAAAAGAACACAACTGGCCTCTCGAAAACATCTTTCGTTCCAGCCTGTTGGCAATTCTGGAATCCCGCGCGGTTTACGACTCGATCGTGGATGAAAAAAATCCATTTTACAGGGAATTTGCTCTCTGCTCGCAGCAGGATAACATTGGTGTGGATGAGCTGTTCTGCATTTTTGAATGCCTGGTTATCTTCATCCGCATGCGTCAGATGGCCAAACCGCAGCTAGAGCTCAGCGCCACGGAACAGGAAGTGCTGGAGTATTTTGAAACCTCCGGCGAATGGACAGCCTGCGACGACACCGTTGTGAGCCAGTGGTACTGGAAGCGCCTGCCCAAGAAATGTTGCAATCACTAGCCTGGGTGTAGAATATTTGCGGCAACAGGCAGCCTGTGATCTGCCACATGCTGTTGCCGTGCAACCGGGGACCGGCGGGCAGGTTTTGCAAGGCCCGCCCCAGCCTCACAGGGCAGGCTCGCCGTCCACCTGTTGTTCCTGTTTATTCCCGCTGGCAAGCCCACTCCACTTCTCTCACGCTTATGGGCGATGCATGACAGACATGCACCGTGATACGCAGCCACATGCCTGACCTCGTACTGCGTGTCAGGGCAGCCATCTGCGCCCTGGGCATCAGACCGGCAATTCGCAAATCACAGGCGCACTGCGCGGCAAAGCCGCTACTGTCTCCTGATTTCCGGCGTTGTTGTTGCCTCAACACTGCAAAAGGGCGGTGCATGACAAGCATGCACCGCCCTTTTTTATCAGCAAGCCGACCTGATTATTTCTTCAGGTTTTCGGCCAGCAGTTCTGCAATGTGATCAACCTTGATCTTCAGGCCCTGCTTTTCAGCGCCGCCACGGATCTGCATGACGCAGCCGGGGCAGTCGACCACCAGGCGGTCAGCGCCAGTAGCCTTCATGTTGGCGATCTTCTTGTCCAGCAGCTGGGCCGAGATTTCGGGGAACTTCACAGAGTAGCTGCCACCAAAGCCGCAGCACACTTCTTCTTCCTCGCAAGGCACGTATTCAGCCGCATCGCCAATCAGTTCGCGAGGGGCCTTTTTCACGCCCAGGCCACGGCAAAGGTGGCAGGAGGCATGGTAGGTGACCTTCTGGCCAGACTTGTTGAAGTCTTCGGCCTTGAGGCCCAGCACATCGTGCACGAAGGAGCTGAAGTCAATAATCTTGGCCGCAAAACCCTGGGCCTCCACTGTCGAGAAATCGTTGTCGAGAATTTCAGGATAGTGGTGCTTGAGGTGACCGGCGCAGCTGGCGCACAGGGTGATGATGTAGTCGTAGTTGCCGCCACGGAAGGCCGCAATATTCTGCTTGGCCACGTCCATGGAGGTTTTGCGCTGACCCATCATTTCCAACGGCAGACCGCAGCAGGACTGTTCCATGGGGAAGTCCACGGCCACGTTCTTGGCGGCCAGAATCTTCACGCAGGCTTCCAGTTCCTCGGGATAGATGAAGTCCTGGGCGCAGCCGCTGAAGATGGCCACACGCAGGGTGGGGTTCTGCACCTTGGGTGCCAGTTCGGGCCAGCGGTCGCGGAACGACTTGTTGGCGATGGCGGGCAGAGCCTTGAAGTTGTGCTTGCCAAGGAAGACCGCAGGCAGGTGACGCTGGAACTGCGCGCCACGGGTAAAGGGCTTCTGGGCAAAGCTGGCGAACTTGAGCAGCTTGTGGAAGAGCTTGCGGTTCTTCATCACGGCCGAAAGCAGGTTGGCTTCGACGGGCGCGCCCTGTTCCACGTTGAGGCGCGAGCGCACTTCGCGGATAAGACGCGGCAGGTCAATGCCGCCAGCGCAGACATTGGCGCACGATTCGCAGCCCATGCAGTTCTGGCTGAGAATGCGCGCACGGTCCTTGCCGTGGAAGAAGTAGGTAAGGATCAGGCCGATGGCACCAATGTAGATGTAGCCCATCTTGTGGCCGCCCACGAGGCGGTACACGGGGCACACGTTGGCGCAGGCGCCGCAGCGCACGCAACGGAACACCTGCGAGAACAGGGGATCCTTGGCGATTTCGGTACGCCCGTTATCAAGGAAGATAACGTGCAGGATCTTTTTGTTGTCGGGGTTGGCCGCGCAGGGGCCAGCGCCGCACATCCAGGTGACGTACGAGGTCAGGCGCTGGGCAGTAGCGTTGCGGGGCAGCACCTGAAGGGCCACCAGGGCGTCGTCCAGCTTGGCAACCAGCTTGTCCAGACCGGCAATGGCAACGTGCACGCGCGGCAGGGTGGTAACCATGCGGGCGTTGCCTTCGTTGGTGACGGTGGAAATTGCGCCGTTTTCGGCCACGGCAAAGTTACAGCCGCTCACACCCATGTCGGCGGCGATGAACTTGCGGCGTAGCTGCACACGGGCAACCTTTACCAGACGCTGCACGTCCGAATCCTGCTTTACGCCAGTGGCCTTGGTGAAGTCGTCGGCCACCTGATAGCGCGAAAGGTGGATGGCGGGCATAACCATGTGCGAAGGACCTTCATGGCGCAGCTGGATGATCCATTCGCCAAGGTCGGTTTCGTCCACGATGAGGCCGTTGCCTTCCAGCGCGGTGTTCAGGGCGATTTCTTCGGCGGTCATGGACTTGGACTTGACCACCTTCTTCACTTTGTTTTCTTTGGCGATGCGAACGACGATGTCGTTGGCTTCCTGGGCGGTGGCGGCACGGTGCACGTGCACACCGCGCTTTTCGGCTTCGGCCTTAAACTGCGCGTACAGCTCGTCCATGTGCTGACAGGCGTAGTCCTTGGCGTCGGCGATCTGCTTGATCAGCGCCTTTTCGTCCACTTCCTTGAACACGGCTTCGCGATTGGCGCGGTAGGCCACGGCAAAGGTATCAAGGGTGCGACGCAGAAATTCGTCGTTAAGGGCCTCGTCCAGTTCCTTATGATAGCCCGATGAGCTCTTGAGGGCGTCATGCATGGGTTAGTCCTCCAACAGAATGATATGCAGTTCCAGCGGTCCATGCACGCCTACGGCCGCCACACGCTCGATGTCGGCGGTACGGCTGGGGCCGGTCACCAGGGTGGTGTAGGTGGCCGTACCATCGTTCATGCGCTCACGCAGCAGCTGCGCAATTGAGGGCAGATCGGGGTAGATGGTGGACTTGCGCAGCATGAGCACGGAAACTTCAGAAATCATGCCCGTAAGGCGCACATCTTCGTTGTCCGTGTTGAGCATGCAGGTGCCGCTGGCGGCAACGCCCAGCTCGGCGGTGGAAAGGCCCACGTCGATACCGGCAAGGTAGTTGCGCAGCCCTTCGCGGATGCACAGAAAGCCTTTTTCTTCGCACGCGGCAGCCAGAGATGCAAAATCGGCGTCATTCAACTGCGGTGCGGCCACCACGCGCTGCACGCGGGTGGGAACCTTGTTGGGGCCAAGGGGGCCCTGTTCGGTGCCGGGCTCGTCGGCCAAAAGTTCGGCAGGCGCCTTGTTGGCGCACACGTCCACAACATACTGCAAGGCGGCTGCCATGCTGGGCACTTCCTGAACCACGGCAGTAACAGCCGCAGCCTTGGCGGAAAAGGCTTCTACCAATTCCTGATGTGTCATAAACAACTCCTTTTTCAAAAAACGCCCGGTTCGCACACCATGCAGCATCGCCACAAAAAAATGCTATTGCAGCAGTACAAAACTCACCCTCTGAGTTTTGCGCTGATTTACCTGCGAACGGCGCGCAGCGCCCATAGCTTCAGAAATAAACCCCCACGGTTCTTCGTCAGTTGGGCATTCTGGCAGAATAACCGCCGGGTCAGGCAGCGTCGGCGGGGAAAAACCACAGTTCCCCGC
>NZ_WASP01000019.1:0-41641 GCF_009712225.1 Desulfovibrio sp. | reverse complement strand
CCTCCACCCCCCCCCCCCCCCCCCCCCCCCCCCCCCGCCAGGCTACTTCAGGCTTTCGGCGTACAGCTCTATGGTGTGCTTGACACGCACAGAGTCATGGTTATGCGAAAGCACGTCTTCAAGCTGCATCATGCATGCGGGGCAACCAGCGGCCACAATCTTGGCGCCGGAAGCCACCACGTTGTTGCGCTTGCGCTGACCGATCTTACGCGAGAAGTCATAGTGGAAAAGGTTGAACGACCCGCCGCAACCACAGCAGCGGTCGGCTTCGGCCATTTCCGTAACCTTGTAGGCGGGGTTGGCCGCAATGATGGCGCGGGGCTGGCTGACCACACCCAGCGATTTCTTGAGGTGGCAAGAATCGTGGTAAGTCACGCTAACCGCGTTGTCCTGGGCCTGTTCGGCGGGCTGCACCTTAAGCACATCCACCAGGAAGGCATTGATATCCATCGCCTTGGCGGCAATTTCTTCAACCTTGCGCTTCTCAACAGAACCGAGGCGGTGCGCGTAGCGGGGCCACAGTTCCTTGACCGTAGAGGTGCAAGAACCGCAGGGGCTGAGGATGTAGTCGAAGTCGCCGTTTTTAAGGGCTTCCACGTTTACGCGCATCTGCTCCACCATGCCCTTGGCATCGCCGGACGAAAGGGCCGGAATACCACAGCAGGTGAGGTTTTTGGGCATAAACACGGCCACATTGTGGTGACGCAGCACCTTCATGCAGGCTTCGGCCATTTCAATATACATTTTGTCGCCCACGCAACCGGGGAAGAAAGCCACCTTGAGTCCGCCAGCGCGGCGGGGCTCGTCAAGCGCGCCATAGCGGGCGTGCAGCGGCGTTTTTGCCAGGGGGTGGATATGACGGTCGCCCAGCATAAAGTTGAGCAGGGGTGCGCACACGGTGCCCTGGGCGTCGTTGCTGGAGCCAAAGATCAGGCCCTGCATGGGTGCGCCCACGCGCATGGCAAAGTTGAACAGGCCGGGCTTGGTCAGAAGCGAACGGAAGATCATCTTCTTGACCGGGTGCAGTCCGACAAACTCGTTAACAATTTCGCGGGCTTCCATGAAGACGTCCATAATCTGGACGCCCGGAGGGCAGGATGCCTGACAGGAACCGCACAAAAGGCAGCGGCCCAGTTTTTCGGCAACAGCCTCGGGATCCTTGATCATCTCATGGGCCAGATTATCAATAAGGGCCAGTTTGCCGCGAGCCACGTCGGCTTCCATGCCGGTGGCACCGAACATGGGGCACACGGCCTGGCACATGCCGCATTTCATGCAGGCAGTGATCCTGTCGTCCAGGGCCATAAGGCGCTGGGCCAGTTCGTGCATAGTACTCATGAAACGCTCCTGGAGCGGTTGAATTTTTGCTCTTGCCCGGCAGCGCCAGCCCTGTGGCCGACCGCCGCCGGATGACACGGGGGCAGGCCCCCGAATCGCTGCAATGCCAGGCTGTGCCTAGATGCCCACCAGTTTGGTGGAGTTGAGCAGGCCCTTGGGATCAAGAGCGCGGCGCAACCGCTGCGAGAACAGAATGGTGCCGCGGGAGGTTTCCTTTTCCATCCACTTGGACTTGGCGGTGCCGATGCCGTGCTCGCCCGAAAGGGTGCCCTGCAGCTTGATGGCCGTATCGAACATTTCGTCGATGGCTTCTTCCACTCGCTTGAATTCGTCCGCGTCGCGCTTGTCGCACAGGAAGGTGGGGTGCAGGTTGCCGTCACCAGCATGACCAAAGGTACCCACTTCGAGGCGGTACTTGGCGGCGATGTCGTTAACAGCCTTGACCATGGCAGGAATCTGCGAACGCGGCACGGTGGCGTCTTCAAGCACAGTGGTGGGACGGGCACGAGCCAGCACGGGCAGGGCCATGCGGCGGGCTTCCCACAGCTTGAACTTTTCAGCGGCGTCCTTGGGCACGTGCACGGCGGTGGCGCGGTTGGCCTTCAGCACTTTTTCAACGGCTTCGGCGTCGTCGGCAACCTGTGCGGGGTGACCGTCCACTTCGATCAGCAGGATGGCGCCAGCTTCGCGCGGCAGGCCAGCCTTGGTGAAGTCGTCAACGCGCACGATGGTGTTGTTGTCGAGGAATTCGAGAGTACAGGGCACAACGTGGGCGGCAATGATGCCAGCAACGGCATCGGCGGCGTCCTGCACGTCGGAGAACACGGCCATCAGGGCCTTGGAGGCCTTGGGCGGCGGCACCAGCTTGAGGATGGCTTCAGAAATGATGCCCAGCGTGCCTTCAGACTGCACCATCATGCCGGCGAGGTTGTAACCGGTAACGCACTTGACCGTACGCGAGCCGGATTTGACCACTTCGCCCGTGGCGTCGAAAAATTCGATGCCCATGAGGTAATCCTTGGTAACGCCGTACTTGAGGCCGCGCAGGCCACCGGCGTTTTCAGCAATGTTACCGGCAAGGGTAGACACAGCCTGAGAGCCCGGATCGGGGGGGTAGAACAGATTTTTCTTGGCCACGGTGGCGGCAAATTCGGCGGTGATAACGCCGGGTTCAACCACGGCGTACAGGTCGTCGGAGTTGATTTCAAGGATGCGGTTGAGACCGGTGGTAAGAATAACCACGGTTTCAGACTTGTCGGGAATGGTGCCGCCGGAAAGATTGGTACCCGCGCCGCGCACGGTCATGGGAATGCCGTTGTCATACAGCTTTTTCACACACTGGCCGAGCTGTTCCTTGGTGGTGGGACGCACAACCAAAGAGGGCATGACCGGGGGCAGAACCGCCGAATCATACGAGTAGCTCATGCGGTCGGCTTCGGAACTGAAAACGTTTTCCTTGCCGATCATGTCTTCGAAATCTTTAATCAACGCCTGGCTTGCCATAAGGCCTCCTTAAAAGTCCGTCGTCAACGTCTTTATGGTAAGGCACAGACCGCGCGCCCCTTGCGCGGGCCTGATAGTTTCGATTCTCATACGGCTGTTTGAACAGTCGGTCAACTTTTTTACGAGAATGAAGACCTATAGCGTTGTTTGACAAGTTTGCAAAGGGCACAAGCCAAAAAACTTTGGTATCACAGTCTGACCTTTGCAAACCAGCATAACGCCCTGCGGCAGTTTACCTGCCGCTGCTGAAACCAACGCAACAAGGCAATCTGAATTGTTACAGAGAGTTAACAATGAGACAAGGAGAGTAAAAAAACAGAACGCCGGGGGTCTTCATACCCTGTAGCCGGAAAGAATATGTGAAAAAAAAGATGACAGCCATTGCCGCAACAAACAAATACCCGTTTGCCGTCTGGTTTTGCAGATCGTGCTTTAAAAGCCAACCCGCAAACAGCGCAGCCTTTTTGAGCGTCAGGCCAGGGCCCTTCACGCTGTCATCACCTCTGCGCCAGCATGCGGCCAAAACCCTGCCAGGCGGACGCATGCAGCACAAATTTTATCCGTGTGCCTGCTATTTTTTGGCTGCGGCTTTTTTCCAGAAGAAAAAATGCCCCATGGCCATACCGCCGTGCCCAACAGCATAGGCAACCAGCAGAAACACAAATATGCCGTGCATGGTAGCGGCAGCGTGCGATATTTCACCCATCTGCCACGAGCGGAAGAGCCACAGGCCGGAGATCATGCTCATGGCCAGCGCGCCCATGCCAAGACCCTGCACCACGCAGGCCAGCCCCTTGGGCCGGGGTGCGATGATGAGCTTGCCACTGCGAATGGCGGCCACATCTCTCTTCAGCTGATCCATGTCACCCCAGAGATAGGGATAGTAGTGGCGCGGCCCGCGCGTGCCCAGTCCAAGGGCTATGAGCCCCAGCCCCAGCATGCTGAGCACAAGACCCGAAATGGCGTGGGTCATGCTCATTCCCGCCAGTTGGGTCAGTACCTGCAACACCACCAGACCAACCACGCTTATATGCAGCAGGCGCAGCAAGGGCGGCTGAAAAAAGCCCAAAAACCGCCACAACAGAGCAAACTGAGATTTAAGCATTTCGATCGGACCCATGATGTCGCCTCCCTGTATTTTCTGCTCCGGGTGCTGGCAGCGCTCTCGCCTGCCACTCCTGCGGCTTGTCAAAAAAACAAGCGCCGCCCCGGATGGGGCGGCGCAACAGGTCTTAACGGTGGCACGAGCACGAAAGCATGTGTGCCATCTTTTCTTTTTTGGTTCGCAGGTAATTTTCGTTTTCGGGGCAGGCTTCCATTTCGATGGAAACCCGCTCCACAATCTCAATGCCGTAGCCCGAAAGCCCCACGATCTTTTTGGGGTTGTTGGTGAGCAGGCGGATTTTGTGAATGCCAAGGTCCACCAGCATCTGCGCGCCAGTACCGTAGTCGCGCAGATCCGGGGGGAAGCCCAGCTTGCGGTTGGCTTCCACGGTGTCGTAGCCCTGATCCTGCAGCGCGTAGGCCTTGATCTTGTTGGCAAGGCCGATGCCGCGCCCTTCCTGACGCATGTACAGCAACGCGCCGCGCCCTTCCTTTTCAATCTGGTGCAGGGCGGCACCCAACTGACCGCCGCAGTCGCAGCGCAGCGAGCCCAGCGCATCGCCCGTGAGGCATTCGCTGTGGATGCGGGTGAGCACCGGTTCAGGCGTGGAAAGATCGCCCTTGACCAGTGCCAGATGGGTTCCAGGTTCGTTTTCGCTTTCGTAGGCCATCACGGTAAAGTCACCAAAGCGGGTGGGCAGGTGGGCCTGGGCCACGCGACGCACGGAAACCTGACCACGGTCAAGGCGGTAGCGGATCAGGTCTTTGACTGCCGCAATCTTGAGGCCGTGCTCTTCTGCAAAAATTTCCAGATCGGGCATGCGGGCCATGGTGCCGTCGTCGCGCATGATCTCGCAGATGACCGACGCGGGTTTGAGACCCGCAAGACGGGAAAGGTCAACGCCGCCTTCGGTCTGCCCGGCGCGCGAAAGCACGCCGCCAGCCTTGGCGCGCAGCGGAAAGATATGGCCGGGGGTCACGATGTCGTCGGGGCGCACATTGTCGGCCACGGCAGCCAGAATGGTGGTGGCCCGGTCTGCCGCGGAAATACCCGTGGTAACGCCCTCACGCGCCTCAATGGAGATGGTGAAGTTGGTTCCAAAACGCGACCCGTTGCGCTGGGTCATGAGAGGCAGCTGCAGCTTGTCAATAATTTCGGGGGCCATGGGCAGGCAGATAAGGCCCCTGCCGTATTTGGCCATAAAATTGATGGCTTCCGGGGTCACATGCTCGGCGGCCATGGTAAGGTCGCCTTCGTTTTCGCGGCCTTCGTCATCCACCAGAATAATCATCTTGCCCTGCCGGATGTCGGCAATGGCCTCTTCAATGCTGCACAGTGGCATGTTGCTTCCTTCATTGCCCGCCGGGGGGCGTGAATTTTTTTACTTGAAGCAAAGTTAGGTACGCAGGCCAGTTCTGTCAACCACAGGCCTGCCAGACGATTCAGTATACTGCCGGTGAACGGCTGGCTGGCTATCGGCCTTGCGCGGGTTTGAGGCCCACCTCTGCCAGCAGGTCCCTGATGGAACGGCCCAGCAAAAAGGGCAATATGGTTGCGGGTATGCCACCCCGCTCGACACACAGTTCGCGAAAGGCGGCGTCCGTGCGGGCGGCTTCGCCCAGCTCGGCCACGGCCTGCTCGCGTTCGCTGCCTTCAAGCGGCGTTTCGTGCCCGGCGGTGCGCTCCACGGCAAGACCATGCCCCTGTGCGGGATAAAAGCCCAGCCGGTCGGCCAGCTCAAGGGTTTCACGCACTGAAACCTGTTCTTCGTGGGCACTCACAAGGTCGGGCAATATGGCGATAACCGAGGCGTTCAGATTGCTGAAACCGGGTACGCCGCCGCTCAAGACATTGAGTGCCGCAAAACGCCCCATGTGCCGCCCCTTGGCCAGCAGCACTTCCAGTGGCCCGGTATCCATGCAGAACAGGGCCTCGCACTGGGCAGGCCGCTGCTTGTAGATGCCGCAGCCCACGCCCTCGCGGTAATACAGGCAACGCCAGGGGTGCACCCTGCCCCCCGGCCCGGCTATCTTGATGCGCTCCCCTTCCAGGGGACGCAGGGCATTGCGCGAATCGTCGCGCGCCCACTCGCCCGCACGCAAGCACACCAGCGCGTCGAGAGTCAGTGTGCCGGAAACAAGCAGGGCCGTATCACTGACCATCAGTGTGGGCCCGCCCCGCAAACAGCACATGCCGCAACGCCTGCACGACGCGGATTCGCCGGGATCGGCAGGTGGGGGTGAAAAGGGCTGATGCTGCATGCTCATGAGGCCTCCAGAACCGGTCTAGTGAGAATTGGGGAGGGGCTGCCCCTTGTCGTCGCTCTCCTGCGCTTTCTGCTTGAAGCGCGTACCCCAAAGGCGTCCCAGCCTGCGGGAGAGTTTTTCCATATAATAATAGTACACGGGCGTGATGTAGAGCGTTACCAGCTGCGAAAAACACAGCCCGCCCACAACGGCCAGCCCCAGAGCCCGGCGGGCGTCCGCGCCAGCGCCAATGCCCACGGCAATGGGCAGCGCGCCCATAAGCGCGGCCACCGTGGTCATCATGATGGGTCGAAAACGTACATGGCAGCCCTGCGTGATGGCATCGAGGGGGTCAAGGGCGGGATTGTTCTTCTGCGCTTCAAGGGCAAAGTCGAGCATCATGATGGCGTTCTTTTTTACGATGCCCAGCAACATGATAATGCCAACAAATCCGTATAGATCAAGCTCCATCCCAAACAGCCACAGTGTCGCCAGCGCGCCAAAACCGGCCGAGGGCAGGCCCGAAAGAATGGTGAATGGATGGATGAAACTTTCGTACAAAATGCCCAGCACCAGATAGATGACCACAATGGCCAGCACCAGCAGCCAGCCCATACCTTTGAGCGAGCTCTGGAAGGCCTGGGCCGTGCCCTGCGATTCTGCGGTGACGGTATCGGGCAACAACGGACGCGCCGCCGTCTCCACCGCTCCCACGCCCTGACTGAGCGAAACGCCGGGCCGCAGATTGTACGAGATTGTCACCGACGGGAACTGACCGTTGTGGTTGACCGCAATGGGGCCAACGCCGGTCGAAAGCTGGGCCAGGGTGTCCAGCGGCACAAGATCGCCGCTCTTGGACCGTACATACAGCCGCGAAAGGGCCGAACGGTCTTTCTGGAAGGGCTTTTGCAATTCCACAAAGACCGAATAGTCGTCCGTGGGCGCGTAGATGGTCGAAACCTCGCGCGAGCCAAAAGCCGATTGCAGGGCCAGTTCGATCTGCTGCGGGGTAACACCAAGGGCTGCCGCACGGTTGCGGTCGATGGTAACACGCAGTTCGGGATTTTTGAGCTGCAGATCGCTGTTCACGTCCTGCAATTCTGGCAGCTTGCGCAGGGCTCCTTCGATACGCTGGGCACTTTCAAACAGCTGCCCCATGTCCGGCCCGAACAGCGTGTACTGATACAGGGCCTTGGACGCACGGCCACCAATGCTGATGGTGGGTGGTACGCGCACAAAAACACGCATGGACGGCGAGGTATTGAGATCCTTGCGCAGCTTCTGGGCCACAGCTTCGATGCCTGGGCGCTTGTCGTGCTCTGCCAGCCGCATGAGCAGGATGCCGTTGTTCATGCTCTGGCTGCCGCCCACAATACCCACAATGGAATTGTAGGCCGCCACATAGGTGGATGACTCCAACGCGGGATCAAGGCTGTGCTGCGCGCGCACCATGCCCTCGAACGATACCCCCTGCTCAGCCTCTGTGCTGGCCTGCAACAGCCCCATGTCTTCTGTGGGCAAAAAGCCCTTGGGCACAACCATGCCCAGCCATACCGTCAGCCCAAGCAAGGCCAGCGAGGCAAAGAGCGTAGCGCGCCGATGGCGCAAAACCACATCGAGCGAGCGGGAATACCGGTCTGCCAGCCAGTCAAAACATCGCTCCAGGGCACCGTACAGCCCGGCCGTGGCAACCTTGTGCCCGGCCATGTTGTGCGCCTGAGCCTTGAGAAAGTACGCGCAGAGCATGGGGGTAAGCGTGAGCGAGACCACGCCCGAGCTGAGAATGGCGGCGATGATCACCACGGCAAATTCGCGGAACAGCCGCCCCACGATACCGCCCATAAACAGCACGGGAATAAATACCGCCGCCAACGATAATGTCATGGAAACAATGGTAAAGCCGATTTCCGCCGAGCCGTCAAAGGCGGCGGTTTGCGGGTCTTTGCCCATTTCCTGATGGCGCACGATGTTTTCAAGCATGACGATGGCATCGTCTACCACAAAGCCCACGGCCAGGGTGAGGGCCATGAGCGAAAGGTTGTCGAGGCTGTAATTGAGCACCGACATGATGGCGAATGTCGAAATGACCGACATGGGCAGGGCAAGACTGGGAATGATGGTAGCGGGCAGATTGCGCAGAAAGATGAAGATAACCAGCACCACCAGAAAGACCGTGAGCACCAGGGTAAATTTAACGTCCGCCACCGATTCGCGGATGGATTCTGACCGGTCGTAAAAAATCTCGACCCTGGCTGAAGGCGGCAGCTGTTTTTCCAGCGCTGGCAAAAGCGCGCGGATGGAATCCACCACCTGCACAGTGTTGGTTCCCGGCTGGCGCTCCACGGCCAGCATGATGCTGGGCGCGCCGCCGTTGCTCCATGTCAGCTGCTTGTCCTGCTTGAAGCTGTCCACCACTTCGCCCAGATCGCGCAGCCGCACGGGCGCGCCGTTGCGGTAGGCCACCACCGTATCACGAAAGGCCCTGGCGTTCATGAGCTGGCCCGACGACTTGATGGAATCGGCGTGGTGTGTGCCCTCCAGCGAACCAGTGGGCAGCATGCTGTTTGCGGCGGCCACGGCGTCGGCCACCTCGTCAATGCCAAGACCGCGCGTTGCCAGTTCGTCCGGGTTCAGCTGCACGCGCACGGCGTACTGCTTCTGCCCGTAGATAACCACCTGGGCCACGCCGTCCACCATGGAAAGCCGCTGTCCTATGAGCGTGTCCGCATACTCGTTGAGCACATAGAGCGGCAGCGTGGCCGACGAAATACGCAGTTGCAGGATGGGCAGGTCGGCGGGGTTAACCTTGCGGAAACTGGGCGGCACGGTCATGTTGGAAGGCAAACGACGCTGGGCAAGGCCAATGGCCGACTGCACGTCGAGGGCCGCCGCGTCTATGTTGCGGTCGAGAGCAAACTGTATGGTTATGCGCGTACGGCCAGTGGAACTGACCGAAGAAATGGAATCAATGCCCGCGATGGTGAAGAATTCCTTTTCCAGGGGCGTGGCAACAGACGAAGCCATGGTTTCCGGGTCGGCCCCGGCCAGTTCGGCCTGCACCTGAATAGTGGGAAAATCGACCGTGGGCAGCTGGTTGACCGGCAGGTTGCGGTAGCCCGCAATGCCAAAAAACAGCATGCCCAGCATGATCAGCACGGTGGCCACAGGTCTGCGGATAAAAAGCGCGGCAATGTTCATGCGGCTCCCTCTGGGGGTGCACGGTAGGCACGGTTTTCTTGCAACAGGCAGGCGCAGAACTTTCCGGATCAGCCAGAAATCCCGCGAACCAGCAATACCAATCCCAACAGGCAGCACACGCCGCCGATCAACGTACGCAGGGTGGCAGTGGGCGTGCGCCGGGCAAGGGCCACGCCAAGACCAAAGCCTGCGGTTTCTAGCAGGCACAGCGCGGGCAGCAGCTCAAAATCCACATGCCCGGCCTGAATGTTGCCCACAGTTCCAAACAGGGCTGTAACCACCTGATACGGCATGGCAAGGCCCACCGCAGTCATGGGTGAAACCCCGGCGGCGATCATCCAGGGGATGGAAAGCACGGGCCCGCCCGCGCCTGTCATGCCCGCCAGAAAAGCCGTGGCAGCGCCGATAATAAAAAATCCCGTACGACTCTGCCAGAATACGCTGCCCCCGGCCTTTGGGGGCCGCAAAACACACACACCCGCAAACAGTATGATGCTTGCCAGCAGTATCACCAGCGGGCTCGCGTTGATGTGCGCATTGATCATGGCACCCGGCAACGCGGCAAGCCCGCCCATCATGTAGGGCACGGCCTGTGACCAGTCCACATGCCCCAGACGGCGGTACATGTAGGTTCCCACCAGCGCGATTGGAAAAAACGAGGCCAGCGCGGTACCCATGGCTTCGTGCGGTTCAAGACCGCTCAGCAGGATCAGGGCCGGGGGGATCAGAATACCGCCCACGCCCGTAAGCCCTACCAGCAGCCCCACCAAAAGGCCTGTCACACACAATACTGATAACAGCATGGCATCCTCAGAATAAGGGAACCCGGGCCACCATTGCGCACACCCAGAGGGCCAGCCCCCCACACAAGGCGCTATAGCGCAAGAGTTCGCAAAGAGCCAGCAGACGCGCATGGTCCCAGGGGGCAGCCTCGCCCTGCTCCGGCCCCAGCCAGGGCTTGGGGGTAAGCGTGCCAAAATAGACGGATGGCCCGCCCATGCGTGCGCCGCACAGCCACGCGCAAGCGGTCATGGACCAGCCTGAATTGGGGCTGGGCATGCCCACGGCCTGCCGGGCCACAACGCCAAGACCGGGCCAGCGGCCCTGCCATTTGTTTTTTGGCAGCAATCTGGAGGGCAAAAATCGCAGGTTGGCCACACACCTGTCTGCAAGCCATGCCGCACAGGCAGACAGTCGGGCAGGAACATAGGCCAGTGCGTCGTCTCCGCGCGCCCCGGCCCAACCCAGCCAGCGCCACTTTTCGGTCACATAGCCCCACATGGAATCAGTGGTGCTCACAGCCTTGTAGCACCACATGGCCACGGGGCCACCCACCAGCAGCCAGAAAAACGGGGCAATAAAGGCATCCGTAAGATTTTCAGAAAGCGTGTCGGCCAGCGTTTTGCGCATGAGAGGGCGATCCATGCCTGAGGTATCGCGACTGACCAGCCACGAGAGCGCCTCCCGGGCTTCAGCTTCTTCATAATTTTCCACCCGGCGCAGCACCTCTCGCCCGGTGCGCAGCAGGCTGCCCATGGCAAGCCCGGCCCATGCCAGATACAGAGCCAGCAACCCGCCCAGCACCGGCAGGGAAACCAGCCCCCAGGCCGCAAGACCCGTTAGCCCCACAAGCGCGGCCAGCGCCACGGCCCCGGCAAAACGCCCGCGCACCCGCTCGGCCTCTGCCCCGCCAGCGCCCATAAAATTACGGGCGGGAGTCTCCAGTTTGTCCAGCAGTTTGCCCACGGCGCACACGGGGTGCCGCCACGGCAGGTCGGGGTCTCCCAGCCAGATGTCGAGAATCAGGGCCGCAGGGGCAAGCCACCAGCATTCCCATACGGAATAGGGAAACAGCTGCGCCAGGCTCACTTCCAGTCCTCCATCAGTCCCGTGCGGGCAAGGGCCATGTACAGCACTATGCCCGCCGAGGTGGAGAGATTCAGGCTGCGCACACGGCCTTCGATCATGGGAATGCGGATGCGGTGGGGCGAAAGATCCAGAATTTCCTGCGGCAGGCCGCGCGTTTCTGGCCCGAACACAAGGCAGTCGTCCGGCTCAAAGGCAAACTGGTGGGCCGGGGCGCTCACCTGCCCCTTCTTGGCCGAGGTAAGCACGAGCCGTGCGCCCTGCTGCCCCTCCGCCGCAAATGCGGCCCAGTCAGGCCACACACGCAGGCGCACGTTGGGCCAGTAATCCAGCCCGGCACGCTTGAGGTAGCGGTCCTCAAGCTTGAAGCCCAAGGGCTCGATGAGGTTGAGCGTGGTGTCGGTGGCGGCGCACAGACGGGCGATATTGCCCGTGTTCGGGGGAATTTCCGGCTCGAAGAGAACTATCTGCATGATGAATATGGGTAATAATGTGTTGTTAGGCTATTATACGTCGCGTTGTCAGGATAAAAAATTCTGGTTTGTCTTGTGCCCAAGAAGCATCCTCATGCCACTGCGGTTGATCAAACCATGACGCCTTTCTTCTTCAAGAATATTGTGAAGAAACAGGGGCGAATTCGCTTCATCCAGGGCAACAAATCCCATTTTGCCATAAAAGGCTGCATTCCAGGGCACATGGGTAAATGTTGTGAGGTAGAGGGCTGGCACATTGCGCACCCGCAAGGCTTCGGCAATCTGCCCAACCAGCGCTGTGCCGATACCTCTGCGCATGTGGCCGGGGTGTACATCCATCTGCGCCAACAGGGCTACATTTTCAACCATTTGCACAAAGGCATAGCCCACAGGGGAGCCTTCATGGGCAAGTGCCACCCAGAGCAAACCTTTGTGAACAGCCTCAAACAGTTTGTCCACGGGTGTAAAATCGGTACGAATATGATCGGGTATGGAACCAGAGGGGAAAATACCCGCAGCGGCCACTTCTATGGCCGCCAGCAAGGGGACATGGACTTCCGTACCCTGCGTTATGTTGTATCCGTGGAGAATTTTCATATCAGTCTGCTGCGCAAAGCAACGTGCTTTTCTGCAACAAGTGGTTGCAGTTTTGATAACTTTTGTTTTCCAGCAAAATTGTCATCCATCCATGCTTCCGTAAGCGGGTGCGGTGTGCGACGGATTTTTTCTTTCGACAAGGAAACTCCGGTTTTCATGCAGGGAGTGTACATTGCCGAAAGGGAAAAGACACTCCCGCCGCACCCGATCACGCCAGATTCATGAAAGCGGAGAGACCGGGGACAACCTGACAGACAACCCGAATATCGCGACTGCCGTATCCGGCATCATCAAGCGTGGCAAAGATGTCGGCCTCGGTCACTTCCACCCGCGAGCCGCTTTCACCCGCAGCCTCCAGCCGCTCCCGCAGCAGGTCACAGGCGCGCTGACGGGCCTCGTTGAGGCTGTACGACTTGCCGATGCGCTCGGTTATGTCCAGCGCGGGTACGGTCAGCACGCAGCGCCCGGTATCGGCGTAAAGTTCAAGCGCGTCGGTGGGAAGGGTGAGGGCCGCGCCCACGGCATTGGCAACATCGGCGTGCGGAGGCGTTTGCACCTCCATGTCCAGCACCTGCGACAGGCGCTTGGCCACACAGCAGGCAGGGCCGCCCACCAGCCAGGCATGGGTGGGACGTGCCTCGCGCAGGGCCTTGAGCCCCGCCAGCGTATAGATGGGCCGCGCGTTGACGCCCTCGGTCAAGGCCCGGGCAGCGGAGGCCACCTGCTGCAGTGCGTCATCCACCGCCAGTTGAGCCAGTTCAATGGCCGACAGACCATGCCGGGCTGCCAGCGCGGCAATCCCCCTGGCCGAAGCGGGCACATCGCCCGCCACGGCATCTGCCAGAGCGTCGGGAAGACCATCTGGCAGTGTATTTGGGCCGCCTGCGCTTGCTGCACAAGAATTGAGCACGTTCAGGGCATCCAGCAGGGTGGGCTGCGCACCGCCAAAAGCCATGGCCGGGCCTTCGCGCAGGGGGCCGACCCTTACAGGGCTGGCTGCGCCCGAAGCCGTATCCACCGCAAGCAGCGAATCGCCGCCAACGCCAATGGATACAGTGGCCAGCGCGCGCACAAGGGTACGCCGACCTTCAAGCAGCATACCGTCCCTGTCCACCACGGGCGAGCCATTCACAAAAAGAGCCATGTCGGTGGTGGTGCCGCCCATGTCGAGCAGCAGCGAGCAGCCCTGCCGCATGACGTCGCTGCAGTGGCACAGGGCCAGCACGCCCATGACACTGGCCGCAGGGCCGGAAAGAATGGACTGCACCGGCTCGCGGCGCGAAAGCTCCAGCGGCACGGCCCCGCCGTCTGCCTTGAGCAGACGCACCGAGGCGCGAATGCCCGCCGCGGCCAGAGCGGCCTCCACGGCATCCAGAAATTCACCGTGCAGGCGAGCCACCGCAGCGTTGAAATAGGCAGTTGCCAGACGTCGGGGGAAGTTGAGCCTGCCCGAAAGCCTGTGCCCTTCGGTAACGGGCATGTTCGGCACGGCATCGCGCACGGCATCGGCCATGGTTTGCTCATGCGCGGCATTGCGGGGCGAAAATTTGCCCACGCAGGCTACTGCGGCCACACCCTCGCGCTGCCAGCTGGCGGCAGCCTCGCGCAGGGCATCCGTACGCAGAGGGCTGACTTCAACACCCCGGTGGTCGAGCCCGCCGGGTACAACGCACACATGCCTGCCAAGAATAAACCGGCGAGGATCAAGCCCCGGCCCGGCAGAAACAGCCAGGCCTACGCGGTCTGCCCTGTTTTGCACCAGAGCATTGACGGCAAGGGTTGCGCCAAGGGTCACGCGTGTTATGCGGCCAAAATCACTTTGGGGCGCTGCCTTGGCCAGAGCGGCCAGAACCCCGCGCACAGACCGCGGCAAATCTTCGTGCCTCGTGCGCACCTTGGCGCAGCCCAGCAGGCGGGCAGCAGGCCCGGCCGGTGCAGCCACGCCTTCAGCCGTGGCGGGGCAGGCAAGCAGCACGGCATCGGTATGCGTACCTCCGGCATCTATGCCCAGCACATATGTTTCGCTCATAATTTCGGCCTCATAATGCTTGTTTGCAGCTCTGAACATACGGCATCGCCAGCCGCAGGGCCAGCCCTTTGTTTCCCGTCCGGCTGCCCGGCCTTGCCCATTTCGCGCCCCCACCCTGCCCCTTGCCGTCCCAGACCCGCGCAATTGCGGATATTCTTTTCGGCCACAAGCCCAACTGCTTGCCATATGCGGCCATTTTCAGTAGATTTTTGCTCTTGCGGCAACCACCGGGACTGCCCCTGTGGACCGCGTCTCATACAGCAGGCTACTGCGGAGGAAAGCCATGCCGAACACAAAGTTTATCTGGTTTGACGGAAAAATGCTCCCTTCTGAACAAGCACAGGTCCATGTGCTGACCCACGCCCTGCACTATGGCAGCGCCGTATTTGAAGGCATTCGCGCGTACGCCTGCGCCGATGGCACCTCAGCCGTTTTTCGCCTGGAAGACCACTGCAAGCGCCTAATTAACTCCGCTAAGATTATGCGCCTTGAAGTACCCTTTACGGCTGACCAGCTGGTAACCGCCTGTGTTGAGACCCTCAAGGCCAACGAACTGCCCGAAGGCTACGTGCGCCCCCTCTCTTTTGTGGGCCACGGCGAAATGGGCGTCTACCCCGGCAACAACCCGGTGCAGACCATCATCGCCGCCTGGGCCTGGGGCGCTTACCTTGGTGCAGAAGCTCTTGAAAAGGGCATTCGCGTCAAGACCAGCAGCTTTGCCCGCAGCCATGTAAATACCAGCATGTCCAAATCCAAGGCCGCCGGTAACTACATCAATTCCATCCTTGCCAAGGTGGAAGCCAAGGAAGACGGCTACGACGAAGCAGTGATGCTCGACACCAACGGCTACGTTTCCGAAGCCACGGGCGAGAACATCTTTATCGTGCGCAACGGCGTGATCAAAACCACTCCGTGGACGTCCATTCTGGGCGGCCTTACGCGTGATTCCGTCATGACCCTGGCTCGCGACCTTGGCTACACCGTGGAAGAACAGCAGTTCACCCGCGACGAATTCTATATCGCTGACGAAGCTTTCTTCACCGGCACCGCGGCTGAAATCACCCCCATCCGCGAACTTGATCACCGCCAGATCGGCGCTGGTCACGCTGGCCCGGTGACCAAGCACCTGCAGAAGGAATACTTTGCCATCGTACGCGGCGAAAATCCCAAGTACGAAGGCTGGCTGCACCGCTTTAGCGTTAAAAAGTAGGCGGCGGGCCGCACGGCCTGCCCAGTTCAGATAGTTTCTGTTCTGTTTGGGCAGTTCCGCACCATGTGGAACTGCCCAATTCAACCACCAGCCTGCTCTGCCGCAGCATACCAAGCGTATCGGCGGCAAATCAGACAAACCGCCTTTTCTGCGGGTTCGCCACGGCGTAATCCGGGACTGCCCGACAGCCCGTTGGTCATCTTTCAAAGGCAACGAGCGCCATGAAACATCTCTCTCTCGCCGCACGATACAGGCCGCAAAACTTCGCTCAGGTAGCAGGTCAGGACATGGTCAAGGCCGTCCTTTCTCGCGCTGCGGCCGAAGACAGGCCCGCCGCCGCCTATCTTTTGAGCGGCACGCGCGGCGTTGGCAAAACCACCATTGCGCGTATTTTTGCCAAGGCGCTCAACTGCCAGCACGCACCGGGGCCAGAACCCTGCAACCAGTGCGAGCAGTGCCGCAAGATCACCCAGGGCGTACACGTGGACGTGACGGAAATCGACGGCGCTTCCAACAACAGCGTCGAAGATGCCCGTTCGCTGCGCGAAACCATCGGCTACGCGCCCATGGAAGGCCGCTACAAGATTTTTATCATAGACGAAGCCCACATGCTCACCCGCAACGCCTTCAACGCCCTGCTGAAGACGCTGGAAGAGCCGCCGGAGCGCGTGGTATTCATCTTTGCCACCACAGAGGCACACAAGTTTCCCATCACCATTGTGAGCCGTTGCCAGCACTTTGTGTTCCGCCACCTGAGCGAAGAAGCCCTGTACGCACACCTTACAGCCGTGCTGCGCAAGGAAAACGCTGCCTTTGAAGAAGGCGCGGTGCGTCTTATCGCCCGCCGCGCCGCAGGCAGCGTGCGCGACAGCATGTCGCTGCTCGACCAGACCCTTGCCCTGGGTGGCGAGGAGCTGACCGTGGCCGCCACACGTCAGGTGCTGGGCCTTGCCGGGCAGGAACTGTTTGCCGAGCTGTTTGCAGCTCTGCACGGGCAGGACTGCGCCGCGGTGGCAAACCTATGCGCACAGATACTGCAACAGGGCGTGGACATTGGCTTTTTCATGCGCGAGCTGGCGGGCAACCTGCGCAACCTGTTTTTGCTGCGCCAAGGCGGGCAGGCCATTGTGCCCAGCCTGCGCCTGCCAGCGGACGAAGCCGCCATGTGGCAGGAGATTGCGCCCCGTTTTTCGGCCCCGCACCTGCACGCTGCATGGCAGATGACCCTTGACGCGCAGCGCGGCATAGTGCAAAGCCCCGAACCGGCGGCAGCACTTGAGCTTCTGCTGCTCAACCTTGCCCTGCTGCCGCAGCTGCTGCCCGTGGGGCAGGCCACGCCCGGCCCCGCCAGCCAGGGCGGTTCGCAAGGTGGTGGTTCGCAGGGTGCAGGCCAAGGAACCGCACCACAGCAGGGTCAGCCCGTGCCTCCCGCCGCCCAGCGGATGGAAGGGCACATGGAAGGCAACACGGGCATGCCCGCGTCCAGCGCGCAGCCGGTGCAGTCGCGCCCCAGAGATACCGCCACCGCGCAGCATGCCGCCAATGATGCGGATGATGCAGAATCAGACGAGCCTGACGCGGTCACGGCAAGCCCGACATCGGCAAATCCTGCACCGTCGCACCGGCCCTGGCGGGCTGCGACACAGAACGGGGGCGGCGCACAGCCTGCCGACCATGCCGGTCAATACGATTCTGGCTCCGCTTCCGCCGGGCAGGACACACCGGATACAGCCAGCTTTCGCCAGACCAGCCAGAACCGGGGCGAAACCGCAGTTGGCAGTAGCACTGGGGCAGGTTCTGCGGTAATAACTCCTGCGGCTCCTGCTGAGCGGCTCGCGCAACGGACCGAGCCAGCCCCCCAGATGCAGGCCGCCTGCAACTGGGCCGCCTTTTGCGATTTTTGCTCCAGCAGGCAGGAGGCCGGGCGCGACATGCCGCGCCAGCATCTGCTGCGAGGTATCAGCGCAACATGGAAGGACGGCGTTTTACGCCTGGCACCCAAGGCCGAAACCCAGATGTTTCAGCTTGAGCGCGGGCGCGAAGAACTGCTTGCCGCTCTGGCCGCATACGGCGCCGGGGCAACCCGGCTTGAAATTGTGGCCCCCCGCCCTTACCGGCCAGAGGCGGAACTGATTGACGAATTCAGCCAGAAGCCCGAGTTGCAGCACTGCCTCGAAGTGCTGAACGCGCGCATCAAGGGCTGCCGCCCGGTTGACCAGTAAGGCCTGCCTGCGGCACACAACACGGCACAACTTTCCGCGCTCGCCCGGCCCAGCCGCCGAAACCGGAAGCATGCAACATACGCAAGGAGAAACACATGCGGAACATGAATGACATTCTGCGCCAGGCGCAGGTTATGCAAAACAAGATCGCCAAACTTCAGCAGGACCTGGGCGAACACAGCTACGAGGCCAGCAGCGGCGGCGGCATGGTCAAGGCCGAGGTTTCTGGCAAGCAGGAACTGCGCAAGCTTGTCATCGACCCCAAGGCTCTCGAAGGCAACGATGTTGAAATGCTTCAGGATCTCATTCTGGCTGCCGTCAATGAAGCTGGCCGCATCGCCCGCGAGACCATGGAACGCGAGATGAGCGCCATTTCTGGCGGCATCAAGCTGCCCGGCCTTTTCTAAGACCATGCACGAAAGAATTCCCGAACCGCTCAAGGCCCTGGTAGAACAGCTTTCGCGTCTGCCGGGCCTTGGCCCCAAATCTGCAATGCGCGCAGCCATGGCCCTGCTCAAGTGGCCAGAAGCAGAAACCCGCAGATTGGGGCGCGGCATTCACGACCTGCGCGACAACCTGCACCTGTGCTCTCGCTGCGGCGGTCTTTCGTCCACCGACCCTTGCGCGGTCTGCTCCGATACAGAACGCGCCCGCGACACCCTGTGCCTGGTGACAGAGTGGGACAGCATGCTCACACTGGACGAGGGCGGCTTTTACCACGGCCAGTACATGATTCTGGGCGGTCTGCTTGCGCCGCTCGAGCGCATGGATTCCGACAGCCTCGACATGGACAGGCTTGTAAAACGCCTTGCCGAAGGCGAGGTGCACGAGCTGATTCTTGCGCTCGGTGCAACGCTTGAGGCTGAAAATACGGCCTCGTTCATTCGCCAGATGGTTCGCAGGCAGTTTCCTGCCGTGCGCGTGTCGCGCCTGGCCCAGGGCATTCCTCTGGGAGCCGAGGTCAAATATATGGATAAGGAAACCCTGCGCCAGTCGCTGCAATTCAGGCAGGACCTGGCTTAAATCCCCACTTCCCAATCCCCACTCCACCACTCGTATTTTTTCACCCAGCCATAAACATATCGGCAATTCTGCCGTAAGAAGGGCAACGCGGAATTGCTCAGGCGGCGCCACACTAGCGCTCACGGGTGATTTTTACGAGCCTGTGACTTGTGCACATTTGCACAAACCCCTTGTTTTTTCGCGCGCACACATGTAATATTGGGTAGCTAATACATGGTGTGTATTGCCAAAGGCAGATGTATAAAAAATACAGAGATGTCGTTGTGATATTTTCTGTAGATACTCTGTCATTGTGCGGCACAGCCAACTGACAGCGCGCAAGTGACTTGGTATTTTCCAGAAAAATCATGGGCGCAGGATGAGGTTGCATTTCATGAATATGACTTTGGCTTTCCGCATCATCTTTGTCTTCGTTGCAAGTCTTGTTGTTTCCTGTATTTCCATGTTTATCGGGTTTAATATAACCATCGGCAACGCCCTTACAGGCTCCGCAATGCTACAGGCCCTGCTTATCGGCGGCGGCATTACAGTTCTGGTGGCTGTAGCAGGCTCTTTCTACATCTGCAGCAGGCTCTGCCCCATACGCAAGATTGTGCAATATGTCCAAGCAGTGGCTGCAGGCGATGCCAAAGCAAAACTGGATATTGACCGCGCCGACTGCCTTGGTCACATGGCTCAGGCCGTGCGCGAAATGGTTACCAAGCTTGAGGGGCAAGCCCACTGGTACGAAAGCATACTTGACACTCTACCCCTCTCCATTTCCGTCACAGACAACGACATGGTGTGGACCTTCTGCAACAAGGTCGCTCTTACCAGCATGAGCAAGACGTGTCCGGAAGACGTGCTTGGCAAACACTGCTCGGAAAAGCAGGGCAACATCTGCAACACGCCCCAGTGCGGCATTGAACAGCTGCGCCAGGGCAACAAGCAGGTGATCAACCACATGCCCAACGGCAAAACCATGCAAATCATGCTCGATTTTCTTAAAGACCGCCACGGCAACACGGTTGGTCATGTAGAAATCGGCGAGGACATTACCCAGCGCATCGAGCTTGAAAAGAAAGCCAACGAGGCCGCCCACAAGGCCCGCATGGATACCGTAAACCAACTCGAAGGCGTGGTGGAAACCCTGCAGCATGCCGCCAACACCCTCGACACGTCGCTCAACGATGTGCGCGAAAAATCCGGCACGGTGGCCGACCGCATGGCCGAAACCGCCACTGCCATGGACGAAATGAATTCTACAGTGCTTGAAGTGGCCCACAATGCCGACGGTGCGGCCGAAGCGGCCACCTCGGTACAGGGGCACGCGCAAGAAGGCACGGGCATTGTGCTGCGCACCATCAAGAACATGCAGGATGTGCAGGAGCGGGCCTCTGGCCTCAAGGGCGAGATGGGCACGCTGGACAAGCAGGCCCGCGACATCGGCGCGGTGCTTACCCTTATCCGCGACATCGCCGACCAGACCAACCTGCTGGCCCTCAACGCCGCCATCGAAGCCGCACGGGCCGGTGATGCCGGACGCGGTTTTGCCGTAGTGGCCGACGAAGTGCGCAAACTGGCCGAAAAAACCATGAGCGCCACCAGCGAAGTTGAAAAAGCCATTGCCGCCATTCAGGAAGGCACCAACAAAAGCTCCACCACTGTTGACCATACGGTCAATTCCATTGAAGAAGTGGGCCGCATGGCGCAGGAATCGGGCCATTCGCTCGAGCTTATATCCAACCTTGCGGGTGATTCCAGCAGCCGGGTTTCGGCCATCGCCACTGCCGCCACCCAGCAGTCTGCCGCTTCAGAAGAAATCAATCGCAACATCGCCGAGGTCAACACGCTGAGCGCCCGCATCGCAGAGGCAACCAACGCTGCCGCGGGCCAGGTGCGCGATCTTGCGACTCAGGTCAATATTGTTACCAGCATTCTCGACGGCATACGCAAAAGCGATGTTCAGGCCGCCAGCTAGGCCACATGCCGCCCTGACACAGGGAATATCAAAACCGCCGGGAGCGATTCCGGCGGTTTTGGCGTTTATTTGGCAAAAAAGCCTGTCGTTCAGTGCGCAAACAACGGCATTAGCAAGTTTTTTGAATTTTTTTGCCCGACCGCTCTGGACGATGCGGGAGAAGGACTTACATATTGTTCGCACCTGACCAAAGGTGCTGATTTTTCCGCGCACGCCGCCGATTGCGGCCCCCCTGAGGTCTCTCGGAGGTAGCAGCGCGAAGCCAGAAAGAAGTTTTCCTGAGGAGGATTCAGATATGTCCAAGATCATAGGCATCGACCTGGGTACTACCAACTCCTGCGTCTACGTCATGGAGGGCAAGGACCCCAAATGCATCACCAATCCTGAAGGCGGCCGCACCACTCCTTCAGTGGTAGCCTTTACAGATAAGGAACGTCTGGTTGGCGACATCGCCAAGCGCCAGGCAGTTACCAACCCCAAGCGCACCGTTTTCGCCATCAAGCGACTCATGGGCCGCAAGTTTGACAGCCCCGAAGTTGGCCGCTGGAAAGAGCATTCGCCCTACGCCATCGTAAAGGCTGCCAATGAAGACGCCGGTGTGGAAGTTGACGGCCGCACCTACAGCGCGCCCGAAGTTTCGGCCATGATTCTGGCCAAGCTGAAGGCCGACGCTGAAGCCTACCTTGGCGAAACCGTTACCGAAGCGGTCATCACAGTGCCCGCTTACTTTAATGACGCCCAGCGTCAGGCCACCAAGGACGCGGGCCGTATTGCCGGCCTTGACGTCAAGCGTATCATCAACGAACCCACCGCGGCTTCGCTGGCCTACGGTGCGGACAAAAAAGCCAACGAAAAGATCGCCGTGTTCGACCTCGGCGGCGGCACGTTCGATATCTCCATTCTTGAAGTGGGCGATAACGTTGTTGAAGTGCGCGCCACCAACGGCGATACCTTCCTCGGTGGCGAAGATTTTGACCAGCGCGTGATCAACTTCCTTGTGGAAGAATTCAAGCGCGACAACGGCATTGACCTTTCCAAGGACAGCATGGCCCTGCAGCGCCTGAAAGAAGCCGCTGAAAAGGCCAAGAAAGACCTTTCCACCTCCATGGAGGCCGAGGTCAACCTGCCCTTTATCACTGCCGACCAGAACGGCCCCAAGCACATGCTCATCAAGATTGGCCGCGCCAAGCTTGAATCGCTGGTCAGCGACCTTGTTGACCGCACCATCGAGCCCTGCAAAAAGGCCCTGGCCGATGCTGGCATGAGCGCCTCGCAGATTGACGAAGTCATTCTCGTGGGCGGCATGACCCGCATGCCCCTGGTGCAGGCCGTTGTGGGCAAGTTCTTTGGCAAGGAACCCAACCGTTCGGTGAACCCCGACGAAGTTGTGGCTATGGGCGCTGCCATTCAGGGCGGCATCCTCACCGGCGACGTCAAGGACGTGCTGCTGCTCGACGTGACCCCGCTCTCCCTTGGTATCGAAACCATGGGCGGCGTGTTTACCAAACTGATTGACCGCAACACCACCATCCCCACGCGTAAAAGCCAGGTGTTCACCACGGCCTCTGACAATCAGCCCTCGGTGTCCATCCACGTGCTTCAGGGTGAGCGCCCCATGGCTCCCGACAATATGACGCTGGCCCGCTTTGACCTGGCTGGCATTCCCCCGGCGCCCCGCGGCGTGCCGCAGATCGAGGTGTCTTTCGACATCGACGCCAACGGCATCGTAAACGTGTCCGCCAAGGACATGGGCACCGGCAAGGAACAGTCCATCAAGATCACGGCTTCTTCCGGCCTGTCGGAAGACGACATCCAGCGCCTTGTGCGCGAGGCTGAAACCCATGCCTCGGACGACAAGAAAAAGCAGGAAGTGATCGAAGCCCGCAACCATGCCGACAGCCTGATCTACGGCACGGAAAAGTCGCTGACCGACCTGGGCGACAAGGCCGACGCCGCTCTCAAGAGCGACATCGAAGGCAAAATCACAGCCCTGCGCAAGCTGATGGAAGGTGAAGACGCGGCTGCCATCAAGGCTGCCACCGAAGACCTGGCCAAGACCTCACACAAGCTGGCCGAGCAGCTCTACCAGCAGCAGGCCCAGCAGGCTGGCGGACAGCCCGGCGCAGATGCCGGTGCCGCTGGCGCAGGCCATCAGCAGAACCACGCCGGCGACGACGTGGTGGACGCAGACTACACTGAAGTGAAGAAATAAGAGCTGGAGCAGCTCGGCGGCACCAGCCCCGAACTTGCAACCACGCCTCCCCTGTACTAAAAAGGTCTGGTTCACCGAACCAGACCTTTTTTTGCGGCCCGCGCACGGCGGGCCCGCCGGTACTACAAACAGGATACCGCCATGACCATACGCCGCTCATTCGCCGTGCTGGCACGCAATATTTCGCTGCTGGCACTCCTTGGCTGCCTTGCCGCGTGTCAGATGCCTTTTGGCATGGGGCAGAGAGCCCCCGAGCCAAAACCCCAGCCCGTAGCGCCCGCGCCCGCCGTAGGCCCCTGCGTGGTGCTTGCCCTGCCTTCTTCCGGCCAGTATGCGGCCATCGCTGGCAAGGTGCGCCACGGTGCGCAGATGGCCCAGCACGAGCTGGCCTCAAACGGCATCAAGCTGCGCGTGGAAACCATCAATACCGAAGCTCCCGACTGGCTGCAGCGTCTTGACGCCCTGCCCCAGTCCTGCGCTGTTGTGGGCGGCCCGCTTCAGGCCCGCAACTACGCCCAGGCCCGCGAGCACGGCGCTCTGGAAAAAAGGGCTTTCTTCACCTTTGTGCCTTCTCTTGAGCAGGGCGACGAAGGCGCGCGGGCATGGCGCTTTTTCCCCAGCCCGCAAGACCAGATTGATACCCTCATCGGTTTTGCCACCACGGGCCTGAACATCCGCACCTACGGCGCGTTCTATCCCACCGACGCCTACGGCGTACGCATGACCGGCCTCATGGAACAGAGCCTTGCCAGCCAGAACATGCTGCTGCAAAAGGCCTCGTACAATCCCGCCGAGCCCGCTTCGTGGAGCGATGCGGTTGCGCCCCTCATCAGGGCTCAAACGCCTCAGGGTAGCAAAACCCCTGTGCCGCAAACTTCCTTTGAGGCGCTCTTTTTGCCCGACTCGTGGAAAAGCATGGAAATGCTGACCACAAGCCTGCTGTACAACGGCGAGGATCGTCTGGTGCTGCTGGGTACAACCCTGTGGGAACAGAGCCTCTCTGGCAAGACCGTGACCAACGCCGACAAATACACGCTGGCGGTGTTTCCCGGTGCATGGAACCAGCCGCAGGCCCCCCGGGCGCTTCAGGTTCCCGGCACAGACTTCTGGAATGCCCTGGGCTACGACTTTGTGCGCTTCGCTGCCTCCATGGGGCTTGATTCGCGCCTGACCACGCCGCAAATCACCGCCCGCGCCCAGCGCGCCTCCAAGATGATCTGGGGCATGGCCCCCATTTCGTGGGACAATGCCGGTGTTGCGCACCAAAAGCTCTTTTTGTTTGGCGTGACGGCCAACGGCATGACGCCTGTTGATGCCGAAGCCTTCCAGCAGGCGCGCGCACGCGTGCTGCAACAGGCCGCGCTGCGCATGCAGGGTCTACCGCCCGTGGACGCCACCGGCGCTCCCCTTACGGCTCCGGCCGCAGGGGCGGAAGCAACCCCGGCCATGCAGGCTGGCCAGCCCCAGCCCAGCGCGCCCATCATGAGCAACACGCCCCGCCCCTCGTACAAACTCAGCCTGCCCGCTGCGCGCTGACCGCGCCCGCAGGCATTGCCTTAAAAGGATTGCACATGGCCGACAACAAAACCATCAACCTCGAGGAAGTGAGCCACATGGCCTCGCTTTCGCGGTTGAGTGTAAGTGAAGAAGAGCAGGCCCTGTTTGCCCGTCAGATGGGTGACATTCTGGCATATATGGACGTGCTTGCACGGGTGGACACCAGCGATGTTGAACCGCTGTACAGCCCGGCCCAGCACCCCGGCCCCCAGCGCGAAGACGTATCGGCCCGCAGGCGTGAGCGCAGCGAAGTGCTTGCCAATGCGCCCGAAGCCGACGGCGAGTACTTTATCGTACCCCGCATAGTCTAGCCTGGCCCGGGCTGGCTATCCCGCGCCGCTCAGCGGCAGGGCTGCCACCCGCACATGCACGCACAGCACAGGGCGGCACAGCCGCAGTGCAGAACATATTTGAGAACACCATGACCGACATTTGTTCCCTCTCGCTTACACAAGCGGCCCAGGCCTTGCAAAAAAAGGAATTGAGCGCCCATGAAGCCGTGACGGCCTGCCTTGCGCGCATGGATGCCACCGAGCCAGGCATTGCCGCCATGCTCACCGTGGACAAGGAAGGAGCGCTTGCCGCTGCCACCGCGCTGGACAAGCAGGGCCCTGATCCGGCCAAACCCCTGTGGGGCGTACCGGTTACGGTCAAGGACGCGCTGTCCACCAAGGGGCTGCGCACCACGGCCGGTTCGCGTATTCTCGAAAACTACACTCCCTTTTATGATGCCTATGCCGTGCAGCAGTTGCGCGAGGCAGGGGCTGTCATTCTTGGCAAAAACAACATGGACGAGTTTGCCATGGGCTCCACCACGGAAAACTCATCCTATCAGACCACGCGCAACCCCCGTGATACCAGCAAGGTTCCCGGCGGCTCCAGTGGCGGTTCTGCCGCTTCGGTCACGGCCGGTCAGTGCTTTGCCTCGCTTGGCACAGACACGGGCGGCTCCATTCGCCAGCCCGCATCGCTCTGCGGCTGCGTTGGCCTCAAGCCTACTTACGGGCGCGTTTCACGCTACGGTGTCATTGCCTATGGTTCGTCGCTCGATCAGGTGGGCCCGCTGACCCGCTCGGTGGAAGACTGCGCCCGTGTGCTCGGCGTGATCGCCGGTCATGACCAGCGCGACGGCACGTGCGCCCCGCGCCCTGTGGAGGACTACGTTACCGCTCTGGGCGGCAAGGGTCTTAAGGGTGCGCGGCTGGGCATACCCAAGGAGTTCTTTGGCGAGGGCCTTGCCCCCGAAGTTCGCGCCGTATGCGACAAAGCCATGGGCATTGCCCAGGCCCAGGGCGCGGAACTGGTGGAAGTGAGCCTGCCGCACACCGATGCGGCCATTGCCACCTACTATATCATCGCCATGGCCGAGGCCAGCTCCAACCTTGCACGCTTTGACGGCGTACGCTATGGCCGCCGCGCCACCGACATCAAGAACCTTGAAGACCTCTACGTGCGTTCCCGCACCGAGGGATTCGGACAGGAAGTGAAGCGCCGCATCATGCTTGGTGCCTATGTGCTTTCATCCGGCTATTACGATGCCTATTATCGCAAGGCCGCGCAGGTGCGCCGCCTTATCCGCGACGAGTATCTTGCTGCGCTCGACAAGTGCGATGCGCTGTGGGCACCGGTTTCGCCTGTCACCGCGTGGAACGTGGGCAGCCTGACCGCCGACCCGCTGCAGATGTATCTAATGGATGCCTACACGCTTTCGCTCAATCTGGCTGGGCTGCCCGGCCTTTCCATGCCTGTGGGGCTCGGCGCGGAAAGTGGCATGCCCGTGGGCATGCAGCTGTTTGGCAAGGCTTTCGCCGAGGGTGAGCTGCTTTCACTTGGCTATGCCCTTGAGCAGGCTCTGCCGGGGGTTGGAGCGCCAGCGCTGTAGAACTGTTTTGCTAAATTGATACATGGGGAGCAGGCCGAAAGGCTTGCTCCCTTTTTTGCTGGATTTTATGCCCTTAGGACACGGCGTTTTGCCTTCCGGCGACGGGGAGACGCCTGTACGGCGCGAGACAATGGGAGGCGGTGAACGAATTCGCGAAATACGCATTTTCTGGCCTGACAACGAAAAGCCCCGTTTTTAAGCGCAACGTACTCAGGTACGTGAGCATTAAAAACAGGGCCATGACATCATCAGGTCTAAAAAGACAGGCTGCGAAATCAGTCTGGCAGGCACTGCCCACCACTAATCCAAAGCGTGCCCAAACATCTTATTCCAGAATATAGCGCATGGGATCGACCGGCACGCCGTTGAGGCGCACTTCGTAGTGCAGATGCGGCCCGGTGGTGCGCCCGCTCATGCCCACATACCCCACGATCTCGCCGCGCTTGACCCACTGGCCTTCCTGCACGGCGCACCGCTGCATATGCCCGTATTTGGTGACAATGCCGCTGCCGTGGTTGATCTCGACACTGAAGCCATACGCGCCGTCGCGCCCCGAAAGGGTCACGATGCCCTGAGCGGGCACAATGATGGGCGTGCCGATGCGGTTGGTAATGTCGAGCCCCTTGTGGAACTGCCCCCGGCCCCCAAACGGCCCGGAACGCCAGCCAAAGCTGGACGAAACAAAACCCACCACCGGCCAGATTGTCGGCATGGAGGAAAGAGCATCGCGATTTTCGCGCAGGGCCAGCAGCAGATCCTGCTGGCGCACTTCTTCGAGCTTTACGGATTCGGAAAGCCGGGTGAGAAATTCAAGCATCTTGCGGGCGGCAAGCTCCTGCCGGTGCAGCGGCAGATAGGTGCGCGAAAAGTCTCCTGGTTTATCACCGGCAGCGCCAGTTTCGGCGGGATCCTTTTCCATGTTCATCATGATGCGCAGCTTGGAGTCGAAACTCTGCACCCGCTCAAGATCGCGGCCCACAACAGATATGCGTTCAACCAGATTCACCAGCTGACGACGCTGCTCTTCAATGGTTTTATCCGCATTGCGCAGGTCGTCGCCCAGATGGCGGGTTTCAAGCCAGTTGCGCACCAGCCACACGTTGCAGGCCACAAGAGCCAGCACAAGCAGACACGCAATGATGCCGAACCAGCCGCGCATGCGCACATTGCGGCTGCCGCTACGACCTTCGGTGAAGATGACTATGTGATATTTGCCGAACAGCATTGAGCGAGTACTTTAGGGCCGGAAAGCAACCCGTGTCAATCTGCGGTCAAATCAGCCCCTTCGCCATCAGGCAAAGGCACTTCCAGCGACAAGTCGGTGGACGCGCTGTTTTTTTCAAGCTGCCAGCGGGTCAATCCGTTAAAAATGCAGCGGCGCGAATCTTTTGACACGGCATAAAGATGCTCGAGCGTCTCGCTCATGGAGCTGCGCGCCGTATTGCCTGCCGAAGGGCAGGCATTGGCCCAGATGGGCAGCTCCCACTGCTTGGCGGCCTTGAGAATGAACTTTTTTTCCACCAGCAAAAGCGGGCGTATCAACTGCAGGCCCCCGCCAAAAAACGACTCGTTCATGCTCATGCCGTCAACGCGGCCATTGCGGCTCAAATTCATGAAAAACGTCTGCACCAGGTCATCGGCATTATGCCCAAGAGCAAGATGGGTTATACCGTACTGCCCGCACAGCTCAAAAAGCCGCTTGCGGCGCAGCCACGAACAGCGAAAGCAGGCCGACCGGCGCAGGTTTTTTTCTGAATGCGCATCCGGCCCGTATGTGGTCATTTCAATATGGCCGGGTATGCCCTTTCTGGCCAGCCAGGGCAACAGGGCCGCATGGCTTTTTTCGTCAAAACCGGGGTTAAGGTGAATCGCCATAATTTCAAAGTGAAAAGGTACGATTCCTTGACGAATTTTAAGGCTTTGCAGCAACACAAAACTGTCTACCCCGCCAGAAACAGCCACCGCAACGCGGCAGCCCGGCCAGAGCATGCCGGTTTTCTGCATGGCCTTGCCAGCGCTTTTTACGCAGGTTTCCTGGGCGAACGATCTTTTTTCTCTACTCATAATTTTTTCGCATATCCTGTTGGCCGGCGAGGGGCTAAATCCTGACCATGCCTGTAGAGCCATACTGGCCGCCATTTTATCAGCCTATTGACAGCGCAGCAGACGACATATATCAATTCTTATTTCAGCAGGGTAAACCTGCGCGAAGGTGTTTGCACACGCCCGGCCTTTACAAATGGTTGGGCGGTATTATTTATCAACCGGGTTGCCTGTGGTGGCCCGGAATGCGGCGTTTAAGCCGCTAATTACGGAGGCAGCATGGCCCGTATTACCGTTGAAGATTGCCAGGAACGCGTGGACAACCGTTTTCTGCTGGTGCAGATGGCTATCAAGCGCGTGCATCAGTACCGCGAAGGCTACGAACCCCTGGTGGAATCGCGCAACAAAGAGGCCGTGACCGCCCTGCGCGAAATCGCCGCAGGAAAGGTTCTGCCTGATGATGTCAGTCTTTACAACCCCCTGCCCGGCCAGGAAGTGGCCGCCGCAGAGGAATAGCCCTCTGGCACAGCCTGTCCGTGCGGCGGCTTCCCCAGGGAGGCCGCCGCGCTTATGTACAACCTTTAACACAGGCGCACAAGCCGCACAGTGACCGGAACTACGATGGAGCTCGATTACTACGAAGTGCTGGGCGTAAGCCGCAGCGCCGAAGACGACGAAATTAAACGGGCCTACCGTAAGCTGGCCTTAAAGTATCACCCCGACCACAACCCCGACAATGCCGAGGCCGAGCAGAAGTTCAAGGAAGCCGCCGAGGCCTACGATGTGCTGCGCGACCCCGAAAAACGCGCGCGCTACGACCGCTTTGGCCGCGCAGGCGTGCAGGGCGGTGCTGGTGGTTTTGGCAGCAATGATGATATCTTTGCGCATTTCAGCGATATTTTCGGCGATCTTTTTGGCTTTTCCACCGCCACCCGTGGTCCCCGCCCCATGGCCGGGGCAGACCTGCGCTACAACCTGACCATCACGTTTGCCCAGGCAGCCAAGGGCGACGAGATCAGCATTTCCCTGCCCAAGCACGTGACCTGTTCCGAATGCAACGGCAGCGGCGCGGCTCCGGGCAGCAAGGCAGAAACCTGCCGCCAGTGCAATGGCTCTGGTCAGGTTCGCCGCTCGCAAGGATTCTTTCAGATTGCCATGCCCTGCCCTTCGTGTCAGGGCACGGGCCGAGTGATCACCAAGCCCTGCCCCAAGTGCAAGGGCGAGGGCATCACCACCGACACCCGCGAACTGGTAGTGCGTGTGCCAGCCGGTGTGGACAGCGGCACCCGCCTGCGCGTGCGCGGCGAGGGCGAACCCGGTGTGCACGGCGGCCCTGCGGGCGACCTGTACGTGGTGCTTACCGTAGAGCAGGACAAACGCTGGCAGCGCCAGGGCCAGGACCTCATCTACACGCTCGAAATCAACTTTGTGCAGGCGGCACTGGGGCACCGGGCCGAAGTTCCCGGCCTCGACGGCAACCTGCCCCTTGAAATTCCCAAGGGCATCCAGAGCGGCACCCTGCTGCGCATGACGGGCGAAGGCATGCCCTACCCTGGCCGCCGTTCACGTGGCGACCTGCTGGTAGAGGTCAAGGTGCTCACCCCCACGCGTCTTTCTTCCAAGCAGGAAGATCTGCTGCGCGAATTTGAGGCCGCGGCTGAAAAAAGCCCGCTGGAGAAAGTAAAGAAGGCTGCCAAAAAAATCAGCAAAGCCATGGGCATTGACTAGAATTTTCAGACAGACCGCATCTGCAGACAAATATAAAAAAGCCGGGTTTATCCCGGCTTTTTTTGTTCTTCTGGTGTGCAAGAATGGAATCAAACCGGATTTCCCCACCCCCACACGATTATTCCCATTCCTGCAAGTGCCACCAGTCCGCCCAGAATGTCGGTGTTTGCCAGAGCAACGCCGTCCACAATCCGTAGCCAAAGCAGGGCAGTAACCACGTACACGCAGCCGTAGGCCGCGTACACCCTGCCGCTTGCCGCCGGATGCAGGGTAAGCAACCACGCAAAAAGAGCCAGGCTCAGACAGGCGGGAACAAGCAGCCATGCCGATCCCCCTCTGCGCAGCCAAAGCCACGGCAGATAACACCCTGTAATCTCAGCCAGTGCCGTAGCAACAAAGAGCGCAAATGTCTTAATCATCGGCCTGCATATCCTTTTTGCCGCGCAGCAAGGCACTGCTGGCCACTTTAATACAAAAAAACGGAAGCCCCCGCCAGCATTGCCCATACCTGCCACAAGGCCAAAAGGCAACACGCGCATCCGCACCGTGGCAGGGCAAAAAACATGGAATTAACAGAAAAGAAAGCATGACGCAGCTGGCATGAGCCAACGTTTGCACGTAGCTGCCAGACTGATGACGAGCTGCTGAAGGACAGAATAAATACTTGGCCCGGCGGCATCTGTGGTATGCCGCCGGGCCAACATTGTCCTTATGGCCGTTCCAGCCAGGCGTGGAAGAACGGCGCGGACGCAGAGGCAGGCAAACAGCTCCGCTAAAGGGGCAGCGGATACACAGAAGGGGCTGTGCGTTTGCCGAGGGTTGCCGTCTGTAATTTTTACACTATGAGAACGTTGTTCTCATAAAATTTCTTTTTATCCAGGGGAATTATCCACTGTTTGTGCGCTCAATCTAGCACCACAATTCCTGTTATGCAAGTTATTTATTTCACCACCGAAAAAATAGTTAGCATGTGGCCTGCCACTATTCAACAGAATATTTACTGCAATAACAAATTGTTAGCTATGCAATTAGGTACACAACCAGTCTGGAGCTGTGCAGCATCCGGTTCTTCTGGCGATCAAAAAAAATGAACCCGGCCTCATAACAAGCCGGGTTCATTGCCTAAACTGACAAATAAAAATTATTTTTGCGGCGCAGCCTCACCAGAGGCAGGCCCACCCCCCAGCCCTTCGCCTTCTACCGGCTGAAGCGTATGCATGTTTACCTGCTGCGGCCCATCGGCACATTGTGGAACCTGCAAGCCCATGCGCGCCTCATAATTGATGACAATGGGCCCCGTAAGGTTGAGCACGGCCTTTTCGGGCGCGCCAGCGGGGATGGAAACCGTCACCAGCAGGGCCGCCTGCTCAAGGCTTTCAATGTTCAGCAGCTGCTTTTCTGCGTCTCCCACTTGCGGCGCGTAGGATTTGTCAAAAAAGCTGTAAGGATCAGCAACCAGCAGTCCAACAACCGGTGTACTCACGCTTTGCAGGATGAGCAGCGGTGCTTCTGGCCTGATCTGCAGCAGGACAAAGTCCCGCTCGTTTTCAAAACCAGCCAGACCGCGGGGAAAGTGGATAACCTTGTCCGCATCGATACAGCGACGTCCAAGACGGGTGTCGATTTCTATTTCTTTGTTTCGTGCCATAGTTCAGCAGCCACCATGAGGTCGTTAGTACTGGTTTCAAGGGCGCGACGGTTTTCTTCAACAACCCGCTTGTACACTTCTTCGCGATAAATCGTGGTGTCATCGGGCACTTCCAGGCCTAGCTTGACCTGTTTGCCCTGCATGCCCAGGATAGTTATGCGTATATTTTCGCCCAGATAAAGGCTTTCTCCTGGGCGTCGCGTCAATATGAGCATAGGTGCTTCCGTTATTATATCGTTGCTTGAACCGAACCGGGCAGCCACTAACGCGACTCCGGGGTAGTCTGGCGGCCACTTCTGCCGTCATTCGACATCAGAGATAACTGGACAGGCTCATCTGCATGATCTTTGAAGAAGACTGAAGCACTGTCTGATATGTCAACTGCTGCCGTGTAAGTTTTGTCAGCAACTCGGTCAGGTCTATGTCTTCAGTATAACTCAAACGTTCCTGCTGGTCTACCTTTTGAAAGCTGAGCATGTCACTGGCGGTCGTAACCCGGTTTTCCAGTCCGCCCACGCGGGCAGTCTGCGTAAGAACATTCTGCTGCACACTGGCGATTCTGGTAAGGGTTTGCTGGCAGCCTTCCTGATTGTTGTTTTCGCAATAGCTGACAAAATCACCAACCATGTCAAACAGGTTAGTGGAAGAATCAAGAGCCGGTTTACCCTCGTAATAACCGCCAAAAACATCCTTGCCCACATTGTTTACGGAAACATATGAGTCTTTCATTATTTCCAGGTTCAGATCAGCGCGGTTGGGGTGCACCAGAATCTGCGTTCCTGCGGTAACGGTATTGCCCGCCACTGTTGTTGCATCCAAATCCACATAACCGCTGGGAACCAGCAGGCGCATATTGTTTGAGCCGTTGGTGGTGGCTGTGGCCGAAATCCAGGTTGAACCGCTGTCGGTACTGTACGAATAATTGACCGTTGTACCAGACGAGGCAAGGTTGGCCGCGCTGTCCATACGCACCAGAACGTTGCCGCCAAAAGCGCCAGAAGCTGACGTGACCAGGTTCGCAGGCCCGCCCATGACCGTCATGGTGGGCGGCGGATCGTTGTCGTCACCCTGGTACACGGCGGTGGGCCTGATATACACAAGGGTACCGTTGTGCGAGCCGGCGCCAGCGGTAACATCGGCCGCGGTAACGGCCATGTCGCTGTTCATCGTTACAGTCACGCCGTTCAGCGTCATGGTTCTGCCAGCAGTGGTTCCCGTATTCCAGGTTGTACCGCCGTCCTCAGACCAGCGAAAGGTCTGGGGGCCACCGTCCAGCGTGCCGGTGCTGGTAAACTGCACCATCATCGAGGTTTTGGCTGCCCCCTGAATGGAGTAGCCGCCAGCCTGAATGGCCGTATTCCAGTTGGTGTCGGCGCTGGTCAGGGCCAGCCCCTCCTGAAAGGCGCTGCGATCATAACGCTGGCCGCCAAAAATGCTGTTGCCCTCGTACTGGGTGTTGGAGAGATTGAGAATCTGTCCAAAAATCTGCCGGGCCTGGTAGGCAATCTGCTGGCGGTTCGCCGCAGTGTAGGTTCCCGTAGCGGCCTGCTCTGCCAAGCTCTTCAGGCTTGTAAGCGCGGTACTGAGCTGGGTTCCAAGCACGTTGTCAGTCAGCGTAAGCCAGCCCTTGGCCGTATCAACGTTGCTCTGATACTGATTGGTCGCCTCAATATCGTTACGCGTGGTGAGAACGCGATAGGTTCCGGCAGGATCGTCCGAAGGGCGGTTGATCTTTTTCTGGGTTGAGCCCTGTTCGTTGCTTTCCATGTACGCAGACAGATTCTTCTGCATCTGGCTCGTCAGGGTGTCATACATTCTGCTTTGTGTAACGCGAATACCCATAATCGTCTCCTATTGCTTAAGCCCAAGAAGGGTTTGCAGCATCTGGTCGGCGGTGGTGATAAGTTTGGCCGCTGCCGTGTAGGAGTGCTGAAATTTTATGAGGTTGGCCATTTCTTCGTCCAGGTTTACCCCGGAGGCAGAGCTTACCTGCGTATCAAGATCGCTGGTGAGCGTTTTGTGATACTCAGAGTTGGTTTTTGCCAGACGGGTGTCTGCGCCAACCGTGGTAACAAGGCTGGCGTAGTACTGCGCCATGGTCTGGTTGGTGGTGGTTTTCCACACCGTGGAGATGGTCACGTTGGTGTCGGCCAGCTTGCCAATGGCCGAGGCATTGACATTGTCACCCTTGTTGACCTGCTGCTGACCGTTTACCTGCCCCGCCGCGATGTAGTTCACATTGCCGTGCAGCTGGCTGTTCACAGCTATGGTGCTGGCGTCCGTGCCGGTAAAAAACGTGTTTACCCCAAGGGCCGCCATCATGCCGGTGCTGTCCGTACCCAGGGCAAACTGCAGGTTGCTGCCCGCAGCCGAGCTTATCACCAGCTTGCCGTCCTGAATGGTGGCGGCGAGCTGGGTGGGAAACGTATTGTTGATGGCGGCGGCCACATCGTCCAGTGAATGCACCGTGGGGTCAAAGTTCTGCACGCCAGCGGTGGCTGTGTCAAAATCCAGCTGACCAGATGATACATAGTTGCCCGTGGTCTTGTCGTAAAAGTAGAAATTGACGTTGCCTGCCTGAATCTTGCCGGAATCGGGCAGAACTGTCTGGGCAGAACCCAGGGGCACGGTGGTATTGAGCACAGTCTGCTGACCCTGTGCGTAGTCGAGCAGCGAGGTTCCCGCGCCCTGGCTGTGGATGCGGTTCACTTCCCAGATAAGCGACTTGGCCGTGGCATCCAGCTCGTCCATATACCGGCCGCAGTTGTCGTCGCGAATGCTGAAATAGGTGGTCAGCTTGCCGCCAGACACACGGCTCTGGTTTTCCGTGCCGTCAAAAAAGGTCTGCGGCGTAACATTCTGCGGGCCACGGGTGGGTTCGTTCCAGTAGAGCCCGGTTTTGGGCATGATGTCGAACTTGTCGCCAGCCGTAAAATTGCTGAGAGAGCTGAAGGAAATCTTGAGGTTCTTTACCTGCACCGGATCAACGGTGGTACCGTTGGAGCTTATCTCGTAATGCAGTTCAGCGCCGTTTTCGTCGCGCAGCCAGGTCTTGCCGCCATCGAGCGAAACCCGAAACGTGGGGTTGCCGCTGGTACCAGCAGCAACAGCATTGCCACCCGAAAGAATCTCGACCGTGTATTCGTGGCTGTCGGAGCCATCAAACTGCACCTTGCCCCCGTAGGACGAACCTACGGAGAGCCGGTTTTCTGCACGGGCCGAGAGAACTTCGAGCGAATTGGTGTTAATACCCTGCACAAGGGGCTGCCCGGTGGCCAGCGAAACCGTAAAGTCGCCGTTGCCCTTGTCCACAGTGGAAACGTTGACGTAGGTGGCCATCTCGCGCACGAGCATGTCACGCTGGTCGAGCAGGGCATTGGGGTTGCTGACACCGTCAATGGTATTGGCGTTGATCTGCTTGTTGAGCGAGGCAATGCTCTTGGCCAGCTCGTTTACGCGGTCCACCCCCTGCCCGATGGACACGTCCATCTGGCTTTGCAGAGCCTTTACGCTGTCAGACGTGCTGCCAAGCATGTCGCTGAGGTTGTCGGCATACGAAAGCAGAGATTCACGCGATGCAGTGTCGCCGGGGCGCTGGGCAAGATCCTTCCAGGCAGTGAAAAATTTGTTCATGGCGGCGCTTACGCCTGTACGGTTTGCCTCGTTGAACAGGCTTTCAACCGAACCCATGATGTTTTCCTGCTCGCTCCAGCGCGAGGAATTGCTCGACTGGGTCACGTAGGAACTTTCGAGAAAAGAGTTGAAATAGCGCAGAATCTGCTGCGCGTTAACGCCCAGCCCCTCGCCGCCCGGTTTGGTGGTGAGGGTTCCCGCATCGCGCTGATCCACATACCGGCGGGTGTAGCCTTCGGTATCGGCATTGGCGATATTGCTGCCAGTGACCGAAATCCAGGCTTGCGCGGCGTTGAGGGCGGTTTGCCCTACATTAAAAAGACCGCTGAGCATGACTACAGCCTCCCGGAGATCAGCGCTGCCTGGGGATGCTGGGTGCGCATGCCGCCACGGCGGCCGTAGGTTTCCGCCTTGGGCGGCATGGCCTGACTTGTAAGGGCCTGAAGGGTGCGACTGCTCTGGTCAAGCAGGGCCAGCGAAAGCGTGGTATTGCGCGAGGCCTGCCGCGCCACGCTCTGCTCGCTCGTATCTATGCTGCGCAAGGTCGCCAGCATGGCCGCCCCAAGATCTTCGGGGAGCACGCCAGCATATTCCGCCACGCGCATGCCACCAAGCAGCTTGATGACAAAGGTCTTTTCAACCGCCAGATGGCGGATCAGTTCCTGAATGGAAAATTCCAGAGACACCACGGTATCTGTATCGCGGCTGAGAAGGCTGCTGTATTCTTCTTCAAGAAGATCGCGCAACAGGCACAGGGCCTTATCCTGACGCGAAAGCGATTCATGAATGATGTTTTGCATGTGTGCCTCCAAGGAACTTTTGCTCCCAACCGCGCATTTATGCGGCCCGGCGGGGATGCAGAAACTGCCGCCCCGCCCCAATTCAAGCAAATTTCGTGCCTGAAAAATTATTCCCTATGCGCGGCACTGGCGCAAAAAGCCCGACACTGCAGGGCTGCGGAACTACGTGCAGAGACCCGCTGTCAGCTACTGTCTGCCACCGTACACGTCGGTTGCTGTAAGCGGCGGTATTCCCGATGCGGTCGCGTTGCGGCTGTCCGCATTCTTGCCGCTCTGCCGCACCGATATCTGTCCACCGGTGAGTGGCACGGGGCTGACCATGCCCGGCGCAGTGGCAGGCGTTCCACCCTGGGCTGGCATTGGCGTGCCCGTGGTAATCACCGGGCTGGCAGCCGGAGCCGAGGACGGGTTCACTCCCATGGCCGCTGGAGAACCTGCTGGCCCCATAGGCAGCGGGCTGACCTGAGCCGCTGGCTGTGCACCGCCAGCCTGAGCCGCCTGCGCAGGCTGCATGCCGCCGGGCTGCCCCTGTTGGGCCTGCTGGGCGTGATAGGCAGCAATGCCCGCGCCAGCATGGCTATTGGGGCCAGAACCATCAGTATTCAGTGTACGGATAAGCCCCTGCTTGCCGCCGCGGCCTGCGGGCGGCACGTTGGTGGTAAAGCGTACTTTCTGCGGCTGCTGCGGCGGCTGCAACTGACCGGGCTGCCCTTGCGCGGGGCGCATTGCGGCCTGCATGGACGCCTGTGTGCCAGCTTGCGCGGGCTGCCCACCAGCCTGCGTTTCAAAAGCACTGGCTGTGAGCGGGGGAATATCCATGTTGGGCATTTCCATGGGCGCAAATCCCTGCTCCATGCCCGCGCCGCCAGCAGATTGCCCGGAGACTGCTCCGGGCTGCTGAACACGGTTCTGGGGCTGAGCCATGCCCATCATCTGTTGCATGGACGGTCGCACGGTATTGGCCCCAAGCTTGCTGCCCGCCTCAAACTGCGCCATGCGGGCCAGATTGAGACCGGAATTCATGTTGGGAACATTGGAAGTGCGCACGACCTTGTGCCGCTCTGGCTGTGCAGATGCCTGCATGGCCTGCTGGGCAAGACGGGCGGCTTCTTCGGGATTCTGCCCATCGGCAGATGCCTGATCTCCGGTGAGGGTGCCGGCTGCCGCAGAGCCGTTGGCCACGTGCCCCGCATCCTGAGTGGGCAGAACGCCGCCATAAATCGATGCCGCCTGACCGGACGCGCGCCTGTGGCCGTCAGAGGAGGCGGAACCGCCTTCGTAGTCGCCTTCGGGCGAGTTGGTACGCGTGAGCATGGGCGCGGCTTCGGGCGTAAAGGCTGGCTGGCTCATGCCCGAGGCGTCTGTTGCTGTGGTTCGGCTGGCAGAAACCAGCCCTCGCGAAAGTTGGGCGTACATCATGTCGGCCAGACCAATACCGCCAGCCGATGTCATTTTTTTGGCCAGTTCCTGATCGTACATACCCTGCCAGAACTGCTCCTCCTTGCCGTGCAGCAAGGTGGATTTGGGCAGGGTTTTGCGCATTTCTTCCCACATTTTCTGGATAAATATGGATTCAAACCCCTCGCACGATTCGCGCAGTTTCTTTTCTTTTTGCGCGGGGTCCATCTTTTTGCTGCCCAGGCTGCCAAGGCCCGCCAGGCGCGACTGCATTTCGTTGCGGGCAATTTCTCCCGCTCCGGCCTCAGGAGGAATAAGCGCGGTTGACATGGGCGTGGTCATTTAGATTACCTCCAGATCCGCGTGCAATGAACCCGAAGCCTGCATGGTCCGCAAAATGGATATGAGGTCGCGGGGGGTTGCCCCGATGGCGTTGAGGCCGTCCACCAGTTCCTGAAGGGTTGCGCCTTCCACCATCATGAGGTGGCGCGCTTCTTCGCGCACGTTTGTTTCTGTCTGCGGGGTTACCACGGTCTGCCCCTGCGAGAAGGGGCCGGGCTGCGAAACCTGCTCGCTTTCCTGCACTGTTATCTGCAGGTTGCCGTGGGCCACCGCCGCGCGCGAAATGCGCACATCGCGCCCAAGCACAACCGTACCGGTCTTTTCGTCCACCACCACCTTTGCGGCGGTATCGGGGCTCACATCAAGGTTTTCCACCGAGGCCATGAGCGGCACGAGGTTGTTGCGGTACTGCGGCGGCACGTCCATGGTCACGCTGGTGGCATCCACGGCACGGGCATAACGCCCGCCCATGGCACCGTTCAGGCGTTCCGCAATCTGCTGCGCCGTGGAAAAATCGCCCACGCGCAGGTTGAGCGTGAGCTTGTCCTGCTGGTTGAACTCAAAGGGAATGCCCCTTTCAACAATGCCGCCGCCGGGAATGATGCCGACGGTGGTGATGTTCTTGGTGGTGCTGGCCGCCTTGCCCGATGCGGAAAAACCGCCAACAGTCAACGCGCCCTGCGCCAGGGAGTATACCTTGCCATCCACGCCCTTGAGGGCGGTTTGCAGCAGCACGCCACCCAAGAGGGACGAGGCGTCGCCCACGGAAGAGACCGTTACGTCGAGCCGTGTGCCCGGCTTGGCCGAAACAGGCATGCGGGCTGTTACCATGACCGAGGCCACGTTCTTGATCTTCAGGGCCGAGGCGTCTACGCCAACGCCCATGCGGTCCATCATGTTTTTCATGGAGCTCAGGGTAAAGACGGAGTCCTTCTTGTCGCCGGTTCCCCCCAGGCCCACAACCAGCCCATACCCGATGAGCTGGTTGTCGCGCACGCCCGAAAACGTGGCGATATCCTTGATGCGCACGGCCTGCGCGGGCAGGGCCCAGCAAACCAGCAGTGCGGCGGTGGTAATCCAGAAGATGGGATGGCGCAGTATCGTCAATTTCATGGCGCAGACTCCTTGCCGGAATACCGGCACAGAGGAGATTGCAGAAAGCATGCCGAACTGTTTTTCGGCGCCGTGCCGCCATTTGGTGCGCCGCTGTATGGGCAACTGCCGCGCCCCCAGGCTGAAGGCATAAAAAAAGAGCGGTCATGGAATTACCCATGACCGCTCGGCATGTTTATGTCAGCCCGGCGCTACCGGAACAGGCCCGGTTCTTCGCGCACAAGGTTGGCGGCTATAAGCTTGCTGTCAGGTTTGTAGGTTCCGTTAGAAACCTGAATGCGCAGGGCCTCCACCTTTTCGGCCCGCACGTCAGGCGTGTTCTGGGCCGTGCGGCGAGCTTCGGTCAACAGCAGTGCATCTTGCGATACACTTACAGTGTCCCCCTGCGCAGCATCAGAGGTGGTGGAGCTGGCCCGGTTCTTCAGCTTGGCTTCGCCGCTTTTGTCAAGACTCGATGCCGTACCGTAAGGATCGAGAAAATTATTGATCTTTCCCTGAATTTCCATAGTGCTCTCCGCCTGCGTCGCCTGCCATCCGGTTACCCGGCCTCAGGCTCGTCAAGCATGCTTTCGTCAACCTTTTTTCGCGTGACGCGCCACAGGGCGTTGCGCGATGCACGCAGTGTTTCGTCAGACAAGGGCTCAAGGCCTTCTGGCCCCTGGCCCACAATACGCAATCTGCCGCCGGGAGGATAGGTGAATTGCACCTCCTGCCCTACTTCTCGCCCAAGTTCCTGGCGAATGTCTTCGACCACGGGATTGTCGCTGCCAGTGTAGAGCAGTGCTTCGTAAAGCTCACGCGCCACCTTTTCAACCATCAGGTGACGCCTTGTTGCGGGGTCGGGATCGTTGGGATCATCACCTGCCGCCATTCTACGTCGCATTCTCAGCCGTGCAAGGCGTCGGGCTGCCAGCAGCTGCTGTTCATACCCCTGAAGCATCATGCGCAGTTGCGCGGCGGTTGCATCGGCCATGGTGTTTCCCGTCCTGCCGTTCTTTTCGGCAGGATCAAAAAAAACTTTAGACATGCCCCAAAAAGCTTTTATTCTGCAACATCAGCGCATTGCAGAAAAAACCTGTTTATTGACGATTGCGGGCAAGGGCGCAGCCCACTGCCAGTATGTTGAGCAGGCCAAAAACTATCAGGTCCACACGCATGGCCCCCATAAACGCATCAATATTGTGCGCCCCCGCAGGTTCGCTGCCAAGGTAAAAGCCCAGCGTCAGAGTTATCACAGCCATATTGAACAGTTGCCCACCAGTGCGCACGGCCCCGGTCAGGCCTGCCGCCTGTCCCACGCGGTCGCGCCCCGCACTTTCAAGAATGATGGAGGTGTTGGGCAGTGCAAACAGGCTTATGCCCATGCCCAGCAGACACTGTGCCGAAACCAGCACATACATGGGCGAATCTACCCGCAACAGCCCGCACACCACAAGCCCCAGACCGCACAGGGCTATGCCCGTGGCGCTGACCTTCCCCGGATCAATGCTGCCACACAGCCGCGCCGCCACTGGCGTGGTCATGACCTGCACCACAGATTGCAAAGCCAGAAACAGCCCGGCCTGCTGCACGGTCATGCCGCGCCCATACTGCAGATACAGGCTGAAGAAAAATACTATGCCAAAAAAGGACGTATAATTGATGAACGCCGCCAGCGATGACAGGGCAAAGACCCTGTTGCGCGCAAGCAGCCGCAGATCAAGCAGAGGGTAATCGCTTTTGAGCTCCTTGGCGCAAAAAACGATCATCAGAACCACAAAGGCCCCCAGCAAACCGCCAGCCATAGCTGGGGCCGACGCCAGCTCGGAAGACCCGAAGGTCAGGCAGGTCATGGCCACGGCGTAAACAAGGCAGCCCTTCCAGTCAAAGGGTTTGCCCTTGGCCATGCGCCACTCGAGCTTGACGCGGTATTTCATGAGAAGCAGCACGGCCACAGAGGCCAGGGCACTGCCCCAAAACAGCCACTGCCAGCCGAAGCAGCCCGCCACAAAGCCCGCCACGGGCGGCCCGCAGGCAATACCCGCGTAAACGGAAGACCCGCTATACCCGAGGTATGAGGCGCGTCGCCCCTCTGGCGCGGCAGAGGCCAGCAGGGCAAGACCGCAGGCGTTGAACATGGCCCCGCCCACACCCTGCACAAAACGCAGCAGCAAAAAGAACGGCACGGAATGAACAAAGCCCAGCAGGGCCCCCGCCACGGCAAACAGGGCAATGCCCCACAAAAAAACGCGCCGGTAGCCCCAGATATCGCCCATGCTGCCGCTGGCCAGCTGAAAAACAGCCAGCCCCATGGAGTAAAATGCTCCCATAAGGCCCAGCTCACGCGCACTGGCGTTGAGGCTTTGCCCCAGCGGCGGCAGCACGGCGTTTACGCCAGCCATCATGAACGGCATGAAAAACAGGGAGGTGCATACGGCCACCAGCAGCCAGCCGTGACCTTTTTCGATGGATGAGCTCATGCCGTCAGAATAGCGCCGGGGATGCGGCACGGTCAATACGCCCCACCCCCCCGACC
>NZ_WASP01000018.1 GCF_009712225.1 Desulfovibrio sp. | reverse complement strand
TGTCCATTGGACTCCGGAAATGGGCGCATGGGTTCTAATCAGTGAAAGTTGGTATAAGCCCTTGCGGGAACGCTTTGTCAGCTTCACCTATTTGACCCGCCCTGCCGATCATGGGTCCTGGAAACCAGGACTGCATGCCACGGCCGGTCGGGACCCCAGGCGTTTCCACCCTTTGCCCGACGTTACCGTGGATGAAGACGAGCGCTGGTGCGAATGCGGTAACCGGACATTACCGTCTTAGAGAGGATTGGCTGACGTTCAACGCTAAAACCGACACGTTCACCGGAACAGCTCCGGTCGGCGCCAGCAGCTTCGGCATGACGGTGACAGCTACGGATACCAGCGGACTCAAAGCGACGGACAGCTTCACCATCAACGTCCTTGGGGCGCCGACGGTTACCCAGACCTCGGCCGAGACGATGACTGTGGGTAAGTCGAGTTCGTTCTCTCTGCCGGCCCACACATTCGTTGATCCGCAAGGATCGGCGATGCACTGCATCGCTGAACTTGCCAGCGGCGGCGCCCTGCCCCCTTGGCTGCAGTTCAATTCAACGACCCTCACCTTTATCGGCACGCCGCCCACCACCGTGCCGGCTTCGCTGTCGGTCGAGGTGATCGCGAAAGATACCAGCGGACTCACCGCGGCGGACACCTTCACTATCGACATGGTGGGCGCTCACACGACCAATTCTGTTGGTCTTGTCGGCGTTTCCGGGACGACCAGTTCGACGGTGCACGGGTAAAAACGCCTTAACCGGAGGACATCAAGGGCGTTTCTTCCGGACACGCCCTTGATACTTCCCGCTCATTCGATCTCGCTAAACTCGCATAATTTTGGTCTGCTGGCCCGGCGAGGATGCCGTCATCCGGTCGCATGTTTGACTGGCTTGTCCAGTCTTACTCGAAGCTCGGTCATACTCTTCGGCTTCACCGCTGGCTTCCTCTTCTGCCTTATCCCGATATCTTTGCCGCCCGCGCCCGGCATTTTTCGGCTATCACATGGCACATCTGTTGCCGTTCTTTCGGGTTGAGTGCGGCGAATAGTCCCACAATTTCCCGGTCCGCCCCGAAGGTCGAAACAATGATCTGTGCCAACTGCTCAGGGGTTGCGACTCCCGTCTCGTCCCACAGATCGGCGACCGCCCGCAGGTTTTTCGGCGGCAGTTGGCAGATCATTAATTCCAAAACGGGCTCAATTACCCATTCTTCTATGCTCATTTCCGTTCCCTCTCTGTCAGACGCGGCGTTGCAAGAATTGCAAGGGCGGCACGGGCTGATCGTTGGCCAGTGCGCTGCCTTCCTTGGCCAGGAGGGCATCAACTCCGGCGGTCATGGCAAGGCGGATTTGCGGCTCTGTCAGTCGATCTGCGAGCATCAGGAAAGACATATTGCGGAAGCGCTCGTCCTTGTCAGCCCTCAGGAGCCGCAAGAATTGCAGTCCGGTCACCGGCGACATCTCCCAGTCCGAGACGACTAGACCGATCCTCTCGATATTGATTCGAAGACTCATCAGCGCAGTTGCACCGTCGAATGCTTGCTCAACCGGATGGCTGCAGGCCTGATGACTGAAATAGGAAGCGACGATCCGGCGGATCGTCACCTGATCATCTACAATCATCACTGTTTTGCCTGGAGGCAACTCTGGTCTGGGAACCCCAATGCCGGAATCGTGCCCCGTATTGGCCGCGCTGAAATTGTACATGGTAATCTCAGCTGCGTTTGCTTTTCTGCCCAGGTTCGCCGGCAGAATTCTTATTCTCGCCGCGGACCTTGGCGACGAGTTGAGTCAGCTGCTCAAAGCTTGCCGCACCAGGCACGAATTGGCTCCCGACGAACATGCCGGGCGTCGCTTTGTGCGCCACTTGATCGCCCAGAGCGATATTCCTTGTGACGGCAGCGTCGACCTGGGGAGACTTCATCTCGGCCTTGATTTTGTCGGCGTTGAGCCCGACGCTGGTGGCGATCTCGAGGATGCGCGGTTCGCCCAAGTTGTGCCCCGACGTCTTGTCATTCAGCAGCGCATTGTGGAACGCCTCATAGCCGCCTTGAGACATGGACGCCAGCGCGGCTTTGGCCGCCATGAGCGAGCCCGGGCCGAGGATCGGATAATCCTTGTAGACGACCTTCACACCCTTATCGCTGGCCAGCAGCTTGTCGATCTCCGGCCCAAGCATCTTACAGGCTGGACACTGGTAATCGAAAAAGACGACGACGGTCACGTCCCCCTTCGGGTTGCCAACCACGGGATCCTGCGCATTGTCGACCAGTTCGGCTTTGTGCTGTGCATAGCCGTTCTCACCCTGAATCTGCTGAAGGCGCTGGGTCATTTCCATCAGCACTTCGGGATGGCGCAACAGATAATCGTGGATTGCTTGCTCGAACAGGCTTTCAGGCGCCGGCGCCTGCTGTTGTTGTGCTCCGGCCGTCACGGGCACCAGGATCGCCAACGCGCACACAAGACTACGAAATTTCATACCTTCTCCACGTCGTAATGCCGCCACGGCGGTTGGATTTTTCTGGACTGGTGCCCTTGATGCGGTCGCATAATGCTTGGTGGCGAAGACCTCGCGTCAGTCTGGCAATAGACTGAGGCCATGCTTCTCCAGCAGAGCCACGACCTCGGCTACGCCCTTCTTGCCGAGATTCGGAACCCCTTTCACAAGGGTCCTGGCCGAGAAACGCAACAGGTCGGTCAGCGAAGTGATTCCCTCGTCGTTGAGCGAACGTTTGGTCCGCGTTGTGAGTTCGACGAAGTAATCCCCCTGCGCCAGAAGCTGGAGGCGCTTTCTTTCGCGGGTCTCGATGCGAACCAGTGCCTCAGGACTGATCCCCAGCTCTGCCGCAACCTCCTTATTGGTCTTCCGGCCCCCTGCCCTCACATTCGCTGCGGCAGTGGCGATTTCACGGTCACGGTTCTGCAGGTCGACCAACGTGCTGATTTTCGGTGGTTCATCGCCATCATCGTTCGTACCACTCTGGATGATGAGTTGGGCCGATGGGCCTTGCGCACCGGGCAGCCGCCTGTTCAGCGGTTCTCCGTTCGCCGCAACTGCCGGCGTCATATCCCCACTGTCCATTTCCAGGATGTCGGGGACGAGGCGACTAAAGTTCTCCGCAGTCAATTTCTACTTCCATCTCCCATAGATCGGAACTCGAGGCCTGGAAACGCTTCAGCTTTCGACCAAGGCCGCAACAGGCTTTGGCGCAAGCGCAGAATCAACCCAGAATTTTCCTGATGGGCCGCAAGCTCCATATCTTCCCCTTGCAGTCGTGCATAACTCTGCTCCTCTCGTTACTGGGTTCATCTTTAACGAGCATCGAAGCGGAAATTTGTTTTTTTCGAGTGTATGCATGCACGCAACGCAAGATCGTTCTTGTTCCATAGTATTTGTCTGACATTCCGATGAGTCAGTTCAAAGAACTTCAACATATATTGTTTGCGGTGTGATGATCGGTCTTCGTGCGTCTTCCATTTCACACGCTCCTACGTATGAAGGCTATGCTACCGACACCGACTAGGCTTGTAGACCGTCAATAAGAGACAAAATCGCGTGATATATGGCTGCTTGCCTTCACCCGACGGCACGTTGAACCACCTGAGTCCTCACGGACCACACGCATGTTTTTTGCGCTATTCGGATTTTGCGGTTGATTTTGCGTGAATGCGAGCGAGTCGCATGAGGTCTGTCCGGGTTGATTTCATCACCTGGCACGTCTTCGAGGTTTATCCACAGGCCGCTCGGAAAGTATCACTTATCAAGCCTTTGACCGCGGGGGCGCCCCCGCCCTGGAAAACGATGCCCAGCAGCTGCTCAATACGCGCGCCGAGGCCCGCATATAGTCGATCGGGTGCCCCCCCGCGCCTGGTGGTCGTACCCCCGGCCACGCGGCCGATAAGAAGGCCTTATCGGCCGGTGGCCACCGGGTGGCGGGGGACACCCAGTCGATCATGTAGCTGGCCTGCCCAGGCGCTCGACGCATCGAAGAGAATATACGGTCTTTGGTCGTCTTCGCCGAAAAACAGTCGCCGCCAACGATGCCCCTCGCGACATCTAGGCGGTCCGGGCTGCGCTTCCCGCGTTGAACGCACGGCGAAGATCACGCACTCCCGGCTCAAGCACCTGATAATCCAGATAGGCTGCGTCCACTGTGGCATTCCCTCATATTTTTCCGTCGCCACGATCTGTCCCTGGTCTGAATCCCAGGCGCGCCACTATCCATCCCAGGATGATTCCAATGTACGGCAGCTGGTCGCCGAACTGCTTCGTCTTCATGTAGAAGCTGACCACCACCACTAGCAACCCAGAGAAGAACAGTAGCGCCCGGTTGACAGGCGACTGTCTGAACGAATGAAGCTTCGCACGGCACTTACGGAGGTTCGCCATCATGATAATCGAGTCGTACCGTTCACGCCTTCCGACCGCCGTTGCGGGTGGCCATCTCCAAAAGTTGGGAGGTCGACAACAGCTTGCCGTCGACTTGGTGTTGCAGCCCGGCCATGTAGACACGGTGTCCAACCTTGCGCAGCAGCGCCACGGCTTCCAGCATCAATTCCGATTCGCGCCCAGATCGTCGCCGCTGTGGCGGCGGCTCAAATAACCCGAGTTGTTGGCCTCTCATCGGCTTCCCCTTCTGTCAGATGGCGGCCGGCGCCGGCGGCGCCTGGTCGACCATCTCAAAGCGATAGCGCGGCCGATCTCCGGCACCAGGTTGTCCTGTGTCGACGATCCGCACCATCTCGGGTGCGTGGCACTCGCGCAGCGCCCGCTCCATTTGCCAGAGGTGGTGAGCGTCGAGGCGGTCCTGCAGCTCGTCTGTCATGCTCAGGTTTCCCTTTCTATTGGTCGCTCACCTGGGCGCCGGGCCACCAGCCCCTAACGGCGCCATATGCCCACAGTATGAAGCCCGTCATCCCCAGGATCATAACAACGAGCTGCTTTTCGGTTGTGGTGCGTGTCGACCATATTGCCAAGTTGGCGCGTCTTATCCCCCATCCAAGGGAATGCGGTTCGTCGTCTGCGGCATCGGGGGGAGGGGTCCATCCCATCAATGTCTTGCTTTTCTGCAAAAGCCACATTGCCTTGGTTCCTTTCAGGCCCGCGTGTCGGGAACAACAGGATCAGCAAGCGCTGTCCCCGCGCCGGTCAAATAGACAGCGCCATCTCCGGGAGAAATCATCCAGCCTTCTCGCACCAGCTTTTCGATTTCGCGTTCTACGCCATGGCCGAATTGGTGTTTTCCACGCAATTCGTCCAGCCGTAGAGATCCTCCTTCTGCCAAGGCTGTCCTCAAGATATCAAGTTCAAAAGGTTGCGGCTTTCGAGCCATATTGGGTCCCTTTATACTGCCAACTTGCGGGCAGCCCAGGCCGCCGCTGCAAGCAAAATCTCACCATGACACGGCTTCGGCGCGCAGCAGCAGACCAACGCGGCGCCGTCGAGGCCAGCCAGATCCGGAAGCCGCACGCGACCGGCGTTGATCTCCGCCCACAGCCATTCCCGATACCTGGCAAGCACCGTGTTCCGGTCACCGTCCCGACCGATGACGAACGGATTTCCCCACTTCGACGGGCGCATGATTCGAATCGCGCCGGGCGGGATGAAATCTCGTTCCGTCAAGTGGTTAAAAACCGGCATCGGCCGTTCCCTTTATGATCAGCTATTACCTGGTGGATTGATTTTGGTGCTGCTTCCTCCATTGCCTGAATCGAGAGCACCAGGGCTCGAAGGTTAGGAACACTCCAATACCGCAAAAAAGCAAAATCGCGATATTGGGGATGATGATCCAAGAGACTCGATAGATGGAGTGACCATTGTCCATCCCAACCTTCTGGATATCGGCAAATGTCGAAATAATAGCGAGAAAAACTCCAAACGTGCCTATAAGGCGGGCCTTTTTGATGAGGCGTTTTTTGCTGGATGCGTCTTGTGTAAGTGTTTTTTGTGCAGGCATAGTATCTATTCCTTCCTCTTGTGTCACTTCTGTTTGCGCTTGCGCGTTTTTTTCATCCGACCTGGCTCCACCCAGAGTCGGTTACGCTTGTAGAGCCAGCCGGAATCAATCCGCTCTGCCGGCTTCGCTGGCACCATTTCTTGGCGGCGAATATCTAATTCAGCCAATGAGCGGCCCTTGGCCACCTCTTCCAAGGCCTGTCGAAACAGCGTTACATCACCAAAATAATTCGGATAGGCGGCCTTTAGGCCGTCAATTTTGTCCGCTTCGACCAGCACCACGTCATTACCGTCATTGCCGGTTTCGCGATCGACGGATTCCGCTTCCGAATACAAAGCCATCGCACGGCTTGCCGAATGCAACGGTTGCACCAGCACTTCTTTAGCCTTGGCGTCAAAGCGAATAAGGTAGTACTCGGGCGCTTCTCGCGCCGTCACGCTGATTTCACGCCAGTGAACGGCGTTCGCCAGGGTGGCCAGCGTAAGATCGGCATCCAATGTTTTATTGAGGGCCTGGATTTCGGCAATTCTCTCGACTTGGCCAGGAACGCCAGGCGGTTCCGGGCATCCTTCAGCAACACAAAATTCGGCCGACATTAGAAGAAACAGCCGCAGCCAACTCCGATCCCCAACACTGCCCTTGAGATATTCGCCGCGGTAGAGGCCGACGGCCTCCACCGCCGTCGCCCAGGAATGCTGCAATTGCGTCCGGACCTGAATTTCGATGCGCCGGTCCATGTAATGAGAGCGGCACAGTTGATCCTGAAACGCAAAAACTAGGTGATGACTCCGGTAGCCGTCTGGTTTTGGCGCCAGAATGTAATCGTTCTCCTTGCACTTCTGATGACGGAGATGTTGGGTGAGCGCGTCACCAATGGTTCGGACGTCGGCAATGGTCGGCAAGATCAGCCGACAGCCGCCGACATCTTGCAATTTATCGAGATAAATAGACGATCTTTTGAGCTTCGCCCTGATCGCCGGCATTCGCTTCAGACGGGCACCGGTGATCCCGCTGACGGCACAGCGTTTCATCCAGCGGTGGGCGCTTTGGCGAATGCTTCTCATCGGATAGGCATGGGCTATTCGGAATTGATCAGCAACGCGAAACGCTTCGATATATTCCTCGGGCGTCGGCGCGTCGACAGGGACCAGCATCTTGCCGCGCAACAACTCACCGGCGGCTCTGACCGTCACAGTCGTTCCGAACGATGCAACATCTGGCACTTGGTGCAATTCGCTCAACTAGGTGCCCCCCTGAATCAGACGACCTTAAGATCGGTTGGGTGGCCGGTCGCTATCACCGGCGTTCCCCTTGGATCACGCGGCAGTGGCAGCGGTCATGAGCTTATTGGTCCACTGAATATCGTGGCCGCTATCGTCATCATCCCAGACAACATTGCAGGTCGTCACCCTGGACAAATTGTCGTCAACATTGGTGATGGTCCCGGCGATTTCGGAATCTTTGACATGGCAGACGCGGGCTCCCACATAGACGTGGTTGCCATATTCCGCTCGAAGTTGTT
>NZ_WASP01000017.1:176419-193367 GCF_009712225.1 Desulfovibrio sp. | reverse complement strand
AACCACCCACCCCCCCGCCCCCCCCCCCCCCCCCCCCCCCGGGACAGGAGAACCACCATGGCTGACGACAAAGACGTTGTTGTTGAATTTCTGAATAGCAAGTCCGGCTCCAAGTCCAAGTTCTATTTCAAGGACTTCCTTGAACTGTTCCCTGACAAGGGACCCCGCGACGTGAAAAAGATTCTCACCAAGCTGGTGAACGAAGAAGTGCTGGAATTCTGGTCTTCTGGTTCTACCACCATGTACGGCATGAAGGGCGCTGGCAAGCAGTCTGCTGCTGAAGGCGAAGATTAGTAGCTGACAAGCATTGGCCCAGTGTCTTTGCTGTTGGCTGCGCCAAAACGCGCTTTTTATTACGGTCGAGTACCCTGTGTACACTCCCTGCATAAAAAGCGCGTCTTTGTTTGCCGATAGTCGTAGACATTCGTCAATGTAGCTTGGCAGGATATTGCCAGGCTCGCATGGTTCTTTTGCCGGGTGCGAAGCCCCGGCCATGCCCGCAAGGGCATGAGCATCCGCAAGGCGCGTCAGCCTTTGCGTGTTTGCTTTTACAAGTTATGCCGCAACGCAAGTTGTGGCATTTCTTGTATGTGGCGCCTGACAGGCGTATTATGGACCCTAGCAGCCATGGTGGCGCAATATGAAATTGGCAGGAGTTTGTGTCGTGGCAGGGGGAAAGGCCCGTCACGGGGCATGTCTCGCCGTCAGCTGGCCAGGCCACGCCATATAGTTCCCATCACTTGCCAGTCTGTTTTGCCACACTGCCGCAGGAGGCAGCATGAGCACATCATTCGTTGTACCAGAGGCTGAAAGAAAGTTTCTTGCCCATCAGGCGCGCATGTCCATTGAGGCGGGCCTTGCGGGCAAAAACGTTGCAGAAGTGCCCCAGCCTCCAGTAGAGAAATTTGCGCAGGGCAGCCCCCTGTTTCGTACCTTGGGGGCGTTTGTGACCCTGCATATCAGCGGTAACCTGCGCGGCTGTATTGGTAACATTATCGGGCGCGAACCGTTGTATGCAACCGTGTGGCACATGGCGCAGGCGGCAGCATTTGCAGACCCGCGCTTTCCGGCGTTGAGCCTCTCGGAATGGCCGCGCGTCAACCTGGATATATCGGTGCTGGATGAGCTTACGGTGTGTCCCAATCCGCAAGCGGTGGAAGTGGGGCGACATGGTCTGGTGCTGCAATATGCGGGGCGCAGCGGCGTTTTTCTGCCACAGGTTCCTGTGGAGCAGGGCTGGGACCGGCTGGCCTATCTGGACAACCTGTGCCTCAAGGCCGGGCTGCCCCCCGGAACGTGGCAACAGCCTGGTGCTCAACTTTTCTGGTATGAGGCTGTGGTGTTCAAGGTCGCAGAGCAATAATCCCCCCGCCCGGTCCCAGCGGCAGGCATTTGCCAGGCTTGCGCATGCCCCGTGCGGGGTGTATAGTGCCAACGATTTCTCAGGGCGGGGTGAAAGTCCCCACCGGCGGTGATGCGGCGGCCAAAAGGCCCCGTCAGCCCGCGAGCGCCCAATGTTTGGGGTCAGCAGATTCGGTGTGAATCCGAAGCCGACGGTTATAGTCCGGATGGAAGAGAACGGTTTTTTTGCCGCTCCGTGCGGTGCGTCCTTCACTTGAAGGCGCACTTTGTGTTGCGGCCCGTCCACGCCCTGATGCACCATCTCCCGGCCCTGATGCCGGAAACAGGAGAACGGAATGCATCAGTCCTCATTGTCCCTATCGTCTTTCGGCACCTCTGAAGAACGCGTGCGCGCTGCTCTTGCCTCGTTGAGCAAGGGCGGCGGTGTTTGCGTTGTGGATGACGAAAACCGGGAAAACGAAGGCGATCTGATTTTCAGCGCCCAGCACCTTACCGTGCCGCAGATGGCCATGCTGATTCGCCATTGCAGCGGTATTGTCTGCCTGTGCCTCACCGATGACCATGTGCAGCGCCTTGAACTGCCCATGATGACCGAGCACAATACCAATACGCAGGGCACCGCCTTTACCGTGACCATTGAAGCGGCCACGGGTGTCACCACCGGTGTATCTGCTGCTGACCGTGTGGCTACCATCAGGGCCGCAGCTGCGCCCAACGCCCAGCCCGCCGATCTGCGCCGGCCCGGCCATGTGTTCCCGCTGCGTGCGCGCCCCGGCGGCGTGCTCGAACGTCGGGGCCACACAGAGGCTACCGTTGACCTCATGCGCATGGCGGGCCTTGAGCCCTGCGGCGTGCTGTGTGAACTGACCATGGATGACGGCGATATGGCCCGCCTGCCCGAGGTCGCCAGCTTTGCCCGCGCCCACAACATGCCCTTGTGCAGTGTGGAAGACATTGCGGCGTGGAGGCTGGCCATGGGGGATCTGCATCTCGCCGCCAGTGCCTAGCACCGCGCGATGAATTTTGCCCGCTGACAGCGTCAAGCAGGGCTTTTTGCTCCGGTCGAGTACCATTAGAGTACACTCCCTGCGCAAAAAGCCCTGCTTTCCTTGTCAGCGAACAAAATTCATCGCGCGGAAATGCAAGAAGGCAAAACCATTCGTCTGGTATTCATGAAAAATAATAGCCCGGTTCATCAGCTGAACCGGGCTATTATTTTAAGTGGCGCTGGTATGCTTAATCGAAATATTCTTGGGGAGAATCAAGGATTTGAGTAAAAAGTTTATAAAATTCGGCTAAGTGAATGCCGTCGATGAAACTGTGGAGTGCTTCGATGGATACGGTGATGTTTCCTGAAGGGTCAATTTTGCCAAAAAGAAATCTGGGCACACTGTCAACCCAGGGGTCGCCCCAGGGGTTGGTTGCTGACAGTATGGGTATCTCTGGCACGCAGCTAAAGTAGATCAGGCTCTGTACATCGCCGCCCTCGGGACAAAGGGTTGGATTCTGGTCGGCAATGGCCCGGGCGGCACTGATGTTGCTGCTGAAAGACGAAAATTTACTGTCAAATTTTGCAACGCAATTGCAGTGTAATGCCCTGCCCTTGGGGATGTAGGTAAACGCGGCGTCAATGCTTTCAAATTCTACCGGGCGCAGACTAACTATCCGCTGCCTAAAGCCGGCAACTCCATTGGCGGCGAGCATGGCGGCAAAATAGATACAGTCAGTAAACCGAAAGCCATTCTGCTTTTTTAATGCACATAAACTGGTTACATTTGCCGAAAAAGAAACACTGAAGCACGGATTTTTCCGTGACTGAAAAAAGCTGAAGTGTTCATTTCTATCCCATGAGTCATCAAGGTATTTCATAATGAATCCTGGTGCGACATTGCTATCTAAAAATCAGCATTGCACAGTAACCGGCATGCCAGACTGATCCTTGCAGGCTGTGGGCTCGGCAAATGATGCCCGTATGCCTGTAAATGCAGCGTAAAATCTTCTTCGGCAGATGGATATGCTATTCCACGGGTGCGAGGCGTTGCGCCAGCCGGGTGAAGCGCTTGCGGGTCTTGTTGTTTTTTACAGCCATGTGCAGGGCGCGCGATTCGCCCACGAGAATAACCAGTTTTTTGCCGCGCGTAACGCCTGTGTAGATGAGATTGCGCTGCAAAAGCACGTAGTGCTGCATCATGACGGGAATGACCACAGCGGGGTATTCCGAGCCCTGAGATTTGTGGATGGAGATGGCGTAGGCGGGCGCTATTTCGTCCAGCTCGTCGAAGTCGTAGGGCACAACCCGTTCGTCAAAGGTGATGCTGAGGGTACGCTCTCGCACGTCCATAAAGCTGATACGCCCCATATCGCCGTTAAAAACGTCCTTGTCGTAGTTGTTGCGTATCTGCATGACCTTGTCGTGCAGGCGAAAACAGCGGTCGCCACGGCGCACTTCTATGCCGTGCGGGTTCAGGGCTTCCTGCAGGCTGGCGTTCATGCGACCGGCGCCCACAGCGCCCTTGTGCATGGGCGTGAGCACCTGGATGTCATCCACCGGGTCAAGATTGAAGCGCCGGGGTATGTGATTGCGCACGAGATCAACAATAAGCTCGGCGGCCTTTTCGGCGTCGTTCTGGTGGATAAAGTAAAAGTCAGAGAGCCTGTCCTTGCTCGATTCCAGCGAGGGAATCTCGCCCCGGTTGATGAGGTGGGCGTTGCAGATGATTTCGCTCTCGGCAGACTGGCGGAAAATTTCGGTCAGCTCAACCACGGGAACCACGCCAGAAGTAATGATATCCGAAAGCACGTTGCCGGGGCCGACGGAGGGCAGCTGGTGCACGTCGCCCACCAGCACAAGGGTTGCGCCCAGCGGCACGGCCTTGAGCAGGTGGTAGAAGAGCAGGGTGTCCATCATGGAGGCTTCGTCCACCACCAGAAGGCCGCAGGCGAGGGGGTTGTCCTCGTTGCGGGCAAAGCCGTCTTCCTTGGGGCTGTATTCAAGCAGGCGGTGGATGGTGCGAGATTCGCGGCCCGAGGTTTCAGACATGCGCTTGGCAGCGCGGCCAGTGGGCGCTGCCAGCAGAATGCGGGCGCGTACTTCGCCAAACAGCTTGATAATGGCGTTGATGATGGTGGTCTTGCCTGTGCCGGGGCCGCCGGTGAGCACCATTACCTTGCTGCGGGCTGCGGTGCGTACGGCTTCAAGCTGCTCTGGCGCAAGCGAAATGTTGAGTTCACTCACCACCTTGTCCACCAGGGCGTCGGGCTTTTCAAAACGCACGGATTTGGGCGAGCGCAAAAGCCGTTGAATGTAGAAGGCGGTTTTGGATTCGCAGTGGTGGTAGCGTCGCATGTACACGCCCATTTCGCCAGCGGCGTCGGGCATGTCCAGTTCTTCGCGCACAATGCGTTCGTCTGTTTCAAGGGCGGCAAGCGCGTCATCCACAAGGCCTTCATCCACACCCAGTTGGGCGCAGACAGCCTCGATCAGCTGGGCCTGCGGCAGATAGACGTTGCCATCGTCCGTGGCCTTTTGCAGCACATAGAGCGTGCCCGCCTGAATGCGCAGTGGGTGGTCGTGGGCAAAACCCAGCTTGGTGGCGGCGGCATCAGCAGTGACAAAACCGATACCGTGGATGTCCATGGCGAGGCGATAGGGATTTTCGCGCACAATGGAGAGGGCTTCCGAACCGTAGGCGCGGTAGATGCGCACCGCGTAAGCAGGGGTAATGCCGTGGGGCTGCAGAAAGAGCAGCAGGTCGCGCATGCCCCGGTGCTCTGCCCAGGAGGTGCGTATGCGGTCAAGGCTTTTGCTGCCCACACCGCGCACCTTGAGCAGACGCTCGGGTTCTTCGTCGAGAATACGGATGGTGTCTGTGCCAAAGGCCTCTACGATACGCCCGGCCATTTCCTCGCCAACGCCCTTGATAAGGCCAGAGGCGAGATAAAGGCGAATGCCCTCGCTGGTGGCTGGTAACATTTCTTCCGCGTTCTGAAACTCAATCTGGCGGCCAAATTTGGGGTTGTTGACCCAGCGGCCAGCAATCTTGAGCTGCACGCCCGCCTGCGGGTTGACCATGTGACCGATGCACGAAACCGGATCGCGCGGGCGCGTCAGGCCAGCTTTGCCGCCGCCGCTGTTAACGCTGGCGGGCAAAAGGCGCAGCACGGTGTAGCCGTTTTCTTCGTTATGGAAGACAACGCGCTCGACAGTGCCGGTAAGCTCTACGGATTCCGGATCTTGCAAAAGGGGCAGGTTGTTCATGGGCGCGTTTTGCTCTTGTTGGTGAGGCTTGTGGCCGCCTTTCGCTGGCGTGACCACCAGAACCAGTCGCACTGTTCTGCTGGCAGCTGCGGATTCCGGGCCTGTGCCACGGCGCAGCAGAAAACGTCCAGGCAGCAGATATCCACGGCCTGCCCCTTGATGCGGCACAGGTCGTTGTACAGGGCCTGCGGGTCGCGGCTGGCCAGGGCAGGCACATCCGCAACACCGAGCAAGCGCAGATCTTCAAGGGTTGCCGGGCCAACCGAGCGCAGGGCGCTCAGTGTCCGGGCCTCCGGAGTAGTGCTCACAGGCCAAGTCCCATGCGTTGCTGCAGCAGCAGGGCATCGGCCAGTGCCAGGGCGGTCATGGCCTCAAGCACAGGCACCACACGCGGGATGGCCGCAAGATCATGCCGTCCGCCAATGAGGACCGATGCGGCGTTGCCTTCCTTGTCAACGGTTTGCTGGGTGACGGCAATGGAGGCAATGGGTTTGACGGCAGCGTGCATGACAATGGTCTGGCCGCTGGAAATACCGCCAAGAATACCGCCCGCATGGTTTGAGGCAAAGGTGGCCTTGCCGGGCTGGGCCGGGTCGGCGGGCAGCAAGGGGTCGTTGTTCTGCGAGCCGCGCAGTTTGGCCGCGCCAAAGCCTTCACCAACAGAGAATCCCTTGACCGCGCCTATGCTCATGATTGCATGGGCCAGCACAGCCTCAAGCTTGTCGAACACGGGCTCGCCAAGACCCGCGGGTACGTTGCGGGCCTCGATGCGCACAATGCCGCCCAGGGTATCGCCAGCCTTGCGGGCTGCCAGCACCACCTGATCCCACAGCTGGGGCATGGCCTCGGTGGCGGCGCAGTAGGGGCGGTTGCGGGCGTTGTCCAGATCAAGGGCCGCCCAATCCTGTACGGCGGTGCCGCCCAGTTCCACACAGGCCGCCATGATCTTTACGCCGCGGCGTTCAAGAATCTTGCGGGCAATAACGCCCCCAGCAACGCGGGCTGCGGTTTCGCGCCCCGAAGAACGTCCGCCGCCACGGTGGTCGCGTATGCCGTTGTACTTCTGAAAATATCCCCAGTCCGCATGGCCGGGGCGAAAAACTTCGGCCAGGTTGCCGTAGTCGTGCGAGCGCTGGTCTTCGTTGGCAATATAAAAGGCAATGGAAGTGCCGGTAGTTAGGCCTTCGTACACGCCGGAAAGCAGGCGGACGGTATCAGATTCCTTGCGCTTGGTGGCGGTAGGCCCCTGACCGGGTTTGCGGCGGTCGAGCTCGGCCTGGATGTCGGCCTCTGTGAGGTGCAGGCCCGCAGGGCAGCCGTCTATAACGCCGCCAAGGCCCACGCCATGGGATTCGCCGAATGTTGTGAGTCGCAGAGCCTGTCCGAATGTATTACCAGCCATGTATACCTCGCCTTCGTTGCAGCCGCGCCAAAGCAGCACGGTCAAGTGGCATAGTATAGGCAAGGGCGGAGCGGCTTGCAACACGCGCGAGCGCGCGGAGCATTTGCGGTCGCGTTAGGCAGGCAGTGTTGTGAGGCAGGATATGCCGGGGCAAAAAGATGAGGGGCAGAAAACCCGCAAGGAGTTTCCTGCCCCTCAAAAGGGCAAGTATAAAGAGCTGTGCTAGAGCTTGGCGGCGGTGCGCAGATCGGCCACGGCGTCGGTCTTTTCCCAGGAGAATTCGGGCAGTTCGCGGCCAAAGTGGCCGTAGCACGAAGACTTCTGATAGATGGGGCGCTTGAGGTCAAGGCGCTTGCTGATGAAGTAGGGGCGCAGGTCAAACACTTCGCGCACGGCCTTGGTGAGCAGCTCGTCCGAAAGTTCGCTGGTACCCTGCGAGGAAACAAGCACACTCACGGGCTGGGCAACGCCGATGCAGTAAGCGATCTGCACTTCGCACACAGGGGCGAGGCCCGCGGCAACCACGTTCTTGGCGATATAGCGGCCCATGTAAGCACCGGAACGGTCAACCTTGGAGGGGTCCTTGCCTGAGAAAGCGCCACCACCGTGGTGACCGCTGCCGCCGTAGGTGTCCTGAATGATCTTGCGGCCAGTAAGACCGCAGTCACCCATGGGGCCACCCACCACGAAACGGCCCGTGGTGTTGATGAAGATTTCGCAGGCCTTTTCGTCAAAGTAGCCTGAGGGTTCCAGAATGGGGCGGATAACATGCTGCTTCACGGCATCGGCCACGTCGGCCTGACTGGCGCTGGCGGCGTGCTGGGTGGAAACAACCACGTTGTTGATGCGCACGGGCTTGCCATCCTGGTATTCAAAAGAAACCTGGGTCTTGCCGTCGGGACGGAAGATGTCCACCGTGCCGTCCTTGCGCACCTTGGCCAGCTGCTGCGAGAGCTGGTGGGCCCAGTAAATGGGAGCGGGCATGAGAGTGGAGGTTTCGTTGCAGGCAAAGCCAAACATCATGCCCTGGTCGCCGGCACCCTGATCCTCGGGCTTTTCGCGCAGCACGCCCTGAGCAATGTCGGGCGACTGACGGCCAATGGCGTTGATAACGGCGCAGGTCTGCCAGTCAAAGCCCATCTCGGAGCTGTTGTAGCCGATGCCCTTGATGGTTTCGCGCACAACATGGGGCAGGTCAGCGTAGCCACTGGTGGTGATTTCGCCAGCGATAACGGCCATGCCGGTGGTCACCAGGGTTTCGCATGCCACGTGGGCGTCGGCATCCTGGGCCAGCAGGGTATCAAGAATGGCGTCGGAAATCTGGTCGGCAACCTTGTCGGGGTGGCCTTCGGTGACGGATTCAGAGGTGAAAAAATACTTGCCCTTGGTTTGCATATGGTTCTCCTTGGGCGCTCGCGTCAATGCGGCGCGGGTTTATGAACGCAACAAAATGTTGTCGATAAGCCGGGCCTTGCCCATGCGTACGGCGCAAGCCATAAGCGCGGGGCCGGTGACCTCGGTGAGCGGAGTCATGGATTCCGGGTGAACAATGCTGAGGTAGTCGAGCCGCCCCATGGGCAAAAATTCTGCCCAGCGGCGCAGCACTGACTCGCGCAGCAGTTTGACGCTGGTTTCACCGCTCTGCGCCAGCTTTTGGGCGTAGAGCAGGGCCTTGCGGATTTCCGGAGCCTGGGCGCGTTCGTCGGCGGTCAGGTAGACATTGCGCGAGGAAAGGGCCAGGCCGTCAGCCTCTCGCACTGTTTCGCGGGTTTCAATGCGCACGGGCACATCAAGGTCGCGCACCATGCGACGCAAAACAGCCTGCTGCTGCCAGTCTTTCTGTCCAAATACAGCCACATCGGCGCCAGTGAGCATGAAGAGCTTGAGCACCACCGTGCATACGCCCCTGAAATGCACCGGCCGAGAAAGGCCGCACAGCCCGCGGGAAAGTTCGGGCACCTCAACCCATGTGCCGTGATCGGGCGCGTACATGGTGCCCGGTTCGGGCATGAACAGTGCGTCGGCCCCGTGACTGCGGGCTACTTCCGCGTCACGCTCCGGATTTCTGGGGTAGGCCGCCAGATCTTCACCGGGGCCAAACTGGGTGGGGTTGACAAAAAGGCTCACCACGAGGCGCTTGGCCTGCGTACGGGCGTACGCCATAAGGTCTTCGTGCCCCTGATGGTAGTAGCCCATGGTGGGAACCAGAGCGATGTCGTCTCCGGCTTTATGCCAGGCCTTGCATTGGGCCGCCAGTTCTTTGGGATTTGTGAATATCTGCATATCAAGGTATTGTGATATTGTTTGTGAAGGAACATATATACACGTGAGCCGCCCGCTTGTAAAGGTGGCCCGCAGAAAGAAGATTCGGGCTATCCAGGCAGAAAGCTTGACCCTGCCTGTTGCTGTGGGCATAACAGCCGCTGGGGGTATACATGCTGAAACCGTTTTATCAGGGCAAACTGGATACATTCTGCGCCATTTACGCAGTGCTCAACGGCTTGCGGCTGACCCACAACATACGCGTGCTCAAGGCCCGCGATATTCTGAATGAAACCCTTATGGGGCTTGCGGCTTCGCCCGAAGCGTTTCGTGCGGTGCTTGAACAGGAGACAGACTACTGCGGTCTTGTGGACGGCATGTTGCGCATCCAGAGCCGCTCTTTTCCTCTTGAATTTCGCCAGCCATTCACCGACGAGGACGACCCCTCTGTGGATCAGGTGTGGGAATGCTGCCGTACATGGCTTGCGCCCGGCAGCGGCCGCGCCGTAATCTTCCGGTTCATGCGCCACCTCACCCCGGACGGGCCGCCCGTCAACCGTCACTGGACCACCGCCGATTCTCTCACCAACGACGTGCTGCATCTTTTTGATTGCAGCCACGAGGCCGAGGCTATCCTCAACGTGCGCAAAGACAGCTTTGTGACCCGCGCAAACGATATCCGCGAGGGTAAACTGCTGCATATCCAGCCGTACACCATCCGCCTTTTGCGCCTGCCCATGTAGGCCTTCGCCCTGCCCACCGCCAGCATGGCTTGCGGCCTTTTCGCGCCGAGCGCTGGCCCTGTCATTTCGCACCAAACAAAAAAGCCCCTCGCGAGGCCGTACTGTTCTGCTGGCAGTGTGAGGTTACAGGGATACCCCGTTACGGGTCAGTATTCCCTGATGGGAGCTTCTGTGCTGATGGGCAGGCCGAGCCGTATGGCGTCTTCCTTTAGCTGTGGGTGTACCCAGAAGGCTTTTTCCTGCACAAAACAGAGCACTTCAAATTCGGCAGTATCCACAGGCCGGGAATAATAGAAGCCCTGGGCGCAGTTGCAGCCGCTGTTGAGCAGAAAACGGGCATGTTCCTTGTTTTCCACCCCTTCGGCCACGATGGTCATATCCAGATCGCGCGCAAGGGCAATGGTATTGCGCGCCACAATCTGGCCGCGCTGGTTGGTTGTGCCGTCGCTGATAAAGGTCCGGTCGAGCTTGACCACGCTGAAGGGCAGGTCGCGCAGCGTGCTCAGGGATGAATAGCCTGTTCCAAAGTCGTCCATTGAAAAAACAAAACCCGCCGCCCGCAGTTCGTCCATAAGCCGCACCAGACGCGGCTCGTTTGCAAAAAAAGCGCTTTCGGTCAGTTCCAGCTCCAGCATGTGCCGGGGCAGGTTATACTTGTTCATCAGGCTCACAAGCTTGAGGGGCAGGTCGTCGTCGTTGAAATGCAGCCGCGACATGTTCACCGAGATGGGCGTAGGGTCATACTTTTTGTCCAGCCATGTGCGCAGGGTCTTGCAGGTCTGCTCCCAGATATATGCGTCAAGGCGCATGATGAAGCCGTTGCGTTCAAAAAGCGGAATAAACCGGCCCGGCAGTATGAGCCCGTCCGTGGGGTGCTGCCAGCGCACCAGGGCTTCTGCGCCCACAATGCGGCCACTGGATATCTGTACCTTGGGTTGCAGGAATAGCCTGAACTGGTGCTTTTCAAGCGCTTCGTACATCTGGTCGGTGATGTAGCTCTCGTCGTGCAGGTGTTTGCGCAGGGCATCGTCATAAAAGGCAAAGTTGACGATGTCGCTGCCCTTGACGGTTTTTTGCGCCAGATAGGCCCAGTCGCACAAAATGTGGGCAGGCGTGCGGGTATTTTCCACCGGGCAGATGCCAAAAAACAGTTTGACCCGGAACGTGTCGGAATAGTGGTCGAGCCGGAGCGAAAGCGCCTGGATGAATTGCAGCGTGCGTTCGGAACCACCCGTAAGGCATACGGCAAAAACGTCGGCGGTGAGGCGCGCAAAAATTTCTTTTTCGGGCGTGAGGCGCTGGCGTATAAGCCGGGCTATGCCCCGCAGCAGTCGGTTGCCTTCTTCCAGCCCGAAGGATTCGTTGATTGCCTTGAAGCCAGCCACGTCAAAGCGCAGTACGCAGTACTGTTCGTTGGGCCTGCTTTTGATGAGCTTGTCAATTTTTTCAAAAAAAGTCTGCGTGTTGTAAGCGCCAGTGAGGGGGTCGTGTTCGGCGCGCAGGCGCAGGGCCTGCTCGCTGCGGGTGGCGGCATCCACATCGTTGAGCGTACCAATATAGCGTTCAACCGATTCGCCGTCATCAAGCTTGGTGTATGTTACCTTGCACCAGATGTACTGCCCGTCACGGCGGCGCAGGCGGATTGTCATTTCACCCGATCTGATGCCGAGCGCCAGACGCGCCAGGCAGGTATCAAAGGGCTCCATGTCGCCCGTATAGAGCACATCATCCTCGCGCCACACGTCAAAGGGATTGCGGCCATCGTAGTCGCCGGAAAGCAGCTCGGGAATGCGGTGGCTCAGGTAGGTAAGATCCTTGCCGCTCCACTCAAAAACCAGGGTGCGGGTATGGTCGACCACGGCCTTGTAACGCAGCGCGTCAAGCTGCTGCCTTTGCAATACTTCGCTCTTGTGCCGGATATCTTCCGGAATCTGTGGCTGCTCCAGGTCTTCGGTGCAGACAAGGTACATGTGCCCGCTGCCCTGAGCCAGGGCAGGAAAAACAATGATGCGCACCGGATGGTATGAGCCATCCAGGGCTTTTTGGTGAATGTCGAGGGCTGTGGCCGGAGAGGCCGCCAAGTGTTCCTGTAGCGACTGCTGCGTCAAAAAACAGGCAAACTGTTCGGCATCGTCGGGATGTACCTGTCCGGCCAGCTCGTCCCTGATTTTTTCTGAAAGCGTAAGCTGCGGCGCAGACAGACCAAACTTGGCAGGATTATGGTAGACGCTGCTGAAAACGTCGGCCTCAAAATCAATGAGGCAGATATCAAAATATCGGCTTTGCAAATCTGGCGAATGGCAGACTGCACCGGCATCATCAGCCGCCAGGTTGCCCAGGGGCAGGCTTGCTGAATCATTGATTTTTGCCGGGGGTGGTATCTTCATTCACATTCGCCTTTGGGGCCGGTAACAGGGTAGAGGGTTGTTTGACAACAGGGTAAACCTAGCACCACAACTATCGTTTTGCAAATTTGCTGTCGCCGTGTGCGGGGGAAGGCTCCTGCGGTTTTGCCACGTTGATACTCTGGTGACAATCGCTTCGCCCCCCTGTATTGTGCCCGCATGACAACTGCAAAAATTTCTTCTCTCAAGGTCTGGTCGCTGAGCCTTGGCTGTCCCAAAAACCGGGTGGACAGCGAGCGTTTGCTCGGTTCGCTGGGTGTTGCCGTGCAGCATGTGGAGCATATGGGCAAGGCCCGTCTGGTTTTTATAAACACCTGCGGCTTTATCGACCCCGCAGTGCGCGAATCGGTGCGTGCGGTGGTGGACGCCATACAAAGGCTTGGCAAGTGCAAAACTAAGCCCCTGCTTGCCGTTGGCGGCTGCATGGTGGGGCGCTACGGCGCGGAGGAACTGGCCGCAGAACTGCCAGAGGTGGATCTTTGGCTGCCTACGGCAGAAATGCCGCGCTGGCCTGCCATGGTAACCGCAGCCCTGGCTCTGCCAGAGTCTCCAGCCCGCATTGCGGGCGGCGGCCGGCTGCTTTCCACCGGGCCTTCCTACGCATGGCTCAAGGTGGGCGAGGGCTGCAGGCACAAGTGCGCGTTCTGCACCATCCCTTCCATACGCGGCGGCCTCAAGTCGCTTGCCGCAGAGGATATTGTTGACGAAGCCAGGGCCCTGCTGGCCCAGGGAGTTCGTGAGCTTGACCTTGTGGCGCAGGATCTGACCTCGTGGGGCGTTGACCTTGGTCTCAAGCACGGCTTGCCCAGTCTGCTTGAAAAGCTGGTAGGCCTTGACGGGCTGGCGTGGCTGCGCCTGCTCTATCTGTACCCAAGCGGCGTAACGCCAGAGCTTTTGCGCTTTATACGCGATTGCGGCGCGCCCCTTCTGCCCTATCTCGATATCCCCTTGCAGCATGCGCATCCTGACGTGCTTTCGCGTATGGGACGGCCATTTGCTGGCGACCCCAGGCGAGTGCTCGACACCGTGCGGTCGGTACTTCCCGATGCCGCGCTGCGCACGACCTTTATTGTGGGTTACCCCGGTGAAACCGAAGAGCATTTTGAAGCCCTGTGCCGCTTTGTGGAAGAAAGCCGTTTTCTGCATGTGGGTGTTTTTGCCTACCATGCGGAAGAGGGCACTGTGGCGGCCACCTTGCCCGATCAGGTTCCTGACGAGGTCAAGCAGTGGCGGCGCGATTCGCTCATGGAAATTCAGGCCGATATCAGCAACGAGCAACTTGCCGCCCATGTGGGCAGCCGCATGCAGGTACTGGTGGACGCTCCGCACCCCGAGTGGCCAGGTCTGCACAGCGGCCGGGTGTGGTTTCAGACCCCCGAGGTTGACGGCATCACCTACGTAAGCGGGCCGGGAGTGGCACCGGGCGCTCTTGTGGAGTGCGACATCGTGGAAAATACCGATTACGATCTTACTGCGCTGGCCTGAGCCTGCCGCACAACTGGGTGAAACCCCATGCAAAATATCCCCAGAGGGCGAACCCTCCGGGGATATTTTGGGAAACGTGCTAAGCACGCCCTCAACCAGTGTTAACCCTGAATAAGCTGCATGGCCATCTTGGGCATGCTGTTGGCCTGCGAGAGCATGGCCACAGACGACTGGGTGAGGATCTGGTTGCGGACGAACTTCGTCATTTCCGTGGCCACGTCCACGTCGGAAATGCGAGATTCAGCCGCCTGCAAGTTCTCGGCCTGGGTGGTCAGGTTGGAAACGGTGTTTTCCAGCCTGTTTTGCAGAGCACCAAGGTGCGCCCGGATCTTGTCCTTCGAAACAACGGCGTTGGTCACAGCGACAAGCGCCTTCTGGGCCGCCTCCTGGGTGGAGATGGTCACGCCGTCAGTGCCGGTAGCCTCATTACCCACGCCCAGGGCCGAAGCGGTGCTCGTGCCGATCTGGATGTAGTAATAGTCTTCAGCAGAGTCGTTGGCAGAACCGAAGTGAACCTTCATCTTGCCGGTAGAAGTCATACCGCTACCATCGTGTGTGCTACTGGACAGATTGCCATTCAGCAGGTGGATGCCGTTGAAGTCCGTGGCATTGGCGATTCGGGTAATTTCCGAAGCCATGGCCTGGTACTCCGATTCGATCATCAGACGCTGGGTGGAATCGTACGTGCCAGTAGATGCCTGTTCGGCCAGTTCCTTCATGCGGGTCAGCTTTTCGTCGATGATGCCAAGAGCACCGTCGGCGGTCTGGAGGAGGGAAATGGCGTCGTTAGCATTACGCACACCCTGCTGCAACGCAGAGATGTCGGTACGCATCAATTCGCGGATGGCGAGACCTGCGGCGTCGTCCGCCGCAGAATTGACGCGCAGACCTGTGGACAGACGCTGGGTAGAGGTCTTCAGGTCGCTGTAATGCTTGGTCAGGGTATTGGAAACGTTGGTAGCCATTGAGTTGTTATTGATATACATGACATTCCTCCATGAATGTTCTGTCTGCCCGGTGGCGCACTACGCGCGCCCGCTTCCATGCGGACTGCCACCGTTCATCCCGCAAAAAAAAGCGGGGAAAATGTTTCATAAAACCGGCCATTGTCGGCAAAGCCAACTCTGGCTGTAGCCCTAAACAACAGGCGCCTTGCTCATCTGATTCGTGGCTTCAGAGGGGCAATATTTGCCTGAAAACCTGCACTCCGTTTACAGCAGGATTCATGCCAGAACTGGCAGGGCTGTGCGTCAAGATACTGGCATAGGGCGCGCTTCTGGAGGGCTACAGCGCGTTGAGACTAGGGTGATGGAAAAAAATATATGAATATCTGTATGATGGAATCAGCGGCAATGTGCTGGCGGCAAGAATAGTATAGCACGTTCTGAAAAATCACCCGTGCCAGCGGCCTGCCTTGCCACTGCCTGATGGATCGGCAGCAGGGAGGTTGCGGCCAGAACAAAAAAATTACGGGCTGGCAGGCGGGGAGCAACGCCGTTGCTCAGACCTCAATTGCGGCAGCTGTGGCATGGGCGGTGCAGAATTTGCCCAGCGTGGCCGTGGTCTCCAGACCATAAAAAAGCCGAACCGCGAACGGTTCGGCTTTTCATGAAAGCTTGTTGTTATGACCTTAAGGCTCTCCCCAGCCTCGCGGCCAGTTAGGGGCTGTTGCCCTCCACCACCTGGTTTTGCCGCTAGCCAGAGATCAGCGTCAGGGCCATTCTTGGCATGCTGTTGGCCTGCGAGAGCATGGCCACAGAAGACTGGGTGAGGATCTGGTTGCGGACGAACTTGGTCATTTCTGTGGCTACGTCCACGTCGGAAATGCGCGATTCAGCCGCCTGAAGATTCTCGCTCTGGGTGGTCAGGTTGGAAATGGTGTTTTCCAGCCGGTTTTGCAGCGCGCCCAGATGCGCCCGGATCTTGTCCTTCGAAATCACTGCATTGGTAACGGCAACAAGTGCCTTCTGCGCTGCATCCTGAGTAGAGATGGTGAGACCATCTGAAGTGGATGCTGCCTGGTTGCCTACGCCCAGAGCCGAAGCTGTACTCGTGCCGATCTTGATGTAGTAGTAGTCCTCGGCGGAGTCGTTGGCCGTACCAAAGTGAACCTTGAGCTTGCCAGTGGCCGACATGCCACTGCCATCGTGCGTGTCGCTCGACAGGTTGCCGTTGAGCAGGTGGATGCCGTTGAAGTCCGTGGCGTTGGCGATTCGGGTAATTTCCGAAGCCATGGCCTGGTACTCCGACTCGATCATCAGACGCTGGGTGGAGTCATAGGTACCGGTGGCGGCCTGTTCTGCCAGTTCCTTCATGCGGGTCAGCTTTTCGTCGATGATGCCCAGGGCGCCGTCGGCAGTCTGAATGAGGGAAATAGCGTCATTGGCGTTACGCACGCCCTGTTGCAGGGCGGCGATATCGGTACGCATGAGTTCGCGAATGGCCAGACCGGCGGCATCGTCCGCAGCGGAGTTGATGCGCAGACCTGAAGAAAGTCGCGAGGTTGAGGTCTTAAGATTGTTGTAATGCGACGTCAGATTGTTGGTCACCTCTGTGGCCATGGTATTACTATTGATATACATACATTCCTCCATGAATGCTGTATGTCACAGGTGGCGCGAAATGCCGACGCGTCCTTGCGTGCTACCACCTTTTGTCCACTTTATCGGCGGTTGAACCAAAATGATTAGGGCTGTGGGCAAAAATAAAGGGTGGGACTCATGCCTGAAAAGTGGCGTATGGAGCCAGTTTTTTGGCGCCTCCCTTTGAGGGGCTGAAATAAGGGGGAATTTTTTTCCGCCCTGATGCGGAAGCTGAAAGCAGATTTTGCCGGGTGGCATGAAACCCTGTCAGGGTGCCATGGACGGGCGTTGGCAGGGAGCAGAGCTGGCAGCAGTGCCATGAAGCGGTTGCGTACACCGTGGCAAAAAGAAAGCGGCGGGCGTTTCAACGCCCGCCGCCCCTGCGCCACCTGGTGAATGCCCAGGGCAAAGCCCGGGTTCGCGGAACAGAATACAGGTAGCAGTCTTTG
>NZ_WASP01000017.1:26336-176409 GCF_009712225.1 Desulfovibrio sp. | reverse complement strand
CCCCCGGCGCCCCCCCCCCGCCCGCCCCCCCCCCCCCCCCCCCCGCCACTGCGACACCTGGTTATTGCCCTGGGCAAAGCCCGGGTGCGCGGAACAGAATACTGTTAGCAGTCTTTGCCCACCATGTTGAGCAGGCGCAGCAACTGGTTGGTAAAGCCCGATTCGTTGTCGTACCAGATGAGCAGCTTGACCATGGTGCCGTCAAGCACCTGGGTGGAAAGCGCGTCCACCACGCCACCGTAGGTGCTGCCCTTGTAGTCGATGGACACCAGAGGTTCTTCAGAAAAGCCCATGTTGGCGGCCAGAGCGCCCTTGCTGGCGGCCTGCAGGGCCGCGTTGACGGCGGCGGCGTCACAGGCTTTTTCCACTTCACAGGTCAGGTCAACCAGCGAGCAGTCAAAGGTGGGTACACGCACGGACATGCCGTTGAGCTTGCCTGCCAGTTCGGGCATCACAAGGCCCACTGCCTTGGCAGCGCCGGTGCTGGAGGGAACCATGGAGACGGCAGCCGCGCGACCGCGACGCCAGTCCTTGTGGGTTCCGTCCAGAATACGCTGGCTCATGGTGTAGGAGTGGATGGTGGTCATGAGCCCGTGGCGGAAGCCAAAGGTTTCGTGCAGCACCTTGACGGCCGGAGCCAGGCAGTTGGTGGTGCAGGAGGCGGCGGAAATGATGTTGTGCTTCGCGCCGTCGTAGATGTCGTGGTTGACGCCCATGACGATCATGGCGTCCACATCCTTGCCCGGGGCAGAGATGACAACCTTTTTGGCACCGCAGGCCAGGTGCTGGGCAAGCCCTTCACTGTCTTTGATGGTGCCGGTGGTTTCCACGGCCAGGGTTACGCCCAGACGTTCCCATTCCCATTCGCCAGCCTTGCAGCGGGTAACGGCGATATGGCGGCCGTTGACGATGATGCCGTTTTCATCGTGATCAACCGTGCCCTGAAAGGTTCCATAAGTGGAATCATACTTGAAAAGGTAGGCCAGCGCGGCATTGTCCGCACGGGCGTTAATGGCAGCGATCTGGATGTCTTGATTGTCGGCCATAAGACGCAGCAGATAGCGGCCGATACGGCCAAAGCCGTTCATTCCAACTTTCACGGGCATGATTCGCGCTCCTTGGGGCGTAGGGATTAAGCCTTATTTGAAGATCCCATTACATTGCGGATCTTGTGGGCCACCATGTTCTTGACGGCGTCGCGCGCGGGGGTGAGGTAGGCGCGCGGGTCAAACTGTTCGGGATGTTCGGTCAGATTCTGGCGGATGGAAGCGGTAACAGCCAGACGGATGTCCGTGTCCACGTTGATCTTGCACACGCCCATGCCAGCGGCCTTGCGCAGCATGTCTTCGGGCACGCCCTTGGCGCCGCCCACCTGACCGCCGTACTGGTTGCACTGGCTCACAAATTCCTGCGGTACGCTCGAGGCACCGTGCAGCACCAGGGGGTAGCCGGGCAGCTTGTCGCCAATGCGTTGCAGGCGATCAAAATCAAGCTTGGCTTCGCCCTTGAACTTGTACGCGCCGTGGCTTGTGCCAATGGCAACAGCCAGAGAGTCGCAGCCAGTGCGGTTCACAAATTCCACGGCTTCGTCGGGATCGGTGTACACGTGTTCGTCAGACTGCACGTGTTCCTCAATGCCCGCCAGTTTGCCCAGTTCGGCTTCAACCCACACGCCACGGGGGTGGGCATAGTCCACAACCTGCTTGGTCAGGGCGATATTGTCTTCAAACGACAGGTGCGAGCCGTCGATCATCACCGAGGTAAAGCCGCCATCGATGCAGTCGCGGCACATTTCAAAGTTGGGGCCGTGGTCGAGATGCACCACCACAGGGATGGAAGGATCAAGCGTCAGGGCTGCTTCCACCAGCTTCATGATGTACACCTGACCGGCATATTTGCGTGCGCCCGAAGAAACCTGAAGGATAACAGGTGATTTTTCCTCGGAGGCCGCGCTCATTATGCCCTGGATGATCTCCATGTTGTTGACGTTGAAAGCGCCAATGGCATACCCGCCAGCATAGGCGGCAGCGAACATTTCTTTGGGATTGATAAGAGGCATGGTTTCCTCCAGAGGGTCTGGCATTGAGGGCGGTTAAAAAACCGTGTCGCCCGGAAAGACTCGTTTGCACATACACCAATTTGCCACAAAGGGGAATGCCTGACGCCCAATTGGGGGGCAGACTTTCCTGCTGTTGCTGGCGTGCAGCACTGGGCAGGCACTGCAAATGCACATGCCCGTGCGCGCCTGTAGCGCACAAGCGGCGGCAGCGTCAAGTGGGCGCTGCCGTTCCTTTATTTTTTCGGCTGGTTGCAGCCCGGCGCAAAGTCCCTGGTTCTGCCCCGGTTAGCCCAGGCTCATGCCCGTAAGCGCGTCCAGCCCCGCCGCGTCGGTAAAGTCGAAGCGCAGGGGGGTCAGGGTAATGTAACCCTGGTTGAGCAGGTCCTTGTCCGAGCCGGGTTCGATGGAGGCGGGCGGAATTTCGCCCTCCAGCCACCAGTAGGGTGCGCCGCGCGGGTCAAGGCGCTCGCTGTATGTGTTTACCCACACCGCGCTGGTTTGGGGGCAGACGCGCAGGCCTTTGGCTTCGTCGAGGGGGCAGGCCGGGTAGTTGACGTTGACCACGCGGCGGCGGCCCAGCTGCGACCAGTCTATGCGCTCGGCCAGCGCCACCAGGTGGCGGGCCTGTGGCAGCAGATCGCCATTCTTGACCTTGTAGCAGTCGTGCGAAACGGCAATGCTCGGCAAATTTTCGTGCGCGGCCTCTGTGGCTGCGCCCACCGTGCCGGAATAGAGAATGTCCGGGCCAACGTTGGGGCCAGCATTGATGCCAGAAATGACCATGTCGGGCTTGCGGGGCAGCAGCTGGCCCAGCGCCAGTTTGACGCAGTCTGTGGGTGTGCCGTAAATACCAAGCCCCTTGAAGTCGGGTTCTTCAAATTCCATGGCCCGCACGGGTTCGAATACGGTCAGTGAGTGGCCCACGCCAGATTGCTGGGTCATGGGCGCAACAACGTGCACCGTGTGGCCTGCCTCAAGCAGTGCCGCGTAGAGTGCGCGCAGCCCGCGCGCACGGATGCCGTCGTCGTTGGTCAGAAGAACGTCCATTTGACAATACCTCGGAAAGAAGGGAAATTCGCCCTAAGGCCCGCGTGGTTTCAGTGTTTTGCGCGGCCCTGACATTTCAGGAAAGTTCCGCAGTCCGGGCCATGCGCCCGTGCGGAAAACAGCATATGCCCGGCGCACAGGCGCGCCGCTGGAACGATATATGGAAAAAGGCTGTTACGTCAAAGATATTGCCCCCGCTTCGGAGGCGCGCGGCATCTTCGTGGTTACCCAGGCTGCGCAGGGGCAGTCGCGCAACGGGCCCTACTGGCGGCTTACCCTGGCCGATGCCAGCGGCAGCGTGGAGTCCAAGATCTGGCACCCACTGAGCGCCGAATTTACTGAGATTGCGGCGGGTTCACTGGTGTGGGCCGAGGGCCGCGCCGGTCTGTACCGCGATCAGGTGCAGCTTACGGTCGAGCAGATGCGTTTTCTTGATGAGGCAGAAAGCGCCAGTATAGACCATTCGGCGCTTATGCCCGCCAGCCCTTACCCGCTGGATGAAATGCTTGATGAGCTGCAGGAGCTTATCAAGAAGGAATTTGTGCACGCGCCGTGGCGCAAGTTTGTACAGGGCTTTTTTAACAATGACGAAATGCGGTCGGCCTTTCGCGTATGCCCGGCGGCCAAGGGCGTACACCACGCCTATGTGGGCGGGCTGCTGGAGCACACACTGAGCGTGTTCAAACTTTGCCGCCGCATTGCCGACCAGTATCCGGAACTCGACCGGCAGACCTTTCTTGCGGGCGCGCTGTTCCACGATATTGGCAAGATTCGTGAATTTTCGGGCGGTATCGCCAACGACTATACCGATGAGGGACGCCTGCTGGGGCACCTCATGCTGGGCATTGAAATGCTGGAGCCGTTTCTGGCCAAGTCCGGGCTGGAGGAGCCGTTGCAGCGGCATCTCAAGCACCTGATACTGAGCCACCATGGCGAGCTGGAGTTCGGCGCGGTGCGCGTGCCGCATACTCCTGAAGCCATGGCCCTGCACTATGCCGACAACCTGGACGCCAAGATGGCCCAGTGCCGCGGCCTGTTTGCCCAGATAGAGGGCGAGGGCGAGGCCTGGACACCGTGGCAGGCGACGCTGGGGCGACCCGTGCACCGGGCCGCGCGTACGCCGGACAAAGCCGCCCCCGCAACCCGCAAAAAAGCGGTGAAAGAAGAATGTTTATCACTTTTGAAGGTATAGAAGGCGCGGGCAAGTCCACGGCCATCAACTATCTTGCGGGCTTTTTGCAGGAAAACGGGCACGATCCCCTGCTGACGCGTGAGCCGGGTGGCTGTGCTCTTGGGCGCAGCCTGCGCTCCATACTGCTGGACGCCCGCACGCGCGAACTTTCAAGCAGGGCTGAGCTTTTTCTTTTTCTGGCAGACCGGGCGCAGCACGTGGCAGAGGTCATTCGCCCCGCGCTGGAGGCGGGCCAGACCGTATTGTGCGACCGGTATGCGGATTCTACCCTGGCCTATCAGGGGTATGGTCGCGGGCTTGATACGGAATATCTGCACAGGCTCAATCAGGCGGCCACAGGCGGCCTGCAGCCAGATCTGACCCTGCTGCTCGACCTGCCCGTGCGTTGCGGGCTTATGCGTGCGGGCGAACGCAACCGGCTGGAAGGCTTGGTTGTTTCCGAGGGGCGCTTTGATTCTGAAAGCCTCGATTTTCATGAGCGGGTGCGTCAGGGCTACCGGGCACTGGCAGAGGAAGAGCCAGACCGCTTTGCCATTGTGGACGCCTCGCAGCCGCCGGAAGATGTTGTTTTGCAGTGCCGTTCTGCCATAGAGTCGCATTTGCGGCAGCGTGGCAAGGGGCTCGATTAGTTTTTTTGCGATTCAGGCCAGTAATGGGCCTTTGCACTTTTGCCAGTACAGCCTGCCATGCAGGCTTTTGGCGCGGCATGCGCGCCAGCAAGGAGAATGTATGTACGAATGTTACACCGTTGAAGTGGAAGGCTCCGGCCTGCGTTTTGCCCCCCGCAAGGACGGCGGCAAGGATCTGGCCTATCTGCCCGGTCAGCCGCCCAAGGGCTACACCCTTGTGAACCTCATTGGCGACCCCGGTTTTCTGCACTGCGCGGTTTTTCGTAAAGACGGTGGGGCGGGCGGATTTTTTGCCCTGCACGACACTGAGGGAGTGCTCTTCCTGGCAGTGGCCGAAAGCAATCTTGCCTACGGTCTGGGCCTTGCGCACATGGGCCGCACGGTGACCTACGCCCGTTACGGTGCTGATATTTTTGAAGAACTTGGCGACGGTGATGACTGAGACCGCGCTGCCGTCGCTGGTGGCGGCCCGCAGTCTTGGGGTGGTGTTTTTCCCCGCCTTTGACTGGGCCATCTCGGCCGCGCACCCGGAGCGTGAAGAACGCCTGCTCTACACACGCGACCAGCTGCTTGAGGAAGGTCTGTTCGACATTCCCGGCATTACCGAATATCGCCCGGCCTTTGCCACCCATGCCCAGCTTGAGCGCGCGCATTTTTGCCTGCCTTCGGCTGCGGCCGTAAGCACCGATTCTCACCTGGCCTCGGCGGGTGGGGCCATACGCGCCGCGCAGCTGGTGCTGGAGGGGCGCGAACAGAGAGCCTTTGCCCTGGTGCGCCCTCCGGGGCACCACGCCATGCGCGTAGTGCACGGCAACCGGGGCTTCTGCAATATCAATAATGAAGCCGTGATGGTCGAGTATATTCGCGACCACTATCCGCACCCCGATGGTCGCCCCCTGCGCATCGCCATTGTGGATACGGACGTGCACCACGGCGACGGCAGCCAGGACATTTTCTGGAACGATCCGCACACCCTGTTCATTTCGCTGCATCAGGACGGGCACACTCTGTATCCCGGCTCGGGTTTTCTGCCGGAATGCGGCGGCCCCGGTGCTCTGGGGCGTACCGTCAACATCCCGCTGCCGCCCGGCACGTCGGACGAGGGCTACCTGTACGCCATAGAACATGCGGTGCTGCCCATTCTGGAAGACTTCAAGCCCGACCTCATCATCAATTCCGCCGGGCAGGACAACCATTTTACCGATCCCCTCGCCAACATGAAGCTCTCCGCGCAGGGTTATGCGGCGCTCAACGCGGCCCTGCAACCGCACATTGCGGTGCTTGAGGGGGGGTATTCCATACGTGGAGCCCTGCCTTACGTGAATCTGGGCATCTGCCTTGCACTGGCGGGCATGGATGCCTCCGAGATATGTGAGCCGGGCTGGACGCCTGAGGCAACGCGCCAGCGCCCGGATGTGGCCGAAAAAATTGCCCGGCTTTGCGGGCAGGTTCGGGACGTGTATTTTCATCCGCCCGCGCAACCATCAGAAGGCGAAGAAAACAACGGCTGGTGGGTGCGCCGCAAGCATATTTTTTATGATACCGACATGCTGCGCGAGGGGCAGACAGAGGCCTGGCGGCTGTGCGGCCAGTGCTCCGGGCTGGGGCAGATAGAAACTGCCTCGGAGCGGGTGCCGCGTTCGCTGTGCGTGCTGGTTCCGCGTCATGCCTGCCCGCAGTGCAGGGCAGAAGGGCGGGCGCTGGTTGAAGCTGCGCGCAAGAGCGGGCGCTATGCCCATGTACGTGCGCTGGACGGCGACGACACCCGTGCGTGACTTGCTGAAAAAAATAACGGATAGGGCAGATTAACATAGAGAATGTTTATCTGCGCTGCGCGGATTCTGAAAAAGTCTGCGTCGAGAAACGGTTGCAAGGCGAACAGGCTTCGCCCTCGGGCAGGCATGTTAAAATGAAAACGCCCGGTAGATGCAGAGTTGACAGTTTTTATGCATCGGCCTGTTGACGCCGGAACATTTCCGGGCCATAAGGCCGGTTCCGCGCGTGGTGTAACGGCTCTGTCACTCCACGCGGGCATTATTGCTGCCGGTGCGGGTACGCGTCCACACGCGGCACAACCCCTACGGGCATTGTATGAAAATGGCGGCGCGGCCCAGCCGCGCAGTGGTATAGGACCTCTTCCATCACGGAGAAGGAACATGTCTCATATTCTGATTATTGGCGCGGGCGGCGTGGGCAGCGTTGTTGTGCACAAGTGTGCGCAGGTTCTCAAGGAAGGCGGATTCTCAAAGGTTACGCTTGCAAGCCGCACCCTTTCCCGTTGCGACGCCATTGCGCAAAGCGTCAAGACGCGTCTTGGCGTAGAGGTTGCCACCGCTCAGGTGGACGCGGACAACGTGCCGGAACTCTGCTCTCTCATCCGTCAGGTCAAGCCCGACGTGGTGTGCAACGTGGCCCTGCCGTATCAGGATCTGCACATTATGGACGCCTGCCTCGAATGCGGCGTACACTATGTGGACACGGCCAACTACGAACCGCTGGATACCGCCAAGTTTGAATACAAGTGGCAGTGGGCCTATCAGGACCGCTTCCGCGAGGCTGGGCTGACCGCCCTGCTGGGCTCTGGCTTTGACCCCGGCGTCACCAACGTGTACGCGGCCTGGGCGCTCAAGCACCAGCTGGACGAAGTGCACGTGCTCGACATCATCGACTGCAACGCAGGCGACCACGGCCAGCCCTTTGCCACCAATTTCAACCCCGAAATCAACATCCGCGAAGTAACCGCGCGCGGCCGCTACTGGGAACGGGGCGAATGGGTTGAAACCGACCCCCTGTCGTGGTCCATGAATTTTGACTTCCCCGACGGCATAGGCTCCAAAAAATGCTTCCTCATGTACCATGAAGAGCTCGAATCGCTGGTGCAGAACCTCAAGGGCCTGCGTCGCGCCCGCTTCTGGATGACATTTTCCGAGAACTATCTCAACCACCTCAAGGTGCTGGGCAACGTGGGCATGACCCGCATTGATCCCGTGAACTTCCAGGGGCAGGACATTGTGCCCATCCAGTTCCTTGCCAAGCTGCTGCCCGATCCGGCTTCCCTTGGTCCTCTGACCAAGGGCAAGACCTGCATTGGCGACTTCATGCGCGGCATCAAGGACGGTAAGGAAAAGACGGTCTACGTGTACAACATCTGCGACCATGAAGAATGCTACGCAGAGGTGGGCTCGCAGGCCATTTCGTACACCACGGGCGTGCCCGCCATGATTGGCACCAAGATGGTTGCCCAGGGTGTGTGGCGTCAGCCCGGCGTGTGGAACATGGAACAGTTTGACCCCGATCCCTTCATGAAAGACCTGAACGTCTACGGCCTGCCGTGGCAGTGCCTGGATGTGACCGGCAAGATATAACCAGCAAACTGTGCTGGCTGTTGTAAAAACTCCGGGTCTGCCCTGTGCAGGCCCGGAGTTTTTTATGATCGGGTGCTGATTGCTTGTCAGCCGATAGGGATGCAGGTAAAAATAGCAGTCTGGCTTGAACTCATGGAGAAAACAAGGTTTTCCAGGTTATCGCAGGGTATTCTGAACGCACTGGGCCAGCGGCGGCCCTTGGCGGCAGTAATGCCTGTAACGCGCGTATGGCAAGGCATATTCAGTGATTATAAGAAATCTCTGCATTCTCTTTCTGAGTATATCGTGTGCGGGTATGCTCTATGCCGTTTGCTACTCGTCCAGAATCGCGCGATCAAAGGGCTATGCGGCCTTTCTGTTTCTGTTCATGACCATTTTCATGTACACTGTCGGGTACATTTTTGAGCTTTCTTCAAGTACACCTGAAACCATATTTCTCTCTTTAAAAATAGAATATCTGGGAGCGCCGCTTATTGCGGTATTCTGGTTTCTTTTTGCCCTGTATTACAATAACTATTCCATAAAAAATAAAGCCGTGATGGCCCTGCTGTTTGTGGTGCCCATAACGACCATTGTGATGCTGTACACCAATGAACATCATTATTTTCACTATAAGACATTTGCAGTAGATGCCAGCGGTCTTTTCCCTGTGGCAATAACACAGAAGGGCTGGTGGTATTATGTTGACTTCGTTTACAAGATGCTTGTGGCCTTTGCGGGTCTGGCCCTGTTTGCCTTTTCTTACGGCAAGACCACTGGCTACCGCAAACGGCAGGCCAAGACCATCTTTATTGGAGCGCTGAGTCTTTGGGTTGGCAATTTTTTGCAGACACTGGGCATTGCACCCTACGGCATTGACATTGAGCCCTTTATCCTTTCGGCGGCCCTGCCCCTGAGCGGTTTTGCCATGTCGCGCCTGCGCATGTTCGACCTTGTGCCCATCGCGCGCGACAAGGTTTTCAAAACCATGAGCGCCAGCGTTATTGTGCTGGACCAGCGGCACCGCGTGGTGGATTTCAACGACAGCGCTGTTTCCATCTTGCCCGCCCTGTCGGATGACGCCATTGGCAGAGATGTGGCCGCCGTGTTCCCTGAGGGTAGCTCGCTTGACATGCCCGCCCTTACGCAGAACGAAGAGGCGGAGATTACCCTTCCGGTGGCGGGGGGCATGCGTTTTTACAGCGTTTCGTGCGCAAGGGTGGGAGATACAGGTACGGATTCCGGTCTGATCATTTCTCTCTACGACATCACAGAGAGCAAGGAAATGCTGGAAAAAATGCACCGCATTGCTTCCCTGGATGCGCTTACCCAAGTTTTCAGCCGCTGGTTTTTCATGGATGCCTTTCAGCGCGAGATCGAGCGTTGCAAGGTTGCGGGCGGCAGCCTGAGCCTCATTTTGCTCGATATCGACCACTTCAAGCAGGTTAACGACACCTACGGTCACCTGACGGGCGACAGCGTGCTGCGCGCCGTAACGGCAATTTTACGCAAGGCGCTGGGGCCAGGCGCCATGCTGGGGCGCTACGGTGGCGAGGAATTTTCTATTCTGTTGCCAGGCGTGCAGCAGGAGGAGGCTGTTGTCGTTGCCGAAAACCTGCGTGCGGCGGCTGCCGGGGTGGAAACAGCCACGGACAGGACAACTGTGCGGGTCACCATAAGTCTGGGTGTGGCTGCGGTGGTATTTGCGCCCGGCGCGGCGCAGACAACAGATAATGCCAAGATATGCGATTCGCTTATTCTCGCAGCAGATACGTCCCTTTACCGTGCCAAGCAGGAAGGACGGAACAGGGTTTGTTCCGTGGGGCTGACCTACGAAGAATCGTGCTGCATGCAACAATAAAAGCCCCGCTTGTGCGGGGCTTTTTACGTTTGCTCTTGTGCGCGCTGCCCGGACATGTCGGGGGGGGGTAGACCTACAGAAAGATGCTCACCAGCATGTAGCTCATGAGCGTGCCGCAGATAATGCCAATGGCTCCGGGGATGATGAAGCTGTGATTGATGATGAACTTGCCGATGCGCGTTGTGCCTGAGCGGTCAAAGTTGATGCAGGCCAGATCGCTGGGGTAGGTGGGCAGAATAAAATAGCCGTAGCACATGGGCATAAAGGCCAGCAGCACCTTGGGCGGCAGGCCAAGGCTCAGGCCAAGGGGAACCACGGCGGCAAGGGCCGCAGCCTGGCTGTTGACCAGCTTTGACACGATGACCAGCACAATGGCGTAGGTCCAGGGGTAATCAATAACCACGGCAGCAAGGTCGGTCTTGATAACCTGAAGGTGGGCGTGAAAAAAGCTGTCTGTCATCCAGGCAACGCCAAAGACGGAGAATATGGCCACCATGCCCGCCTTGAATACGGCGCTGTTGGGAATGGCTTGCTGCTTGACCTTGCAGAACATGAGGATCAGCGCGCCAGCAATAAGCATAACCATCTGGATGACAATATTCATAGAGAGAGGCTGCGCCTTGCCAGCAGGCCCAAAGTCGGGCCGCAGTTCTGAGAATGCGCCAAGAATGACCACCGCCGCAATGGCAAGAAAGAAAAACATCACTGCCCGATAAGCCTCGGGCGGAAACACCTTGTCCATCAGGGTGCTGCTGCCGCCGTAGATGTAGGCCTTGGTTTCCGGGTCTGTCAGTTTTGCCTGAAATTCCGGGTCATTTTCCAGATCCTTGCCTCGGTGCATGGACCAGAGACCCGCGCACAACACGCCCACAAAGGTGGCGGGAATGGAAACGGCCAGCAGGGTGATGATGCTGATGGTCGGGCCAGCCCCCTGCCCTTGAGCCAGCATGGAAACCATGGAAACCACCGCCACGGAAACTGGCGATGCGCATATGCCAATCTGGGCAGAGACAGAGGCCACGGCCATGGGACGTTCGGGCCGGATACCCTTGTTGATGGCAATGTCATAGATAATGGGAAACATGGTGTAGGCCACGTGCCCCGTGCCACACATGACCGTAAGACCCCAGGTGGTGATGGGGGCAAGTAGGGTGATGTGTTCGGGATGTTTGCGCAGCAGGCGCTCTGCAGCGCGCATGAGCACATCGAGGCCGCCAGCTGTCTGCAGGGTAGAGGCGCAGCCAATGACCGCCAGAATGGTCAGCATGACGTCGATGGGCGGTTTGCCGGGCTGCACATGGAAGACAAAGCACAGAATGAACAGGCCAATGCCGCTGATAAGGCCCAGGCCCATGCCGCCGAATCGCGTGCCGAGAAGAAGGCACCCCAGAATGACGCACAATTGCAGGGTCAGCATATGTTTTCCTTGCTGTTTGGGTTGCCGAGGCCACCAGCGTAAACGTGCGGCGGGGGTGCCGCTGTGCAAGGGGGCCAGTTGCCTCTGAAGCTTCCGTTTGCATGATGAAAACAGATTTTTCGCTTACTTCCAATAGTATTTTTATTAAAAGTGGCAATTATTGATGCAAAAAATTAACAAAAAGGCGACTGCAAGTCTGACTTGCGGTCGCCTTTGGCGTGTAGCAGTGTTCTTGTATGCAGAAGATTAGTAATTCATTGTGCATTCAAACCGCTATTGCATCTGTATGGTGTTTACAGCGCGAAGCGATGTGCGCGCATAAAACTATGCGTATTTGTTGCTGATTTCTTCGCCGGCTTTTTCCACTTCCTCGCGCATCTTGGCACGGGCCTGAGCAATACGCTCGTTGAGGGCGGGGTCGGAGACGGCTAGAATCTGGGCGGCCAGCCATGCAGCGTTGCGGGCACCGGCCTTGTCGGTGGCAACCGTGGCAACCGGGAATCCGGGAGGCATCTGCACGGTGGCAAAAAGTGCATCCATGCCGCACAGGGCGGCGCTGGAGACAGGAATGCCAATGACTGGGCGCGTGGTGCGGGCGGCAACCGCCCCAGCCAGGTGCGCGGCCATACCGGCGGCGCAGATAAACACGCGCGTGCCTTCGGCCTCGTAACGGCGCACCAGTTCTTCGGTGCGCTCGGGCGTGCGGTGGGCAGAGCTCACGGTAATGAAGCAGCTCACGCCCAGGCTTTTAAGAACGTCAACGCAGGGGCTGACCTTTTCTTCATCAGACTTTGAACCCATCAAAATGACCACTTGCGGCATGGTGCTACCTTCCTGTCGTGCGGCGCAATGCGCCAGATATGCTTGAAATGCGGTGGGTTACTTTCCGGTCAGACGGCGGATGCCCTTTTCGCCAATATCAGTACGGTTAAAACCGTCCTGCATGCGAACCCTGGCCACGCCAGCGTAGGCGGCCTTTTGGGCAGCAGCAAGGCTGTCGCCCAGAGCGGTGACGCACAGCACACGCCCACCGTTGGAAACCAGCGCGCCGTCCTTGATGGCGGTGCCGCTGTGGAAAACCTTGACGCCGGGCAGGCTGTCCGCATCTTCGATGCCCTCAATGGGCAGGCCCTTGGCGTACGAGCCGGGGTAGCCCTTGGCCGTTATTACCACGCCTAGAGCGGTCTGTTTTGTCTGGCCAAGACTTGCGGGGTCAAGTTTGCCGCGCACGGCATCCATCATGATGGCGGGCAGGTCGCCGTCGAGGCGCATGAGCAGGGGCTGGCATTCGGGGTCGCCAAAGCGCACGTTGTATTCCAGCACCTTGGGGCCGTCTGCGGTCATCATCAGGCCTGCGTACAGCACGCCCACAAAGGGGTGGCCGTCCTTTGCCAGCTCACGCAGGATGGGCCGCACAGTAAGGTCGGCCATTTCTTCCAGCATGCTGTCGGGCAGCACGGGGGCGGGGCTGTATGCGCCCATGCCGCCGGTGTTGGGACCTTCGTCATTGTCAAAAACGCGCTTGTGGTCCTGGGCAGAGGGCAGGGGCACGGCGCGGGTGCCGTCGCACACGCAGAGGAAAGAGGCCTCTTCGCCAACCAGACATTCTTCAACCACCACCAGATTGCCAGCATCGCCAAAGGCGCGCTCTGTCATGATTTCGTCAATTGCTTCAAGGGCTTCCTGCACTGTCTGAGCGATGATAACGCCCTTGCCCGCAGCCAGTCCGTCGGCTTTGATAACCAGCGGCGCGCCAACCTTGTTGATGTGGTCGCGCGCGGCCTGCGCATCGCTGAAAACAGCGCAATGGGCGGTGGGCACATTGGCGCGGTTCATTATTTCCTTGGCAAAGGCTTTGCTGCCTTCGAGCCGGGCACCGTATTCATCCGGCCCAAAGCTGGGGATGCCCGCCTCGCGCATGCGGTCAACCACGCCCAAGGTCAGGGGCAGCTCCGGTCCTGGAATCACCAGGTCAATATGCTCCTTGCGGGCAAAGGCCAGCAGGCCGTCCAGGTCGTCCACGGCAATGGGCACATTCACGGCCCCTTCGCTGCTCGTGCCGCCGTTGCCGGGCGCCACAAAAATGGCGCTGACTTCAGGGCTTTGCAGAATCTTCCAGACCAGGGCGTGTTCGCGGCCGCCAGAGCCGATCACAAGGATGCGCATGCTTTACTCCAGAAACTTTTTCCGTTGCGGTAATCCGGGTTATAAAGCGGCAAAACCCTGATGGGTTTTGCCGCTCCAATGGTTGGCTATTGCCTGATCTGCGGCAGGGCCGACAGTCAAATCGCTACGGCATCATGTGCCGCAGATAAAAACGGCCCCCCGCGCTGGCGAGGGGCCGTCATACCCTTAGTTGGGGCTTATTTCAAAGTCGCTCAGGTCTGCGGGCACGTTGGGGTTGGTGGCGGCAACGTCCAGAGGATAGGCGGTGATCATGCACTGGCGGCTGCCAATGCCAAGGTCGGGCGAGGTATTGAGGCCCACGACCAGATCAAGAACGCCGTCGTTGTTCACGTCGCCAAGGTCAATTTCGGCAACAGAGCCACGGATGCGGCGGGTCTTCCACTTGAGGCCAAGGCCCACGCCGTCCCAGTACAGGGCGTGGATTTCACCCTGGGGGAAGAAGCGGTAGCGGTCAAAGAACTGGGCAGCCGTAGAAATGGGCTTGTTGACCAGCAGGGTGTATTCGCCGGTGTTGCCGATATCGGCGGCGATAAGGCGCATGGCGGCGTAGTACTTGCCGGGCAGCTGGTAGTTTTTGTCGACGCCGAGGCCGGGCATGCCCTTGTAGTGGTCCATGCCGGTAGCGGAGCCAGAGTAGCGTTCCATGGTGGTGTGCACCAGGGTGTTGCCGTGGCCCTGGAAGAGCTTGATGCGCTCGTCTTCTGTCAGCATCACAAGCTGTTCGCCCTTGCCATTTTTGCCGGCAGGCAGCCACACGCAGTTGAACACGGTAGCACCGGTGGGCAGGTCAAGGCGCGTACCCATGGTGTACTTGCCGTCCTGCTTGGTCATGATACGCACGCCGGGGGCAAAGAGCTTAAGCGAGTCCCACGCCTGGCCCACAAGAGTGGGGGCATAGGTCGGCGGCACGCGCATGACGCTCATGAAGTAGGGGATGCGCTCGGCCACGGTGGTGAGCTTGTTGCCCTTGAAGCTGTAAATGAAGGAGTAGGGGCGGTTGCTCGATTCTTCGGTGGTTGCAACCACAAGCGACATGCAGCGATCGCGGTTGAGGTCGATGGCCCGCATGGAGAAGTTGTTGTTGGAACGCGAAACCACGGTTTCTGCAAGCAGCTTGAGCTGGCCGTTGGCGGGCCAGGAGTAGATGCGCAGGTCGTGGTCGCTCAGGATGGCGATTTCGTTCTTGCCGTCGCCGTTAAAGTCGCCCACAGCCATGTCGACCATGTTGTAGGGCAATCGCTGGGTACGCAAACGCGAACCGTCTTCAGCGCCAGCACCCTGATAGCGGAACTGCGGGTTCAGGTACACCTGCTGCTGGCCGGTCTCGTTGGTGACGATATCGCCGTTGGCGGTGGCGCCGCGCTGCGCACCGGAAGCGGTGGAGCCGGGGCTGCGCATTGCGCCGGAGATGCCGAACACTTCCTGGCTCAGCGACGAGGTAAGGTTCTGCACGTTGGTGGTTAGTTCGCTTACCGGGCTCTGGGCAGTTTTGCTCCAGGTCTTGCCAGCTTTGTCCACGCTATTGATGGTCACGGTGCAGTCGTTGCCCATGACGCTCACAGAACCCCAGATCGCATTGTCTGCGCCAGCGGAACGGAGAGCCTGCTGGGCTTCAGCCTGGCTTGTGGCCTTGCCCTGTCCGGCGCGGGCTTCGAGTATGCCGGGCCGGTCAAGACGCCCCTGGATGGTGGCCGGTATGGCCTTGGAAAGATAGGCATAGCTCTGGGGGGCATTGACCGTAAACGGCAATACCACAGCGCTTTTTGCTGCGGCGCTGACGGCGCTTGCGGCAACGGCCACGAGCAGCAGGCAGACCGAGAAAGTCAGTCGCATGGCGAATTTCATTCCATTCTCCTTGAGTATTCACGCAAATACCCGGTAAAGTACGGCCACTTGGGCCGTTGTGGCGGCCAGCCGGAACACGCGGACAAAAATCGTTATCCGGCACGCCCGCACCCGCGCACTATACGCACACTTGTCGCGCCACGCAATACGCAAAAGCGTTGCCGGGGGCGGCATTGAGCATAAATTCCTTGCGGGATCGACGCACTGTCCATATTATGCGCCCATGCCCAAGATTCTTTCGCGTTCTTTTCGCCTTGTGTGTGCGCCAGAGCAGGTTTCCGGCGTGGAGGCCCTGTTGCGCGCTCAAGGCTATGAATTTGAGCCAGAGCCATTTTCGCCCTACTGCCGCCGTCTGCTTGCCGAGCCCCGTCCCCTTGGTGGTTCGCTGGCGGCATTTTTTGGCTACATCTATATTCAGGACCGCTCGTCCATGCTGCCCCCGCTTGCCCTGGCCCCCGCGCCGGGCAGCGCAGCGCTCGACATGTGCGCCAGCCCCGGCAGCAAAACGGGTTTTCTGGCCCAGCTTGTGGGGCCTACGGGCTTTGTGCTCGGCAATGAACCTTCGCCCACCCGGCTTGGAACGTTGCGGGCCAACCTGCACCAGCTCAACCTCATACAGGCGGGCACCTGCTCGTACAGCGGCGATGCCCTGCCCCTGCGCCCCGGCTCGTGGGACAATATTCTGCTCGATCCTCCGTGTTCCGGCTGGGGTACGGCAGAAAAACACCCGCAGGTGCTCAAGCTCTGGCAGGGCGACAAGCTCGACAGTCTCACGGGGCTGCAAAGACGCCTGCTGCGCCACGCTGCCTCATTGCTGCGCCCGGGTGGCAGGCTGGTATATTCCACCTGCACGACCAATGTGGACGAGAACGAAGCGCAGGTGCGCTTTGCCGAAGAGGAACTGGGGCTCGAACGGGTGCACCTTGAGCCTTTTGCCGGTTTTGCGTGGGAAGAACTGCCCGGCGGCGAAGGTACGCTGCGCGTAGACGGTGTGCGCTCGCAGGCACAGGGTTTTTATGTGGCACTGCTGCGCAAACCCGGTCAGCCGGATCCAACAGATATTTTTATGGATGCTACCCTTATGAATGAAGGCGCGGGGGCGGATGCCACTGCCGATCCCTTTAGCATCCAGCGGAATGACTTGCGGCCAGCCCCGCGCGCAGGCAAAACCGGCGGACGCAACCGGGGCAACGCACAGGCGCGGCAGGAGCGACCCGTGGGCAGTCCGCTGCCGCTGGAAAGTCTTGCCTGTTCAACCTGCGATCCCGCACTGCTGCCGCCTGGTCAGGCCGTACTCTACGGCGACCACGTGCGTTTTGTGCCGCCCCACGCCAGGGCGCTTATTCCTGCCGGTTGCGTCTGGCAGGGGGCTCTGCTTGGCAAGCTTGGCGGTGGCCTGCTTGACCCCGCGCCGCGCCTGCGCGTGCTCATGCCGCAAAAGGGCACAGATGTTGCGACCGCAGCTTCCAGCTTTGTGCTGGAAGACGTGGCCGACATAACGGCCCTGCTGAGCGGGCAGAGCCGTCAGACCGGCCTTGCCGGGCGCGATGCCGCCCTGTGGTGGCACGATCTGCCGCTGGGGCGCGTGGTGCTCAAGCAGGGCAGGGTAGTGGCCAGCTTCAAATAGAAATGTAAAAGGGCCGTGGGGTAAAACCACGGCCCTTTTACATTTTACCTGGTTGCGGCAAGTGCTCGTTTTAACAGCACGGTATAATTCTTTTTTCATCAGTCCTTGCCCGCAGCCAGCATGCGGCGGCCCCACACGGCCTGCCCCAGCGAAAGCCCGCCGTCTCCGGGGGGCAGTTCGTGATGGGTCAGGGCGGTGAGCCCCTGCTCGGTCAATGCCAGCGGCAGCAGGCGTGCCAGTGTGGCGTTTTGCAGCACGCCGCCGCTCAGCCCCACCGAGCTGACGCCCAGTTTGCGGGCGGCCCGGCCTGCCATGGTTGCCAGAGCACGCGCAAGGCTCAGATGAAAACGCGCGGCCGCTTCAGTTGTGTCCATGCCCTGCGCCTGAGCCTGCACCACCTGGGCAAACAGGCCCGCGCTGTCCATCTCGAGCAATCCCTGCCTTCTGGCAATGCCCACCGGCCAGATCAACTGGGCCACGACATCGTCGCTTGCGGTGCCTTCCAGCGCAGCCCTGACGGAGTCAGCCGCCCTGTTGGCGGCATCCTCCAGCCGTATGGCCGCCTGCCCCTCGTAGCTGGTGCTGAGGCACAAACCCAGCTGGGCAGCCACTGCGTCAAAGAGCCGCCCGCAACTGGAGGTGGCAGGGCAGTTGATATTGCGGCGCAGCATCTCCGCCACTGCGGCAGAGGCCTGCGCCTGCTCGGGCTGCCAGGGATGCAGCGACGGCATTGTCATGCCAGCCTGCTCGCAGAGCGCGTGCAGGGCCTGCGCGATGCGCCAGGGCTGCCGCACAGCCGCGTCGCCGCCCGGCAAGGCAAAGGGCGCCAGCCGTCCCAGCCGTCGCCAGCGCGGTTCTTCCAGCTCCATAAACAGCAGTTCGCCGCCCCAGACCGTACCGTCGTCCCCTAGTCCCGTGCCGTCAAGGCAGAGGGCCAGCGCTGGGCCGTAGTGGCTGTTTTCTGCCAGCACGGCGGCAGCATGGGCCGCGTGGTGCTGCAAACGCCACAGGGGTATGCCCTCGCGCTGGGCGCGGGCTTCGGCATAGCGGGTGGAAAGAAAATCGGGGTGCGCGTCGCACACCAGCGCCGCAGGGCGCACCTCAAGCAGTTTTTCGAGATGGGCTGTCACCTCTTCATAAAAAGCCAGGGTGGCGGGATTTTCCAGGTCGCCTATGTGCTGGCCCGCAAAGGCTTCGCGACCGCGCGTCAGACAGATGGTGGCCTTGAGTTCCGCCCCGGTTCCCAGCACGCAGGGGCAGTTTTCTTCCGCTTGCGGCAGAAACACCGGGCGGGGCACATAGCCGCGCGCGCGCCGGTAAAACAGTGGTTCTGAAAGCAGGTTCGCGCTAGCGGGGCCGGGCGCAGCTGCCGTACCTGACTCTTCTGCCCCGGCAGCGGGCAGGCGCGGTTGCAGGGTCACCACACTGTCGTCCACGCGCACCAGAATGTCGCGGTCGTGCAAAAGCCATGCGTCTGCCAGATGCTCAAGCCGGTTGAGGGCCTCGCGGTTGCCGAGGCAGATGGGTTCGCCCCCGGCATTGGCCGAAGTCATGACAAGCACCGGCGGCAAGGGAGCAAGCTCGGCCAGCCGGTCAAAAAGTACGGCATGCAGGGGGGTGTAGGGCAGCATGATGCCCACCTTGCCCGTATCCGGGGCCACCTCTGGCGGCAGCCACCCGGGGCTGCCAGCCGCAGCCTCTGGTTGGTGGCGAGGGCAGAGAACAACAGGCTTCTCCGGGCTTTGCAGCAGGGCCTCGTGTTCCGGGGTGAGGGCGCACAGGGCGCGGGCCGTAGCAAGGTCGCCCACCATGAGGGCCAGCGGCTTGTGTGGGCGGGTTTTGCGCTGCCGCAGTTCCTGCAGGCTTTGGGCATTGCGCGCGTCGCAGGCCAGCTGAAAGCCACCCAGACCCTTGAGCGCCAATACTTTTCCTTCAAGCAGGGTTTGCACGGCCTTTTCGAGCGCATCGTGCATGTTTTCAGCTGTAGGGGCCGTAGTTCCTTCGCGGGCCGCCGCCGCGTTCACAAACCACAGGCGCGGGCCACACACCGGGCAGGCCACGGGTTGGGCGTGAAAGCGCCTGTCTGCGGGATTGGCGTATTCTGCAGCGCACTGCGGGCAGAGCGGAAAGCAGCTCATGGAAGTAACCGCGCGGTCGTAGGGAATGGACCGCGTAATGGTGTAGCGCGGGCCGCAGTTGGTGCAGTTGGTAAAGGCGTACTTGTGGCGCGGGTTGGCAGGCTCGTGCATGTCGGCCAGGCAGTCGGCGCATACGCTCATATCGGGGCTTACCAGCACACTGTGGCCTGCCTCGCCAGAACTGGAGACAATGCGGAAATCTATTTCGCCTTCAACCGTGGGCAGGTCGTGTTCCACCACGCCGGTCAGTCGTGCCAGGGGGGGCAGTTCTGCGCGCAGGCGCAACCCGAAACGCCGCACTTCTTCATCCGGCCCTTGCAGCTCCATGCGCACGCCCTCAGAAGTATTGCCTACCGTACCGGTGAGGCCGCCCTCTGCCGCGAGACGGTAGACAAATGGGCGAAAACCCACGCCCTGCACCTGCCCGGAGGCCACAAAGGCCCTTCTGACCGATAGTTGATTGCTCATGTCTTCAAGCATAGCGCAAAGAGGCAAATGTGTCAGCAGTGCCACTGTGCGGGCGCTCAATTGTGCATGTTTGCTTGCGAGGGTACGGGGTTTTCGGTATTTAGTGGGTTGCCTGCCGCCACGTCATCCTGCCAGAGCGGCATCCAACCCGGCAAATCCGGCAATCAGGAGTGTCTATGCCCCCCGTGCGTACCATTGGTTCTCGCATCCGTGGATTTCGCGAAGAGCGTGAAGTGGATCTGCAAACCCTTTCCCAGAATACGGGCCTTTCAGAAGACTATCTTGAAAAGCTGGAATCAGACGCGATCTACCCCTGTATCGGACCCCTGCAAAAGGTGGCCCGCGCCCTCGGCGTGCGTCTTGGTACGTTTCTGGACGACCAGTTTTCGCGTGATCCTGTGGTGAACAGCATCAATTCCGAGGCAGAAGCCGACGAAGCGCTGCACACGGGTCGCGTGCCCCGCCCCAGCTATACCTATCATGCGCTGGCCAAGGGCAAGAACGACCGCAACATGGAGCCCTTCCACATCCGCATCTTCCCCGACAGCGGCGAGCGCAAGACCACCTCGCACCAGGGCGAGGAATTTATCTGTGTGCTCAAGGGTGAGCTGCTTGTGGTGTACGGGCGCGAAACCCGTGTGCTCAAACCCGGCGAAACCATTTATTACAATTCCATCGTGCCGCACTATGTGGGTGCGGCGGGCGACGAGCCCGTGGAATTTCTGGCCGTGACATACAATCCTTAAGGCGCGGGTAAAGCCCTTTAGACCGCAAAACAGGCTACCAGCGGCGCAACTGCCGCAGCACGTCTTTGGGAGGATGCATGGAAGAAAAAGTTCGCGAGCGTCAGGCGCAGTTTGAACTGCGCGAATGGACATTGGGGCAGGTGCTCGACCACACTGTGGCGCGTTACCCTGACAATGAGGCACTGGTTTACCCTGACCGCAACTATCGCCAGACCTGGAGCGAATTTGGCGCTCTGGTGGACGATTTCGCCAAGGGGCTCATGGCGCTTGGCGTGCAGAAGGGCGAAAAGGTGGCGGTGTGGGCCACCAACGTGCCGTACTGGGTGGCCCTGCAGTTTGCCACCGCAAAAATCGGCGCTGTGCTTATTACGGTAAACACCAACTACCGCGAGCACGAACTGCGCTATCTGCTCACGCACTCCGAGTGTGAAAATATTTTTCTCATCGACAGCGTGCGTGACCACGACTACCTCGACACCCTGTACCGCATTGCGCCAGAGCTGCGCCTGCAGTCGCGCGACAGGCTGGTGTGCAAAAGCCTGCCGCACCTCAAGCGCGTATGTTTTCTGGGGGCTGAAAAGCACCGGGGCATGTATTCCGTGCCCGAAATTCTCTCGCTCTCCGTCATGGTGGACGATGAGGAATACGCGGCCCGTCAGGCCCAGCTGCACCCGTGGGATGTCATCAACATGCAGTATACGTCGGGAACCACCGGCTTTCCGCGCGGCGTCATGCTGACCCATGTGGGCGTTGGTCTCAACGGTTACTGGATTGGCCGCCACCAGAATTTCAGCCCCAACGACCGAGTGTGCCTGCCCGTGCCGCTGTTCCACTGCTTTGGCTGCGTGCTGGGCGTTTCGGCCGCCGTCAACCACGGTGCCACCATGGTTATTCTTGAATCGTTCAACGCCCTCAAGGTGCTGGCGGCGCTCGACAGTGAGCGCTGCACCGCCGTATACGGCGTGCCCACCATGTTTCTGGCCGAGCTGGAGCACCCGCTGTTCAAGCGCTTCGATCTGTCGAACATGCGCACGGGCATCATGGCGGGTTCGGTATGCCCCGAGCCGCTCATGCGCCGCGTGGTGGACGACATGAACATGAAGGAAATAACCATCTGCTACGGCCTTACCGAAGGGTCGCCGGTGATGACCCAGTCGGACATCCACGATCCGCTGCCGTTGCGCTGCGAAACCGTGGGTTGCGCTATGCCCGGCATTGAAGTGCGCGTGGGCGATCCCGAAACCTGCGAGGAACTGCCGCGCGGCGAAGTGGGCGAGATTCTGTGCCGTGGCTACAACGTGATGAAGGGCTATTATAACATGCCCGTAGACACGGCCAAGGCCATTAGCCCCGACGGATGGCTGCACTCCGGCGACCTCGGGGTGATGGACGAAAACGGCTACCTGCGGGTGACCGGGCGCATCAAGGATATGATTATTCGTGGTGGCGAAAACATCTACCCCCGCGAAGTGGAAGAATTCCTGCTGGGTATGCCCGGCGTCCTGGACGTGCAGGTGGTGGCTGTGCCCAGCCGCAAGTACGGAGAGGAAGTGGGCGCGTTTATCATTCCCCGTCCCGGTGTGGAAATTTTGCCCGAAGACGTGCGCGACTTTTGCCGTGGCAAGGTTTCGTGGTTCAAAATTCCCAAATACATCAAGACGGTAACGGGCTTTCCGCTTACAGCCAGTGGCAAGATCCAGAAGTTCAAGCTGCGCGAAATGGCGGGCGAACTCTGGCCAGAAGCCATGGACCGCTAGTTCTGGCGGCCACGCCCTGTTGTGCGCAGGGTGTGGCCGCAACCTTTTTTGGGCATGGCCCAATGGGAGGACGCATGCTTCTCAATGCCGTTTTGTGCGTGTGGAACGAGGAGGATGTCATTGCCGCCACGGTCAGGCATGCCTTTGCCCAGGGCTGTTCAAACGTGTTTATTGTGGACAATGCGAGCGAGGACGGTACCGTACCCGCCGCCGTGGAAGCCGGAGCCGTGCTTGCGGCCTCGTTTGGCAGCAAATATTTTAACGAAGACCTCAAGGTCACCTATCTCAACGAAGTGGTGCGTCGCTGGAACGCGCAGCACACCCCGGAACAGGTCTGGTGGCTCTTTGCCGATGCCGACGAATTTCCCGCCCTTGATTGCGGCCTGCGCCTTGTGGATTTTCTTGATCAGCTCGACCCGGCAGTGCGCGGCGTGCAGGGGCATCTGTACAATCACTGGCCCACGCACCAGCCCTATCTGGCCGCCGGACGGCACCCTGCAGATTTCATGCCCCTGTGCGATGGTGCGGGTGGCGGCAAGCTGCCGCTGCTGCGCTACGACAGTGGGCATCCGCACCTGTGGTCCATTGGTGGCGCGCACGATGTGGTGACCCACGGCGGAGTTGTGCCCGTGGTGCAGAACGCCCTGCACATCCACCACTTTCCGCACCGAAAACCGGAGACTACCTTTGCCCGGCTGAAAAAACTCGTTTTTCGCAACGACGACGGCACAAGCCGCACGGACTGGCACGACAATTTTTTAAAGCAGGTGGGAGCCAATGTTTCGCAGTACAATTCCCGCCATGCCGAGCTGACGCAGCTCTACAGCAGTCACCTGGGTCAGGCGCTGCTGTGCGCCTCGCTGCCCTATGATTTCAAAAGGCTTGTGCGCTGGTACGATGCCTACGACGACGCGGCATTTGCCGCGCAGCCGCTTGAGCAGAGCCTTTGCAAGGCTGTGTACTATTTCTTTCTTGAAGAGTATGACATTGCCCTGTGCAGGTTCAACGACGCACTTGATGTGTGCGACGACGCAGAAACCCGCCTGCGCATTATGGTAAAAATGGCAGAATGCCTTGCGCATTCATCTGCGGAAGAAGCACGCGTCTTGTTGATGCCCCTTGTGCGGCAGGGCAGCCCTGCCGTGAATGCATACATCAGTACCTGCTGCGAGTATATTCTCGCCGGGAACTGTGCACCAGAAGTGCAACGCGACAGTACGGCAACCGCCAGAATCGGGGTGTGCCAAAGCGTGTTTCCCGAGGGCGTGGCCCAGGGGTACGCCGCCATGGCCGCAGAAATCGCCGGCAACTTCCGCATATTCCCTTCCTGAACGGGCAAGGCCCGGCACAACCGCAATCAAGTTAAAGAGCATCCATGAGCAATCAAGATTTTTCCCTGAATTCCGAAGCCCCCCTCTCTATGTCTGGTCAGGGCGAGGCCATAAACATTGACGGCACCAAACCTGGAGCCGGGGCAATGCCCCTGCCCGCGACCGATGCCGGGCAGATACCCGCAGCCGGCAAAACAGGCAGCATTGGCGGCAGCACCGGGGGCTGTGCCGTGTCGGGCACCGGCTGCCCGCTGGCGCAGGTACCCGCCAGCGTGTGGAAGGACCTTTTGCATCGTCCTTTCCGCAAGCGTCATCCCATAATTTTCTGGGGTCTTATTCTGTTGCTGTTTGCAGGCATTGGCCTGTTTGGGGCCGCCATTGGCAGCAACGGGCTTGTGGGTGGCCAGCGCATGGCCCTTGTGTCTGTTTCTGGCCCCATCATGGATGCGGAGTCTACCCTGGAATGGATACGCAAGGTGGAGCGCGACCCCTCGGTGGCGGGTGTGCTGCTGCGGGTCGATTCGCCCGGCGGCGGCGCTGCGGCCTCGCAGGAACTGTACAATGCCCTCACGTCGCTGGCACAAAAAAAGCCCGTGGCTGTAAGCATGGGCTCGCTGGCCGCTTCGGGCGGGCTGATGGTGAGCATGGCGGGCACACGCGTGTTTGCCAATGCCTCCACGGTAACGGGCTCCATCGGTGTGCGCATGGATATTCCGCAGTTGCAGGGACTTATGGGCAAGATCGGCGTGGGGCAGGAAACCATAACCACCGCGCCCTTTAAGGATGCCGGTTCGTACATGCGGCCCCTGAGCCCCGACCAGCGCGAATACTTTAAAAAAGTGCTCGACGACATGCACCAGCAGTTTGTGGATATCGTAGCCCAGGGCCGCCACATGGAGCATGGGCGTGCGGCTGCGCTGGCCAATGGCAAGATATTTACCGGGCGTGAGGCCGTGCAGCTGGGGCTGGTTGACGAGCTTGGCGGGCAGGAATCGGCCCTTGCCTGGCTTTCGGCCCAATGCGGCGTACCTGTGGAGCGCAAGCTTCTCTCGCGCCCCAAGGAAGGCAACTGGCTGCCACGCGGGCTCAAAACCATGCTTGGCATTGATTTGAGCGCCCTTGGCAGCCTGAGTGTCAACGAGCCGGTATTTCTCTACCAGTTCTAGGGGGCAAGACGCAGGGCTTATCTGCGAAAAACGAGTTTTTCTGGATAGTAAGATTGTGCTGGGCGGCTGTTATAGACAGCCGCCCTTGCTTGTGCAAAAGTGTGGCCCGAAAATTCACGCGCCGTGCGCGGTTGTCTGAAGGAGTCATTGTCAATGAGAGATGCGCTGTTGGGTTCCCTGATGGCCTGTGTGCTGTTGTTGGGCCTGTGCGGAGTGGCGGTGGCGGCGGAAAAGAAATTCAACCATTATAGCATCGACCTGCCGAACAAATGCACTGCTACAGAAAAGGAAGGCATTGTTACCGTTTCGTGCGGGCAGGATTCGTTTTTTTCCATAGGTATTTTTACCAAGGCCGAAGCTGGCGGTCTGTCCACCAAGCAGTTTGCCGAAAAGCATTCGGCCCGGCTTAAGGGCACTGCCCCCGCCAAGGCAGACGATGGTGGCGGCTGGACTTTTCAGGCCATGTCTGGCCGGGTGATGACCCATGCCGACGTTTCTTCCGAGGGAGATATGACCATGCTGTTTATCAGCGATGTAAGCGACAAGGACTGGCCCGAAGCCCTACAGAAGGCCTATGACTCGCTGCGCGGCGCGGACAATGCCGCAGACTCGCTGATCCAGAAGTCACTTTTCGAACGCGAATAGCCTAAACGGCAGTGAAAAATGGCCCCGCTGGTTTTTCCGGTGGGGCTTTTTTGTGTTGGCCGCCGATGCGGCCTGCGGTCTGTTTTGCGTTGGTTCTGTCTGCGGACCAGGCACTCCTGGCGGCATGCGGCTGGTGGTCAATTTGCCTCGTCCAGGCTGCACTGCCCGCTGTCAATCTTGTTGCGGCCGCCATTCTTGGCCCGGTACAGGGCCTTGTCTGCCACGCGAATGAGTTCTTCGCATGCATTTTGCCCAAAGTGGGCATTAACGGCATCAATGGCGGCAACGCCAATGCTGATGGTCACAAAGCCAAAGCCGCTTTTGCAATGCGGAACACGCAGGTCGGCCACGGCCTCGCGCACCCGCTCCGCAACGCCAAGGGCCTGCTCCCTGCCTGTCTGGGGCATGATGACGGCAAATTCCTCGCCTCCGTATCGAAACAGCTCGTCGGCCGGGCGCAGCAAGGCAGCACCCATGGCCTTGGCAACACGGGCAAGACAGGCATCGCCCGCCAGGTGGCCGTATGCGTCGTTGTAGAGCTTGAAGTTGTCCACATCCACCATGGCCACGCACATCACCCCGCCCTCGCGCGCCAGTCTTCCCACTTCCTTCAGCAGTGTTTCGTCAAAGTGGCGGCGGTTGAAAACGCCGGTGAGGTAGTCTTTGACGTTCATTTCTTCCAGTTTGCGGTTGGCTGCCTCCAGCCTGCGTTCCAGCCCCTTGCGCAGGCTTATGTCGCGCAGGAAAACACAGATGGATCCAATTTCGCCGCAGGCGTCGGGCAGGCCATAAATGGACATGACATAGTCCTTGCCGTTGCGGATCACTTCCTTTTCCGGGATTGTGCCCCCGGCGTCCAGAATCCGGAAGGCTTCGGCTACCTCCGCCCTGGTTGGAATATCCACCTCGTCCATGTGGGTGCACAGCAGTCTGGTAATGGGCTTGCCCGCAAGGCTTGCGTAGCGCTCGTTGACCGCCCGCAGGCGCAGTTCCCTATCGATGATGCACAAATCCATAAAAGAACGGGAAAAGGCGGCTTCAAACACAGGCGGAGCCTCACCGTGGGTGTCTACCGCGCCAATGCAGCGCTCCCTGCCATTGTAGGCTGTCAGGTTGCCCCTTTCGTCGTACTCTGGCGTGATGCTCAGGCTGGTGACCGTGTGTGTGCCCTTGGGGCAAACGTAACGCACGGTGCAGCCGGTAAGATTGCGACGTCTCTGGTCGGCGGCAAGGGCCCGCGTCAGCAGTGAGGCGTCTTCGGGGTGCATGCAGCGCGTGAGAGGAGCCCCCGCCAGTGATCCGGCGGGCAGTTCAAGCAGACGTTCCTTGGCGGCGTCTACGTGTTGGTAGGTAAGATCTGCGCCAATACGCCACTGAAAGATATCGTTGTTGTCTTGCATCGACATCGTTTCCCCCTTTTGCCGACAATACCCCCGCGCACGGTTGTGCGCTTACGATACAGAGACGCATCGCGGCAAAGACTTTGTCGATTTCAAACCAATAATACGTGAGGGAAAAGGTCCTCGCTAGCGGTTTTGTTGAATAAATGTCTGATTACAAAAAATATCGACAATATAAATTTGAATGTTGCCGTAAGAATTGTGAATTAATACGCAAAACAGGCGTTAAAGCTCGTAAAAAAAGAAACCAGAAATTTCGGAGTGGCGAAGGGAGAGAATGGAATGTGATTGAATCACAATGCCGAGGGCACGGGGGCACTGCCGCTGGGGGAAAAAGCCTAGTGCCCCGAATAATCCAGCACGTTGTTGAGCGGGGCGCTGTGCACATCTATGCGGCCCTGGGCAACGGTATGGCGTATGAGTTTCCACGCTTCAAGGTCAAGAATGTCCAGCTTGCCCTGATGCTCTGCCCGGACATGGGCCGTCAGCACTGCCAGCACTTCATCAAGGGGAAAGTAAGTTCCCTCAAAGGAAAAACGGGCCATGTCGCCATCATGTTCCAGCACGGGAATGTCATCTTCGTCCGGCATGGCGTCTGCGCAGGCATGCGCAAGCGCTGCATACAGGGCATCGTCCACGGGGTAGATGTGCCCATAGACCTTGAGCAGGGGCTGGCGGCTCATGGGGCCACCTTGCCGGAGGTATTTGCCGGGCTGGCGGCGGGCGAGGGTACTTCCGGGGCGGGGGAAGCATCACCTGCGGGCTGCCCGGTGCAGAGCTGCTGGTTACGCGCGGCGGCAAGACCTTCGCAGTCGCCAAGGGCGCAGGCGGCGGTAAGATCGCTGCACATGCCCTCTGCGTTGTTGCGCAGCATGCGCAGGGCTCCACGCGCGCGCAGCAGGCGCACCCTGTCGGGTGTACGCAGAAATGTTTCATCTGTGGTGTTCAGGGCGGCGCTCAAGTCGTCTTCTGCCAGGCCCATCTGTTGCAGCCGCCAGTGCGCAAGAGAGCGGATATACCTGCCCCGCGCAAGGGCAGGAGCCAGATCAAGAGCTGCGGAACAGGAAAGTATGCTGCGCTGGGGCATGCCTGCCTGCAGCTGCGCCTCTGCGAGCAGAAGCTGCACGGCGGCGCTGCGTGGCAGGGCTGCGGCGGCATTTTCAAGCGTGGGCAGGGCCTCTGCGCTGGTCAGCCAGCCCTCGGGCGAAAGCCGCAGGGCATCCAGGGCGCTGAGGCAGGCGGTAATTTCTGCGGCGAGATTGTCGGCTCTGGCCTGCGCCTGCTGGCGCGCGGCCTCGTGCCCCGCATCGGGCATGATTGGCGCGGGGGGGTGCTGCTCCAGTTCCCCGGGCGGCGTTACCTTGGCCACATACCACGTGCCGCCCGAGCCTGGGGTAAGGCTGGTGCGGCCTCCTCTGGCGGGAGATTCTGCCGCGGCATATTCCCCGGCAATCTGTGGTGCGAGAGCGAGGCTTTGCGCCATATCTGCCAGAAGCAGTCGCCGCAGGGCCAGCACATCGGGGTTGCGCAAAAGCCGCAGCAGGGTTTCCGCTGCGTCGGGCCGCGCCAGCAGAGTGACGGTAACACCCTGCGCACCGGTGCTTTGAGCCGAGCCCGCCGTGGAGTGCTCGCCTTCAATCAGCGGAGTGTACAGTTCTGCTGCCAGAGCAGTGCGGTCGTCCGCATCAGTAATGCCCATACGGATATCGCGGCGGTTGGGCAACCTGGCTGCCGCGGCGTGCAGGGCTTCCATCTGGGCTGCGGCCTCTGCGCAAAGCCGCTGAACATGCGGGGGCAGAGGTGCTGCGGGACATTGAGCGCTGTAACTGATGGGCGAGATGAGCGGCAGGGGGCCGGGTTTGGAAGCAGATGGGGAATCGTCGGCAGGGGTATTGTCCTGCCCGACGGGTGGTGCGGGCGAATTTTCGGTGGCATATGCCGCGCCGCCGGTCACAGTGACCGGCGGCAGGGCAGAAGCTCCCAGCATGGCCGCGATGGTCATGCCAAGAAACAATGTTCGTCTGGCCCGCATGGGCTTATTTTTTTGCCTCAATGGTCTGGACAATCTTCTGCGCCATGGGCTTGACCAGGTCGCGCAGGGTTTCCAGCATCAGGTTGTCGGCAGCGCTGCCCGAGGGCAGACCGGTGCGCGACTGCGAGGCGTTGAGCGATTCACGCATGATGCGCGCCTGTCGGTTGGCGAGAACATAGTTGGCCCGCAACGAAGTGGACATGTCTGTGGTGGAAGTTTCCCGGATGTTGGCTTCGTCGATCTGGCCGGTCACCAGAAAATCGGGGTTGCCCTTGCGTGCTTCATTCACGCTGAGCGAGTAGGAAACCTGCATGCCGTTGCGGGCCAGTTCATCGGCCAGGGCCTTGCTGATCCACTGGGCAACGTTGTCGCTGGTCACAAAGGCGCTGTTATCGCGGCGGGTGCCAACAACGGTCTGATCCATGCGCTTGTCTTCAAACGTCACAACGGTCACACGGGGAGCGTTGGGAGAAGGAAGCACGGAAGCGTCCAGAGGGGGGGGCGGCAAAAGCCGAACATTGTTGCTCGGCCCGCAGGCTGCAAGCAACGCCAGCAGGGAAACACAAAGAACAATGCGTAAATGTTTCATGACGGCCTCTCGTAACTTGTATAGAAAATCTCCAGAATACTCTTCAAGGCTTATACGCAAAATCTGTTTATTGCAAGGTTTGCAGGGCGGTTCTGCGTGCCGCATTGCCGATAATTGCGGTGCATACTCCCCACCGGGACGTTTGTCATCAGCCGGAGTCGGGCATTGCCTGCCTTGCAGGCTGTGGCCCCGCGTGCTACAGCCTGTCTGTTGCGCTCCCCCTGTGGAGCAATAGTTGTTATATCCCGCGCAGCGCGCGTTTTTTTCAGGAGCGGCTATGATTGACCTCAAACTGGTGCAAAAACAGCCCGAAGTGCTGACCACGGCTCTGACCAACCGGCATTCGGATCTGGACGTAAACGAATTTTTGGCGCTGGACGCCCGCCGCCGCGCCCTGCTTACAGAGGTGGAAACCCTCAAAAGTCGCCGCAACGCGGCCTCGGCAGAAGTGGCCGCAAAAAAACGCGCCGGCGAGGACGCCTCAGCCCTGCTGGCTGAGATGAGCGGCGTTGCCGACCGCATCAAGGAACTGGACGTGGAAACCGCCCAGGCCAAGAGCGATGTGGAAACCTGGCTCATGCGCGTGCCCAACCTGCCCGATGCCTGTGTGCCTGTGGGCAAGGACGAGTCGGAAAACGTGGAAGTATGCCGCTGGGGCACGCCGCGTGAATTTGATTTTGAGCCGCGCGAGCACGGCGACCTGGGCGTTGCCCTGGGCGGCCTTGATTTTGAGCGCGCCGCCCGCCTTACGGGCAGCCGCTTTGTGGTTTCGCTCAAGTGGGGCGCCCGCCTCGAGCGTGCGCTGGTAAACTTTTTTCTCGACCAGCACACGGTGGAAGAGGACTACATTGAAGTTTGCCCGCCCTACATGGTCAACCGCGCCAGCATGACCGGCACGGGCCAGCTGCCCAAGTTTGAGGAAGACCTGTTCAAACTGCGCGAGTGGGAATACTACCTTATTCCCACGGCCGAGGTGCCCCTTACCAACCTGCACGCGGGCGAAGTGCTGGACGAGACCGACCTGCCCCGCGCCTACTGCGCGGCCACGCCCTGCTTCCGTTCCGAGGCTGGCAGTGCGGGCAAGGACACGCGCGGGCTTATCCGCATGCACCAGTTCACCAAGGTGGAAATGGTGCGCTTTGCCCACCCCGATGACAGCTTCAACCAGCTTGAGATCATGCGTGGTAACGCCTGCAAGCTGCTTGAACTGCTTGAGCTGCCCTACCGGGTAATCACGCTCTGCACGGGCGATATGGGCTTCAGCTCTGCCAAAACCTACGACGTGGAAGTGTGGCTGCCCACGCAGAAGACATTTCGCGAAATTTCGTCCTGCTCCAACTGCACAGATTTTCAGGCCCGCAGGGCGGATATCCGCTTCAAGCCCAAGGGTGGCAAGGCCATGTTTCTGCACACGCTTAACGGTTCAGGCCTGCCCACTGGCCGCACCATGGCTGCCATTCTTGAAAACTGTCAGCAAAAGGACGGCAGCCTCGTGCTGCCCAAGGCGCTGGTTCCCTACATGGGCGGCGTGGAAGTTATCGAACCCAAGTAGGCCCGTTGCGGCCCACTGCACATATGGCAAAACCGGGCACTTTCTGTGGAAAGCGCCCGGTTTTTTTATGAAAAAATCAATTTATCCCTGTTTTTGACTGCGCCGTAGCAGGACAGCGCCAAGAGCCAGGTTGGCAAGCAGGCTCAGCCCCAGCACTATGCGCAGCGGCACGGAAAAGCCACCAACGCCGGGGCTTGCCGCTGCGGCAGATTTGCCCCCGTTCTGGCCCGATATCTGCGGAGAACCCTGGTCTGCAGCCACCTCCACAGTGTGCTCCACCCTGTGCCCCATGTTGTCGGCCATGATGATGCGCCACTGCCCGGCGGCATCGGGCATAAAGGCAAAGCGGCCCTGTGCGTCGGTGCGACCATTCTGAAATTCCACCTTGGCGTCAGCCGGGCTGTACACTTCCACCTTGGCATAGGTGGGTACTTCGCCCCCCGCATAGGCAAACTGCACCAGAGCAACCGTGCCCTGCCACGAGTGGGCCGCATACAGAGCGTGGGCCTGGGCCTGCGCGGCCCCCAAAAACAACAGGGCCCCAAAAACAAGGGCAGACACGCCGCGCGTGTAACAAAAATACATCAGAAAATCCTTGCTCAAGCAGTTGTGCGAAAAAGCCGCGCAGGCGGGGAAAGCATCAGCTTGCCCCGCCCGATCTCTCAGCCAGCTCTGCGTGTTGTCTGACTACTTCACAGGAAAGACATAGGTAGCGCGGCGGTTGTGCTCGTCGGCATCGGCACCGGGGGTCTTTTCCACCATGGTGGTGCGCAGCATCCAAAGGGCGGGTGCGTCAATGGTAAAGGACGCCTTGCCCTGCGCATCGGTCTGGGCCTTGAACTTGTATGTGTCCTGCTCCTTGCTGAAGGCATCGTGGGTCAGGCCCACGGCGGCGTTGGGCACAGGCTTGCCGTGCAGCAGCACCTGCACGTTGAGGGGGCTGCCGGGCTTGATGTCTGCCGGGTTGGTAAGCAGCACCAGCTCCAGATCCTGCCCCAGAGCCTTGGCGTACAGTTTGTCGTCATGGCTGGGGTTGAGCAGGGTTTTGGCGAATTTTTCGTACTTGCCCGAAGACTTGATCTTCATGCCCTTGGCTTCAAGAGCGGCGCGGCTGCCTTCCATTTCACCCTGGGTGGTTTCGCACCAGATCTGGGGCAGGCGGTGTCCCACAAGCAGGGCAGGGCCGTTCTGCGACAGGGCAAAGTTGCCCACCAGGGAGGCCAGCGCCTTGTCTTCCGTCAGGGCGATGTCGGTTTTTTTGTCGCCCTGCAGCAGGTACAGGCGTACGTTTTCGGGTTTTTCGGCTTCTTCGCTGACCATGAACACATGGGCGGCCTGTGCCTGAATGCGGGTTTTCTGCCCGGCGGCGGGGGTGGCGGTATCGGGTTTGAGAATGAATTCGTGTGCCTGAGCGCCGGTGGAAAGCATAAGCCCCACAAGGGCCAGAGCAGCGCAGAGCTTGGTGCGGAAATGTGTCATGGAAAACTCCTTGTGTTACGAAAATTTATAATATGCTACATATAGTCACACGATATGGCAAGTCGTAACACATTGGAAAAATAAAAAAGCCCGCCTCATGGCGGGCTGCCGGGTTGAGAACGCGTTCAGCTCAGACCGTGGCAAGTATCTGCAAGGCGGCCAGATGCTCCAGTTCTTCAGCTAGGCACAGGGCATCGCCCAGGCTGCGGCCAAGGCAGCACAGGCCATGCCCTGCCATCCACACGGCATCCTTGTCTCTGGCTGCAGCGGCCACGGCTTCGGCAAGGTCGGTGGTGCCGGGGGGCAGGGCAGGCGCAAAGCCAAGCCTGGCCCGCCACACCTCGGCCTCAAAAAGCGGCAGACGCAAAAAATTCTCGTGCCTTCCAGCCAGCCGCAGGCTCAGCGCCAGCAGACGGCGGGGATGGGTGTGCAGAATGGCTGTACAGTCTGGCCGGGTGCGGTAAATGGCCAGATGCATGCCCGATTCTGTGGAAGCCGGGCCGCCGACCACGGCAGTACCCGTGTTTACGTCCATGAGGCAGCAGTCGGCTGTGGTCAGTCTGCCCTTGGAAGCGCCGCTGCGGGTAATGCAGATCAGGCTGGGCGCATGCTCGCCCAGACGCAAGCTGGCGTTGCCGTTGCAGCCAGAGAGCAGACCCTGTTTCCATGCATCGCGGCACACGGCGCGAAAGTCTTCGGCCATCCGGGCGGGAATGGCAAGCTGTCGCTCGCCGCTGTGGGGGGCCTGCTGCTGTAAAGTGCTCATGCGGAATATCCTTTATTTTTGCCATCCGCGCAGGTCGAGCTGCGAAAGTTCGTCCTGCTGGCTGGCGTCCACGCTGCCGACAAGGCGCAGCATCAGGCGCTGCAGGGCCTTGTGGGCGGGGTTGAGGGTAAAGGTCAGGCCGTCGGGGCCGCTGGTGGGCAGGTATTTGCGCCCCACCTTGAGAGGTATGACACCCTTTTCGTACAGCAGCAGATAGATGAGATAGGCCTTGGTACCCGAGAGATCGGCGGTATGGCTGACGCGCTTGCCGCTTTCCAGCTGCGGATCCACAAATTCCGGCTCTGCGCCAAGGTGGTGCAGGACATCCTGCTGGAGGGCGTAGGCCAGCCTGAAGCCAGCCTTGCGGGCGCGCCAGCTGTATTCGAGGTCTTCAAAGCCATAGCGGCCAAAGCCCTCGTTCCAGAAGCCAAGCTGCTCGTGTACGGCGCGGGGTACGCATGCGCAGGCCCCGTTACAGCAGGCTACTTCCAGCGCGGGCGAGCCGTCAGTCAGGGTGATGGGCGAGCCTTCGTGTTTGGCGCAAAGCCTGTAGCCAGCCATGCCCAGCAGGGGGTTGTCGGCCAGCATGTGCATGAGGCGGTGCAGCCACTGCGGGTCGCGTACTTCCACATCGTTGTCGAGCTTGACGTAAAAGTCGGCCCCGGCGGCATCGTCCCAGGCAAGGTTTGAGGCCACGGCAACACCCATATTGCGGCGCAGGAGGTGCAGACGCATGTGCTGGTGCTGGCTGGCCAGGGTTTGCAGATGTTCCTGCGTGCCGTCGGTGCTGCCGTTGTCCACAACTGTCAGGCCGTAGCCCGGCGGGGTTTGCTGCAACAGGCTGGAAAGGCAGCGCCGGGTCAGCTCAAGCCTGTTCCATGTGACCACACCGATGTGCGCGCGCATGTCAGGCACCCTGTCTGCTGCGGTCAAAGTGGTCAAAGCCGCGCATGGCCGCAAGGCTGTCCAGCGGTTCGTTGTTGCACACAAGCCCACCGCCCGCTGTCACCACGCCAATGCTGGTAAGGCCCGGTATGGCGGCGTGCAGGGGCGGCAGCATGTCTGGCGCGCACGAGCCCAGCAGAGCGTAATCCTCGCCGCCCAGCAGGGCCTCGTGAACCGGGTTCTTGCCCTGCATTTCGGCATGGCGCACCACCTCGGGGTGCAGTTGCCCACGGGCCAGCAGAATCTCTGCCCCCAGCGTGCCGCGCCCGGATGCGCCGCCCGCGCTCATTTCGCCGGTAAGGCCCAGCAGGCGGGGCAGGTCGCGCATGATGCCGTCTGAAACATCCATAAGAGCCGGGGGGCGGGCATTGAATCCGGCCCTTGCCAGCATTAGGCCAGCATCCACCTGCGGCTCTGGGTGCAGGTGTGCGGCGCAGGCCGCAGGCCATGCTTCAATGGCGGCGCGGCCCAGTGCTTCAAGCATGCTCAGGCCCACACGGGCAAGGCCCAGCCGCCCCACCACAAACAGCACGTCGCCCGGCATGCTGCCGCCACGCACCAGAAATGTGCCGGGATCTGCCGGTTCTCCCCACACGGTTACCGAAATGTGCAGCCGCTCGCAGCTCGACAGGTCTCCTCCGGCCAGCACCATGTTGTGCTCTGCGGCCAGGCCCGCCATGCCGGAAAAAAAGGCGTCCAGCCACACGGTATCCACCCATCCCGGCAGGCCCAGGCACAGGGTAAAGCCCACAGGCCGCGCGCCGCAGGCAGCAAGGTCGCTCACGTTGACGGCCAGCGCCTTGTAGCCCGTTTCTGCCGGGGTAAAGTACGACCGGCGAAAGTGCACGTCTTCCAGAAACATGTCGCTGCTTACGGCCAGGGGGCGCGTACCCTTGAGCACGGCGCAGTCGTCGCCACGGCCCAGCAGCAAGGATGGCCCGGTTTGCGGAAAATGCCTGCCCAGACATGCCAGTATGCTGTCTTCAGAAAGTGCGCCCTGTGAGGCGGTGGGGTGGGGCGTGGCCATGTTAGCTCTCCAGAATCAGATATTCACTCAGAATGACCTTGAGGCCGAAACCGGGAAAGTTCACCTGCACCTTGTCCGGGGGCAGGTGACGTATGATCTTGCCGCGCCCGAAAATGCGGTGGCGGCAGTAGCACAGTTCGCCGTCCTTTGCCGCTGCGCCCGTTCCCGAAGCTGCTGCGGCAGAAGCCGCCGCGCGTGCAGCAGATGCGGGCGCGTCGTCAGGCGGCAGCTGGCAGTCGTCGTAGGCGGCCTGCACGGGTGGGCGCTGCGGGCGGGGCAGTAATCCGCCGGAAAAGCCCGATGCGGGCGCAGCGCCAGCCCCCGGCATGGAGGTTTTGCGGCCAAAGCCGACACCGCCCGCGCTGCGGCGCGAAAGGGTGCCGCCAAAGCCCTCAACCCATTCCTCGACCATGCCCGGCGCAAGCTCGCGCACAAAGGGGCTCTGGCTCACGTGCTGGGTGCCGCGCTCGGCCCGGTTGTAGAGCGAGGCCGGGGCGTAGAGATCGAGGCACTGGCGGGCCCGGGTGCAGGCCACGTACATGAGGCGGCGTTCTTCTTCAAAATCTTCTGGCCGCGAAAGCGCATGCCGCGAAGGAAAGCGGTCTTCCACCAGATCAATGACCAGCACCGCGTTCCACTCCAGCCCTTTGGCCGAATGCACGGTGGACAGGGTAATTTTGCCTTCGTTGCTGTCGGCATCGTCTTCTTCCGGTGCCTCAAGGGCCAGATCGGCCACAAAAAGATCCAGCTCGCTGTAGCCAGAGGCCATCTGGATGATTTCTTCCAGCCCTTGCTGTCGGCGGGGCCAGTCTTCGGGGTAGAGGGCCTCGAGGCGCGGGCGATAGTGTTCGAGTACCGCAGAAAGTGTGGCCGAGGGCGACACTGGCCGGGTGCGCAGGTCGTCCACAAAACGCATGTCCTCCAGAAAACCCGGATACTTGGCAAAGGCTTTTTCTGTGGATTTGGGATCGCCGCTGCGGGCCACGGCATAGAGTTTTTCTACCGTTTTGGGGCCAATGCCGCTGTGCTGGGCCGCCACGCGGGCAAAGGCGGGCAGGTCGAGCGGGTTGAGCAGCAGGCGCGCGTAGGCGATGACGTCCTTGACGTGAGCCGCCTCGGTGTAGCGCAGCCCGCCGTATTTGCGAAAGGCAATGCCCGCCTGGTTGAGCGCCATTTCCAGATTGTACGAATGGAAGCCCGCGCGGAACAGCACCGCGATTTCATGCGGCAAATGGCTTGTCAGCAGTTCTTCTACCCGACGCACCACCAGTTTGGCCTGGCTCATGTCGCTGAGAGGGGTGACCAGCCGCACGGGGTCGCCGCCCTGCTTGCGCGTAAACAGGTTTTTGCGAAACGATTCTGCAGCGTTGGCAAGCAGATTGTTGGCTACATCAAGCACCGGTTTGGTGGAGCGGTAGTTTTCTTCAAGCCGCACCACCCGCGCCCCGGGAAACAGCGTGGGAAAATCAAGGATATTGCGAACATTGGCACCACGAAACGCGTAGATGGACTGGGCTTCGTCGCCCACGGCCATGACGTTGCCGGGCGGGCCTTGCTCCGGCCCTGCCAAAAGGCGTACAATGCGGGCCTGTACCAGGTTTGTATCCTGATATTCGTCCACAAGGATATGACTGAAGCGCTGGCGCAGCGAGGCTGCGGCCAGTTCATTCTGTCGAAGCAGGTTCTCGAGCTCAAAGAGCAGGTCATCGTAGTCGAGCAGACCTTTTTCCTGCCGGTAGGCCGTGTATGCATCACCCAGGCGGGCCAGCCCGTCGGCGTGGGGCAGCAGGTGAAAAGCCTCGCGCCGCAACACCTCGTCCAGGGGCAGTTCTTTGTTGCGGGCCTTGCTCAGCAAGCCCACAATGCTCTGGGTTTTTGGAAACGACCTGTCGCCCTTGCCCAGTTTGAGCTGATCCTTGCAGTGCTTGACCGCCTCGTTGATGTCGGCCGAATCCATGACAGTAAAGGGGCGGTCGCCAAGCCACGCGGGTTTCCAGCGCCTCAGGGCCCCAAAGGCAAAAGCATGAAATGTGCCGCCCTGCACGCCCGCAAGCCCCTGATTGAGCAGCAGCCCCGCACGGTGCAGCATTTCCTGTGCCGCCTTACGGGTAAAGGTGAGCAGAAGCATGGCGTCTGGTTCAATGCCGTGCTCTGCCAGCCATGCCAGGCGATAAACAATGGTGCGGGTTTTACCGCTGCCTGCGCCAGCTACCACCAGCACCGGGCCGTCGCCGCAGGTGGCTGCCTCGTACTGGGCTTCGTTAAGGGCTTGAGCGTAATCAATCATAGGCGCAGGGTAGCATAAGGCTGCAGCGCATACCAGAGCCGCGCGGGGCCATTCCCCGGCCTTGACTTTGTGCCCGCAGGTTATGAATATCGTTCTGGAACAGACCAGCGCAGACCACAAAGGACACGCATGCATATTACGGAAGATGACTATATCGCGGGGGCGGGCGCACGGCTGCCGCGCCGCCGCCGGTTGTTTCTGGCCCTGTTGCTGGGCCTCATGGCCGCTTTTGGCCCCCTGTGTACAGATACCTACCTGCCAAGCCTGCCCGCGCTGGCCTCAGACCTTTCCATTTCTACCGCAACCACCCAGCTGACCATCACCGCCTGTCTGCTGGGCATGGCTCTGGGGCAGCTTTTTGTGGGGCCGCTTTCCGACTCGACAGGGCGGCGCAAGCCCCTGTTTGTGGCTCTGGTATTTTTTACGCTGGCTTCGGCCTGTTGTGCCGCAGCCAAAACGGGCAACAGTTTTATTGCACTGCGTTTTGCCCAGGGCCTGGGTGGCGCGGGTGGCATAGTGCTGGCCCGCGCCATGGCCTGTGACCTGTTTCGTGGGGCAGAGCTGACCAACTTCATGAGCCTGCTCATGGTCGTCAACGGCGTTGCGCCTATCACCGGGCCCATGCTGGGCGGCTGGCTGGCCTCCATGGACGGTTGGCCAGCCATTTTCTATTTTTTGTCAGGCTTTGGCGTACTGCTGATTGTACTCAGCGTTCTTGGCCTGCCCGAAACCCTGCCGAAGGGCATGCGCCGCGATGGTGGTGTACGCTCTTCGTGGACTGCCATGGGAGAGCTGCTGCGGCAAAAGCCCTTTATGTGCTATGTGGGAGTGCAAGGCTTTACCATGGGCGGTTTTTTTGGCTATGTGGCGGCCTCGCCCTTTGTGTTGCAGGGCATGTACGGAATCTCTCCGCAGACCTACAGCATCATTTTTGGCTGCAACGCGCTGAGTCTCATGTTTTTTGCCTTTGGCACCGCCCGCAATGCCCGCCGCCTTGGTGAGGCTCGCCTGCTGCGCATTGGCAATACACTGCGTGCTGTGGCCTGCCTCGGGGTGCTGGCCGTAACCATGGTTGCTCCTTCCTCGCCCGTGCCCCTGCTCATAGGGCTGTTTTTCATGATCGCCCTGCAGGGCATGACCCTGCCCACCAGCTTTACCCTGGGCATCAGCGCGCAGAATGTGGGTGCGGGTACGGCCTCTGGCATTCTGGGCGTGTCCGTGTTTATTTTTGGTGCCCTTACCTCGCCCCTTGTGGGGCTTGCGGGCGGCGGTACGGCCCTGCCGTTGGGCATTGTGAGTGCGGTGACGGGCGTTGCCTCTGCCCTGCTTGGGTATATGGGCGACCGTGAGATGAAAAAGCTCAGGCAGGCCAGCGGGGCAGAGGAAGCGCACCACTAGGCTGCGTTGCCCCAAATGGGCCAGCCGCATTGACGCGCTGTGTTCTGACGTTTACAACAGGTGGCGCTTGCGCTTTTTTTCGCTGCGTAGGGAGAAGCAGAACAATGGACTGGAATGCCGGGCTTTATGACCAGCAGCATGACTTTGTGGCCGCCTACGGCGAACATCTGCTTGCTCTGCTGCCGGACGGTCTGGGTTTTGCCGTTGACCTTGGCTGTGGCACTGGCGCGCTCACAGGCCCGCTGACGGCCAGAGCTGCGCGGGTAGTGGGCATAGACGCCTCGCCCGACATGATTGCTCAGGCCCGGCTACGCTTGCCGCAGGTGGAGTTTCTGGTAATGGACGCCTGCGACATGCCGTGGAACGGCAGTGTGGACGCCATTTTTTCCAACGCCGCCCTGCACTGGATTGAAGATCAGGAGCGACTGACCGCCGCCATGGCCCGCGTGTTGCGCCCCGGCGGCCTGCTGGTGTGCGAATTTGGCGCGCGCGGCAATATCGGGCGCATATGTGCGGCCTTTGCGGCGGCCTTTCAGGCTGCGCTGGCCGAAGAAGGCATTGGCGCGGCCTATCTGAACAGCGAGCGGTTTTACTTTCCCTCGGCAGACGAGTACGCGGCCCTGCTTGTGCGGCACGGTTTTACGGTGCGGCTGGCTGAGGAATACGACAGACCAACGCCGCTCAAGGGCGGGCAGGACGGCCTTGCCAGCTGGATGAGCCAGTTTTTTGCCCAGGATATGGACTGCGTACCCCAAGCCGCGCAGGAAAAAATTTTTGCCGCCGTTGCCGATGCCTTGCGGGCATCGCAGTGGGACGGCGGCCAGTGGATTGCTGATTATCGGCGGCTGCGGGTTGTGGCCGTTAAACATTAAGGGAGTCTCCATGCCCGAAGCACAGGAACAGTTCCAGAGCGGCGTCGCCAAGGTTCTGGAAGCGGTAATGTTTGAAAACTGGCTGCGTTTTTATTTTATCACCGAAAAGCCCGACGCCCCCAAGGGCAAGGACGGGCAGCCCGCGCTGTTCATCGCCATCCCTGTCAAGGGGCTTGAGCGCATCAGCCAGCTGTTCCCCCGCCTGATGCCCATGGCAGAAGAGCTCAACGGCCAGGAAGTAAGCTTTGAAACCTCGCGCCGCGCTGTGTGCAACTTTGTGCTGGCCCACGTGGACGGTCAGGTTATTGCGCGCGACTCTGCGGCCATGATTTTTGAAAGCGCCACCTTCCAGGTGCAGATGCAGCTTTTCAACACATGGGTGCAGATGCACGAAGAACAGCTTGACCGCAGCTTTGTGGATTTTGGCGGCTGGCAGCGTCTGTTTGACGAATGGCGCACCACGCCCGCCGCGCGCGAACTGGCCGAAAAGCTTTCCATCTCTGTGCAGGGCGCTGTTGCCGCTCCGGACGAAGGGTCGGTTCAGTAGACTGCACAAGAAAAATTTTTTGTACAGTTTTACGCCCCCAAGGCAGTGTGCAGGCAAGGCCAGTTTAACATTTTTAACGGGCCGCCTTGGGTGCTTAAAAAATTAATTAATAAAAAACAGCATGTTAAAAGAATAGTGCTGTGCTACTTTTTTGGCACGCCCATTGCAGCATGGAAAGTACCTTCCTTTCTTTTGCTGACAGCCTCCTCCAACCAAAACGGCCTGCCTCCCCAAGCGGGCCGTTTTTTTATGTCAAATCACGGCAGGGTTACATGCAAGACAAGTTTCTGGCTTCAGAATATCCCCAGAGCGAACCCGCTCAGGCAGGCTTTCATATTATTCCCGTTCCATTGGAGCAAAGCGTTTCTTACGGCGGCGGCACCGCCAACGGGCCTCAGGCCCTGCTGGCCGCCTCGCACCAGCTCGAGGCCTGGGAAAGCGGCTTTGTGCCAGGCGAGGCTGGTTTTTATACCGCGCAGGCCATTGACTGCGCCGGCCCCATAACCGAAACCCTTGACCGCATCGAGGCCGCCGTGGCCCATGCCATTGCCTGTGAGGCGGTGCCCGTGGTGCTGGGCGGCGAGCACACGGTTACGCTTGGCGCTCTGCGGGCGCTGGCCAAACAAGCGGAAAAAACCGGCGAAACCTTTGGCGTTGTGCAGTTTGACGCTCACGCCGATTTGCGCCCCCAGTACGAGGGCAGCCCCTATTCGCACGCCAGCGTCATGTACCGCGCGGTGGCCGATCTTGGCCTGCCGCTCACGCAGTTTGCCGTGCGCGATTTTTGCCGGGAAGAAGCCGAAGTACGTAAAAAGTTTAACATTACACACTACGACGGCTATTTTCTGGCCCGCGTGGGCATGCCAGAGCTGCCTCTGCCAGAGGATTTTCCCAAAAACATATACATCACCTTTGATGTGGACGGGCTGGATTCGTCCATCATGCCCGCCACCGGTACGCCTTCGCCCGGCGGCATCAACTGGCGCGAGGCGCAGTATATTCTTGAACGCTGCGTGGCTGGCCGCCGCGTTGTGGGCCTCGACGTGGTGGAGTTGGCTCCCATCGAGGGCTTGCACCATGCCGATTTTACGGCGGCCAAGCTTACCCACCTCATCATGGGCCTTGCCCACGATGCCAACCATAAGGAGTAGCAGGCATGAAAAACACCGTGGTTACCTTTCGAGAAGCCAAAGGGCAGGAAAAGCTGGTCATGCTGACCGCTTATGATTACAGCACCGCGCGGGTCATGGACATGGCCGGTGTGGATGCCCTGCTGGTGGGCGATTCGCTGGGCATGGTGGTGCTGGGCTACCCTGATACGCTTTCCGTCACCGTGGACGACATGGTGCGGCACTGCGCCGCTGTGGCGCGTGGCACGCAAAAGGCGCTTGTGGTCTGCGACATGCCGTACATGAGCTACCATGTTTCGGTAGAAGAAACAGTGCGCAACGCGGCCCGCCTGATGATCGAGGGGCGCGCCCAGGCGGTGAAGCTTGAGGGCGGCGCTGAATTTGCCGCCGAGGTGCGGGCACTCACGCGGGCCTCCATACCCGTGATGGGGCATCTGGGCCTTACGCCGCAATCGGTCAACGCCTTTGGTGGCTTCAAGGTGCAGGGCAAAACCATGGCCGCAGCACAGAAACTGCTGGACGACGCACGCGCCCTTCAGGACGCCGGGGCCTTTGCCCTGGTGCTTGAATGCGTACCCGCGCCGTTGGCCGAGCGCGTAAGCCAGGCTCTTGCCATTCCCGTTATCGGCATTGGTGCTGGCTCTGGCTGCGACGGGCAGGTACTGGTGTGGCAGGATATGACGGGCATGACCCTCAGCCAGCTGCCGCGTTTCGTCAAACGCTTTGGTGAGGTGGGCTCGAGCCTGCGCGCTGCGGTGGAGGCCTATGCCCGCGAAGTACGCGTGGGTGCCTTTCCCAGCGACGACCACTGCTATCCCTTGCCCGAAGGCATGGAAAAAACGCTTAAAAAGCTCAAGTAGCCAATCCCTTACGATTGTTGAAATGTAAAACGCCCGCAAACGCGGGCGTTTTTTTGTGCGGCGGTGCAGCGCAGGGCAAGGGCATCAGCGCTGCCGGAAGTCTACGGGGACGCGCACGGGCGAACCAGCCTTGTTGCTGAACAGCAAAAAGCCGTGTTCAAGGCCGTGCAAATAGAGGCGGCGGGTGATGTCCACATCCTTGCGGCAGTATGTGGTTATGTCGTCCAGACGGCCTTCCTTCCACCATTCAAGGGCTTGCAGGCCGCTGGCGCTCTTGGGTTCGTTAAGCGTTGCCTGCCCCAGATTGTCCAGCGGAAGGCGGTAGCTCAAGCGTTCGTACACGCGCTGCAAAAGATCGAGGCTGGGCAGCCTGCGCAGATCAAAGGGCGCAAAGGTAGAAAGCACGGCGTAGTCAAAACGCAGGCTGTTGAAGCCCACGACCAGGTCGGCGGCGCGCAGCTTTTCAAACAGGGCGGGCAGTTCCTCCTGCTGGTAGGCAAAGTAGTCGTCGGCCTTGCTGTCGTATGCTACGGCAATGCTCACGCCCATGCGGTCGGCCCTGTTCCAGCCGCCCACTTCGGCGGCGGAGCGCCGCGTTTCCACGTCAAAGACCACAAAATTTCTGGGCGGCGGCAGGGGAATGTGGGTCAGGAGCCCCGCACCGTCAAAGGTGTTGGCGCCGTGGGGGCCGGGGGCCGGGGTTCTGGTGCCGGACTCTGGCGCGGCAGAGCCGAAAAGGCTTGTCTGGTTGTCCGGTGCGGGCTGCTTTTTGCTCATGGATTGTTCCTCCACTGCGCTGCGTGGGCTGGCTGTGTCTGTCTGTTCATCCATGTTGATAAATTCCAGGGCTGACACCGCAGGGCGGTGCGCTGCCGCCAGTGACGCTGCGGCGTCCAGCGATTCCATGTCCAGCCGGTCGGGGGCGGGACTGATGCGCAGCTCGCGGCACAGGGTGTCGCCTTCAGTGCCTGGGGTCAGCATTTCGCGCAGCAGTTCCAGTGCGCCGATCTTGCTGATGGGCCTGTTGCCAGAGCCACACTTGGGCGAATGCACGCACGAGGGGCAGCCGTCTTCACAGGGGCAGGCGGTCACGGCCTTGAGGGTTGCCTCCAGCAGGCCCCGCGCATCGGGAAATGCCTGACGTGTAAGGCCAGCACCGCCCGGCAGGCCATCGTAAATAAAGACGCCCGAAAGCCCGGTCTGCGCGTGCAGGGGGGTGGATATGCCGCCAAAGTCGTTGCGGTCGGCCATGATCAGCAGGGGCAGCAGACCTATGGCCGCGTGTTCCAGCGCGTGGATGGAACCCATGTAGTGCAGAAAGCGTTCTTCCAGCGAAGCGCGTATGCTGTCGGGTATGACAAACCACAGGCCTTCTGTTTCAAACACCTGCGGCGGGGCTTCCAGCGGCGTGATGGTGAGCAGCCGGTTGCCAGATGTGGAACGTTTTTCGTAACCGGTCACAATGTCGGTAATGCGCAGGCGGCCACGGCAGGCCAGCACGCGTCCAAGAGATACGCGTTCAACTTCTTCAAGAATATCTGTGCTTTTTTGACCGCGCGTGCGCGTAAACCACGAAACCTTGGTCGCCTTGGCCACAATGCGGGCGCGGGCGGGATCCATTTCGTCAATCACGTAGCTGCGGCCCCGGTGCAGGTACACCGCGCCGGGGTGGGTCTCCTGCCAGGCGCGGAAGCCGTCCACCGAGCCGATGATCTGGCCGTCCTGATCTTCAATGGTAAAGGTCTGGCCCGTGCCGCGCAAATCCACATGTCGTTGCGGACGCTTGCGGGCCGCCAGCAGCTGCGTGCCGTCGGCAGATTGCAGCAGCAGGCCGCGGGCGTGCAGGGCGCGTGCGGCGGCGCGTGCCGCCGGGCTTGCCAGCATGGCATCGCCGGGCGTGAGGGGGATCTCTGCCGCGGCGCATTCCAGATGGCGCGTCAGAATTACTTCGTTATCGGGATTGACCACGGCCTTTTCTGGCGGACGGTTGAAAAAGTCTTCGGGATTGCGGGCAAAATACTGGTCCAGAGCATCTTCGCCCGCCACCACGATAACGGCGGATTCCTGCTGGGCACGGCCCACGCGACCACCGCGTTGCAAGGTGGCCATGACCGTGCCGGGGTAGCCCACAAGAATGCACACGTCCAGGCCGCCAATGTCTATGCCCAGTTCCAGCGCGCTGGTGCTGACCACGGCCAGCAGATCGCCCGAGGCCATGCGGGCCTCGATGCTGCGGCGTTCTTCGGGCAGAAAGCCCGCACGGTATGCTGAAATATGCTCGGCAAATGCGCCAGACTGCCCGGCCCACAGGCTGATGAGTTCGGTCATGCGCCGTGAGCGGCAATAGACGATGGTGCGCAGGTTGCGGGCCAGCGCCGCCTTGAGCAGATCAATGGCCGCTGTGGCCGCGCTTTGCTCCGGGTTGAGAAAGACAAAATGTCGTGGCCCCTGCGGCGCGCCAGACTGGTCGATGACCACGGGCGCGTCTGCCGCGCGGGAGGCTGCGGGGCTGTCTGGTTGCGCCCCCGTGCCAGCATCGCCAGAGCTGACCGTGCCGGTAAGCGCTGCCGCCAGTTCACCCGGGTTGCCCACCGTGGCAGTGCAAAGCACGTAGACAGGCCGTGCGCCGTAGCGCCCGGCGATGCGGTTGAGCCGCCGGAACACCTGCGCCATGTGCGCCCCAAACACGCCTCTGTAAGTGTGGGCCTCGTCCACAACCACATGGCTCAGGCCTGCCAGAAATTCCGCCCACTGCTCGTGGTGGGGCAAAATGCCAAGGTGCAGCATTTCGGGATTGCTGATGAGCACCGTTGGCGGGTTGCGGCGAATCTTGCGCCGAAAGTGGTCGGTGGTGTCGCCGTCGTACAGGGCGGCGGTGGGGCGGGCCTCCTTGGGCCAGCTTTCCACCAGCGCGTTGAACGCGCCCAGCTGATCCTGCGCCAGCGCCTTGAGCGGGAACAGATACAGGGCGCGGGCATCACGGTCGCGCAGGTAGCGGTCAAGCACGGGCAGGTTGTAGATAAGGCTTTTGCCGCTGGCCGTGGGCGTGGCCGCTACAATGGAATGCCCCGCCCGGATATGGTCTGTGGCCAGCGCCTGATGGCTGTACAGCCCCTCTATGCCGCGCTGCTCGAGCACGCGGCTGATGGCAGCGGGCCAGGGCAGGCTGGTGGGCGCGTAGTGCGGCTCTGCAGGCGCAAAAAGCCGGTGGCAGGTAACCTGCGGCCCCAGCTTTTCAGACGCCAGCAATGCGGCGATATATTCACCAACAGGCACGCTGCTGCGACCTATTGCGCGTCCGCAGGCTGCGGCGTTTCGCCGGGCTTGAGGCAGCGCAGCACGCGGGCGGGCGAGCCGGCGGCAAGGCAGAAGGGGGGCACATCGCGCGTTACCACGCTGCCCGCGCCGATAATGGCACCCTCTCCAATGGTCACGCCCTTGAGGATAAGGCAGTTCATGCCAATCCAGGCATAGTCGCCAATGTTCACAGGCCGGTCGGCTTCCATGTCGGGTTCGGTGGCACGGGCCTCGGGCGGCCAGTGGGCGTGAAAGTCAGAATCCACCACAACGCAGTTGGGGCCAAACATAACCTGCCGCCCAAGTCGGATGGACGTGGAACGCGCCGTAATAGCCGTGCCGCTGAGCTGGCAGCCGGGGCCGATCTCTATGCTGGCCCCCGGCCCAAAAGTGCGCAGGCGCACCGGGGCGTACAGGGTGGCTGCCGTGGCCCGCCGCCATGATGAAATAATGCTTGCGCCAGCGCCAATGCTTATGCTGCTGCCCGGCCAGCGCATGAGCCCAACCGGGCCGTGAGCCGTAACGCCGGGCTCAACCCGCACGCCAAGGGCAAGGGCCTTGAGGCGCAGGCGTATGCCCCCCCACAGTGCGCCGTTAACGCGCATGATTTGCAGACAAAGGTAGCTTATGACGTTGGAGGGGGTGAGGCCCCGCTCCAGAGCTTTTTTCAGCATGCTCATGGTTTATCCATTGTTGGCGTGTGCGAATCAGACAGCAGCCTGGTAGCTTCTGCCCATGCCCGCATCATGCCAGAGTCGGGCCGCATGGTCGAGTGGGGCGGGAGACTAGCTCCCCGTCATGCCTGAAGCCGTGCCGCAAATCTAGCCATAAATCTGTCCATAAACCTGCCCGCAAATCAGGCCATCGTCGGGCGGTCCTTGTTGGTTGTGTTTGCAATAATGGCGGGCATGGGCAGCGGGCTTACATTACGGCGCGTGCCGCAGCGCAAACTCCTGCACCACCTGGCCATGCTTATATTCTTGACGTAAGCAGGTTGGGGAAGTAAATTGAAATTGAATGTTGTTTTTAAAAGGACGGTGGAGAATGATGGATTCAGTAATTCCACTTACTTCCCTCAAAGTGGGCGAGGTGGCCCGCATTGTGAGCATAAATGCCAGAGGAGAGCTTGCGCGCCGCATACGTGACATGGGCCTGGGATCAGGCATGCCTGTGTCTGTGGTGGGTTACGCCCCCCTGCGCGATCCGCTGGCCCTGCGCTGCGCAGAGGTTACCATTGCCCTGAGGCGTAAAGAGGCCGGGGCCATCATGGTGCAGACAGCTGCAAATAAAGGTGACCGGCCATGACGCCGCATACCCGTTCAGCCCGTGCTGTCGACGCTCTGCCTTGTGCGGAGCGTTTTTTTTTGGTTCTGCTGAAGCTACAGCAGTGCCGACTCAAGGGCCTTTGCGGGTGCACAGCGGCGGGGCCAGTTCCGCCACTGTGGCCGTATCCAGCGTGTTGGGGTCATGGTCTTTGACAAACTGCAGGGCAAAATCCACAAAAGTGGTGGCAGCGTCTGAAAGTCTGCGCACAGCAGGCAGATACATGAGCATGTCGCGGTGGAGCACTGGCTCGTGCAGCAGTGTTGCCACAAGGCCGTAGCCGCGCGCCAGCATGAGTGAAAAACGCCCCGCCAGCGCAACGCCGCAGCCTGCTGCGGCAAGGGCAAAGGCCGTGGGCATCTGGTTGACCACATGGCCGAGGGTGAAGGGCGGCTCCGTTCCTACATCCGCCGCAATGTACCCTACAGATTCCCTGCCTACGGCTATGACGGGAATTTCCTTCACTTCTGCCCAGGAACTGTGCCTGTCTGCCAGGGGATGGTCTGGGCGCGAAAGCATGCACACAGGCGTAGTGAAAAAATGCTGCACCCGTATGTCTGCCTCGGGCAGCCGGGCGGGCCCAAAGCCTACCTCGGCATCACCCTGTTGTATGCTTGACTGCAAGAGAGCCATGGGCTGGTCCACCAGTTCAACGCGTATGCCGGGTTCGACCCTTTTGAAGTGCGCCATCAGCAGGGGTAGCAGAGTGCAGGCAATGAGTGGCGCGCCCACAACGCGCACTCTGCCGGAACGCAGGCTGCTCAGGTCTGCGGCGTATTTTTCCATGAGTAAAAATTCGTGAAATGCCTTCTGGGCCAGTGTGTACAGTTCTCGTCCGTCGGGCGATAGCGCCACAGACCGTGACGTTCGGTCAAAAAGCGGCACACCCACCTGCGTTTCAAGATCTTTGATAAGATTGCTTACTGCACTTTGGGTAATGTGCAGCGAAGCTCCGGCGGCGGTAAAGCTGCGTAGGTTTGCAACTGTAAGAAATGCTTCGATTTGACGCAGGGTCAATTGCATAAATTTTTCCTTTTAGTAAGGCACTTCAATAACTTTATCTTATTAATCGACAAATAAAAACAATTTTACCTGACTGGATTTCGGCAGCATAGTCGTGACACTGGAAAATCCATATGGGCTATACCGGTGCCTCATGATGGATGCAAATCACATGCTGATGGCAAGGCATGATTCGGGAAATGCGCATTGACTGATGATAGAAATCGCCAGGAGGGAAGATTTATGGATGAAAACATTGCTTCTTCTGCAAGTGCTGGAACAGAACTAGATGATAGACAGACGAAAAAAAGGTTTATTATTGTTTTCTGTCTGTTCATAGGAATATTCATTGCCTATCTTGATAGAGTGAACGTTTCTGTGCTGGCTGCCAATGATCCCTTTCTGCTCGAAATGGGCATCAAGGGAGCGCCAGTGCAAATCGGCATGATGATGTCTGTTTTTCTTGCGGCCTATGGTGTGGCCAACGTGCTGCTCGCTCCCATCGGCGACTATCTTGGTCCGCGCAAGTCCATGATGCTGTGCATCGCCCTGTGGACAGTTTCGCTCTTTATGGGCGGCATCGCTTCAACCTTTACGATCATTATTGCCAGTCGCGTCATACTTGGCGTGGGCGAGGGCATGTACTACCCGCTGCAAAGCGTATTTGTAAAAAACTGGTTTCCCCGGCAGGAACGCGGGCGCGCTAACGCCGCCTGGATTGTGGGGCAATCTGTGGCCCCGGCTGTTGCCATGCCGTTTTTTGCCTATCTTATCGGGCATTTTGGCTGGCGCTCAAACTTCCATTTTTGTCTGGCAGTGGGGCTTATCCCTCTGTACCTGCTGTGGCGGCATACTGCAGATACCCCCAGGCAGCACAAAAGCATCAACAAGGCTGAGCTGGAATTTATCGAAGCAGGGCAGGAGGTTGCTGCGCCGGCAGAGGCGGCCCCACCTCTGGCCCAGCGTCTCAAGGGATTTATCGGCGACTACCGTTTCTGGCTGCTGGTGTTCTGGTACTTGTGCCTGCAGTGCATGTACTGGGGCCTGATTACCTGGCTGCCGAGCTATCTCAAATCGGCCAGAGGGTTCAGCTGGAGTGAAATGGGCTGGCTGGCATCCCTGCCTTTTGTGCTTTCCATTATTTTCAAGGTTTACAGCGGCGTGCTGGCAGACAAGCTGATGGGCAAGGGGGCGTATATCCTCATGGCAGCCATGCTTGCGGCTGGATGCTGCGTGTACCTTGGCGCGGTCACCGAGCAAAAATATCTTTCCGCCGTGTTGCTGTCCCTTGCCGTGGCCTCGTGCACGATGGGTACGCCCGTGGCCTGGACGCTGCTGCAAGGGCTTATTCCCGCCCAATCCATGTCCACAGCGTCAGGCATCATGAACGGCATTGCAAACGGGCTGGCCGCGCTCGCGCCCGCCATGATCGGATTTTTCATCAACACTACCGGCCAGTATAGCGGAGGCCTGCTCTGTCTTGTGTTTACAAGCGCGGCAGCAACCATTGCGGCGGGTATTCTTGCGGTAAAACGCGTTTAGCACAGTGCGCACAGGAGTATGATAATGAAGATTACAAGCATTGATATCATTGATGTGGCCAACGACTTCAGCTCAGCCACCAGCAAGTGGCGGCCTGTAGTTGTAAAAGTGAATACGGATGAAGGCATCAGCGGATTCGGCGAAGTGGGCCTTGCCTATGGCGTGGGCGCTTCTGGCGGGTTTGGCACGGCAAAAGATCTGGCCCAGATACTCATTGGCATGGACCCCATGTGCAACGAGGCCATTTGGGAAAAAATGTTGCGCAAAACTTTTTGGGGGCAGGGCGGTGGCGGCATTTTTTCCGCAGCCATGAGCGGCCTTGACCTTGCCATGTGGGACATCAAGGGCAAGGTGCTCGGTGTGCCCCTGTACCAGCTGCTTGGTGGCAAAACTCGCAGCAAGATACGCACCTATGCCAGCCAGCTGCAGTTTGGCTGGGGGGCCGGGCAGGACAAGGCCATGCTGGTTGATCCGCAGGCCTATGCCGAAACCGCGCTCATTGCACAGGCAGAAGGGTACGATGCCCTCAAGGTGGACGTTCTCGCCATGGACGGTCAGGGCAACTGGAACCAGCAGGACCTTTCGGGCGTGCTGCCAGACAAGGTGCTGCGCCGGGGCTATGACCGTCTTGCAGCAATGCGCAAGGCTGTTGGTCCGGACATGGATATTATTGTTGAAATGCACTCCTTCACGTCAACCACGGCAGCAATACAGTTTGGTCGCATGATCGCCGAGCTTGGCGTGTTGTATTACGAAGAACCTGTCATGCCTCTCAACCCAAAGCAGATGAAAAAGGTTGCGGACAACGTGCCTATTCCCATCGCAGCCGGTGAACGCATTTACTGGCGTTGGGGGTATCGCCCCTTCCTTGAAGCAGGTTCTCTGAGCGTCATCCAGCCCGATATCTGCACCTGCGGCGGTATCACTGAAGTAAAGAAAATTTGCGACATGGCGCATATTTACGACGTAACCGTGCAGATTCACGTGTGCGGCGGCCCCATATCCACCGCTGCGGCCCTGCACATGGAAGCGGCCATCCCCAACTTCATGATTCACGAGCTGCACCGCTACGCCCTGCTTGAGCCCAATACCAGAACCTGCGTGCATAACTACATGCCTGAAAAAGGCATGTACACCGTGCCCGACCTGCCCGGTCTGGGCCAGGAGCTGACGCCTGAAACCATTGCGGCCTCCACGGTTGTATCCGTCAAATAACACTTGCCCTCACCATACCAGCCAAACAGAAAAGCCGTTCGGGTTTATACCCGGACGGCTTTTCTAGCGAATAAGGCCCAGCGGCAAAGCCTAGGACTGCCCGTACACGCGTGTGCGGTTGCGGCCTGCGGCCTTTGCCTCGTACAGGGCGGCATCGGTCTGGCGCACCAGCACATTGCTTTCAACATCCTGATCGGCCAGCGGCGTCATGCTGCTCACGCCAAGGCTCACAGTCACAAATGTGCTTACCGGCGATGCGGGGTGGGGCAGCTGTTCGCGTGCAACTTCGGCATGCACGCGCGTGGCAACGGCCTGAGCTGTGGCAGCATCCGCGCCGGGCAGCAGCAGGGCAAATTCTTCGCCGCCGTATCGGGCGCATACGTCGGTGGAGCGCGCGGCCCTGCTCATGGCAGCTGCCACGCGGCGCAGGCATTCGTCGCCCGCCTGATGCCCAAGGTTGTCGTTGTAGCGCTTGAAGGTGTCCACATCCAGCATGATGAGCGCGAGTGGCATTTGCCCCTGTTGGGCCTGAAGCCACAGCGAGCGCAGTTTTTCGTCAAAGGCGCGGCGGTTGCCCACGCCGGTGAGGCCGTCCACCAGTGACATTTTCTGAAAATGGTCGTGCTCTGAAGCCAGTTTTTGTGAACGGACAGTTGCGAGCGAAAGATACGTGCCAAGATTCTCTAGCGATGCCGCAATATTGCCAAGTTCGACAATAAAGCTGCGTTTGGGTGGCTGGCTGGCGGCCCCTGTGCCCAGCTGGTTGAGAAAGGCCATGATGCCTTGCAGGGGCCGGGCAAGATGCAGGCGCAACAGGCCAAACAGGGCGGCAAGGCCAGTGCCAAGCAGCAAAAAGCCCATGAGCAGGCGGTTTTCAAATTCGTGCGCAAGGGTTGCCGTGCGCCGCAGTTGCAGCAAGATGTCTTCTGTGGCGGCCTGCGGGGCAGAGAGTTCGGCAATGGATGCGGCAAGCGCCGTAAGGGCGGCGTCGGTTGTCTGTCGCGGAGTGCTTGTGTTTTGGCGGGCGGCGTTCAGTGCCGATTCTGTTTCGCGCAGGCGCTCGAACAGGCTATGGTCGGCCTTGCTGCGGGCTTCGGTGAGCGCCATGAAGGCCCCGTATGTCCTGGTTCCTGAAACGCTCATTTCGCGTGTCATGCTCATAAAATAGAAAAAGCTGGCCGTAAAAAGCAGGGCCATGACAGTGAGGCCCAGTGCAAGGTATGCGCGTATGCCCATGCCGGTGACGCGCTCTGTGGTTTTAGCCATTTATAAGCCCATCCATAAGAATCGGTAAGTCTGGTAAACGCCCACAGCCATGCCAAAGGCCAGCAGGGTATTGAAGGCAATGCTGAATGCAACCCATTTCCAGCTGCCCGATTCCTGCCGAATGACAATCAGAGTCACAAAGCAGGGTGCATAAAGCATGACAAAAACCAGCAGGGCCAGCGCCGTACCCTGATTCCACGAGGGGTCGCTTCGCAACAGCTCCGCCAGAGATGCCGGGTCTTCCGGATCCTGCGCGCCAAGCGCGTAGGCGGTGCCGAGGGTGGAGATAATGGCTTCCTTGGCTGCAATGCCGCCGATTAGGGCCACGTCTGTACGCCAGCTAAAACCCGCATACGAGGTGACACCCTCAAGCCATGTGCCAAGGCTGCCCGCAAGGGTGTGGCGCAGGCGCTCCGCGTCCAGTTTCTCCTGCGTTTTTGCCAGCGTGGTTTCGTAGGTACTGCGCATCTGTTCAGAGAGTTCGTCGCGCTCAAGGCGCGCACTCAGGCGGGCAATTTCGTTTTCAAAGGGCAGGGCTGTTTGGGGGTCAAGGGCGGGAAAGGTCATGGCCGCCCAGATAAGCATGGCCAGAGGCACGAGCACGGTTCCCGCCTTTTTCAGATACATCCATGTGCGTTCCCAGCAGTGGATGCAGATGCCGCGCAGGGTGGGCATGCGGTAGGGGGGCATTTCCATGACCAGCGGGGTGGCCTCGCCACGCAACACGGTTTTTCGCAGCAGCAGGGCCACGCAAAAAGCCAGCACCCACGAGAGCATGATGATGGCAAACATCATGTTGGCGGCATTGTGCGGAAAAAATGTGCCCACCAGCAGCAGGTACACGGGCAGTTTTGCGCCGCAGGCCATGTAGGGCAGGGTGAGCATGGTGGCAAGTTTTTCCTTGGGGCTGCGCATGGTGCGCGTGGCCATTACGCCAGGTATGGCGCAGCCGCCTGCAATGCCGCCAGAGATGATGTAGGGCATCACCGAGGCCCCGTGCAGGCCAAAAAACTGGAACACCCTGTCGGCGATGTAGGCCATGCGGGCCATGTAGCCGCTGTCTTCCACAATGGCGATAAGCGCAAACATGATAAGCACCAGCGGCACAAAACTGAGCACACCGCCCACGCCCGCGATCACGCCATCCACCAGCAGCGAGGCAAAGAGGCCCTCTGGCAGCGAGGCGCGCACAAAACCGGCCAGAGCGCCAAACGCGCCCTCAAGCCAGCCCTGCGGATACGAACCCAGCACAATGGTGATCTGAAACATGGCATAGAGCACGCCCAGCATGATCAGCGCGCCCCACAGGGCGTGGGCCAGCACGCGGTCGAGTTTGTCTGAAAGGCTGAGGCGGTGTCGGTCGCCGGTTTTGACTATGCAGGCAGCGGCCACCCGCCGCACAAATTCGCTGTGCCCGTCGGCAATGATGCCCTCGGCATCGCGACCAATACTCTGCAGTTCTTCCTGCACAAAGCTGCACACCTGCGCCATGTCGGCGGCAAGGTCGGTATCCGCCTTTTGCAGGGCCGCAATGGCTTCGGCATCGTCCTGCAGCAGGTTGAGAGCCAGCCAGCGCGGCGCGCAGTGCCCGTAAGGAGAAGCCGCCATGCCGGGGCTGGCTGCTATGCGCCGTTCCATGGTTTCCAGTATGGGATCAAGCAGGGGGCCGTAGCTGATGCGCAGCGCCTGCCCCCGTGCAGCCTGCGTGGATGATGTTTCTGCCGTAATTCCCTCATGCTGCTGGGCGTCCAGTGCGGCCTGCCGCGCAGCAGAGAGGGCCTCGCGCAGGCCGTTGCCCGCAGTGCCCACTGTGGGCACTGCGTTTGCGCCCATAAATTCCGAGAGCCGCAAAAAATCAATGCTTATGCCTGCCGCACGGGCCTCGTCCATCATGTTGCAGGCAATAACCACTGGCAGCCCCATTTCGCGCAGCTGGGCCGTAAGCAGCAGGCCACGCTCCAGAATGCCCGCGTCCACCACGTTGATGACCGCCTGCACCGAGCCGCCCAGCAGTACGTTGCGGGCCACCACTTCTTCCTGTGAATAGGCCGAGAGCGAATACGCTCCGGGCAGGTCGACCAGAATGATCTCCTGCCCTTCATGGCGGATAAAGCCCTCTTTTTTTTCAACAGTCACGCCGCTGTAGTTGCCCACATGCTGGTGCGCGCCTGTGAGTGAATTGAAGACCGTGGTTTTGCCGCAGTTGGGATTGCCAGCAATGGCCAGACGCAGGGAATAGGCCAGACCTCCAATGAGCGTGCGGGCGTGCCCGCCACGCATCTCTGCCGCTGCGGATAAGGATTCCGGCATGCTTTGCGCTCCTGTCTGTGCCGCGCCGGTGCATGCCGGTGGGCTGGAATATGAATGGAATTGAAATTTATTTTCAGAAAGGTCGAAAGTCAAGCAGGAATGAGCTTTTGCCAGTACACAGTATGGGTAAAAGAAAACCGGCAGCCCTGAGGCTGCCGGATACAGAATAATATGGCTATGTTGTGGGTCTAGCCCTGATCGGCCAGAGCAGAACGGATACGGCATACGCCGCAGCGGTCGCCGGAAGAGGTGGGATAGCCGCACTCTGTGCAGGGGGCCAGCTCCACGCCCACCTCGGCTTCGCGGCGGGCAAAAACGGGCCGGCCTCGTACAAGAAAGCCCTGGTAGAAATCGAGCTTGCGGCCAGGCATGGCGAATTCGAGATTCTGCATCAGCCCCTTGAGCGTGGTGAAGCTGGCACCGGGGCTGTATGGGCAGGGGGCGTAGTGGTTTTCTATGCCCATCAGAAAGGCATAGTTGGCGGTTTCAAATTCAGAGAGCCGCCACAGGGGTTTGACCTTGCGCGAAAAGCCGTGCTCGCTTTCAAGGCGCGGGCCCTGATCGGAAAGATACGAGGTGTCCCAGCGCAGGGTATTGCTGAAAAGGCGGGCCACTTCGTCGTCAAGATTGTGACCGGTGGCAAGGGCGTCAAATCCCTCATCCAGGGCAACCTTGTTGAAAAAGTGGCGCTTGATCTTGCCGCAGGCAGAACAGATGGGGCGGTTCAGGCGCTCCTTGACCAGCGGAATGGGCAGGCCCTCGGCGACCATTTCCTTGATCATGAGCTTGAGGCCGTGCTTGGTGCAAAAGCGCTCAACCACGCCACGCGCGGCGGCGGAAGAAACCGGAATACCCAGATCGATATGCAGACCGGTAACGTTGTAACCCTGACGCGAAAGCTCAAGCATAAGGGCCAGCGAATCCTTGCCGCCAGAAAGGGCCACCAGAACACGCTCGTCTCGGGTGAACAGCTTTTGGCCTTCGATGCCGCGTTCAACCTGGCGGGCAAAAAAGTCCTTGTAACAGTCGGGGCAAAAGGCGGCGTTGTGGCTGCGAAGTGCCACTACGGCTTCTGCCTTGCAGATTTTACATTTCATACGGTTCCTGTATGTGTTTGCGGTATTACCCCTGGCTAGCAGCGGGCAGCTGTCTGCGCGGGGCACGCATGTGTTTGCCGGTTTATTGCTGGTCTGTGGCTGGTTTTGTGCCTTGTGGGTGGGCGCTTTTTTCAAGCCAGCCCAGTTCCCCGCACCATGCTTCGTGTCGGGCACAAACCGCGTCGGCAAAGGCATCAAGTCCCAGTCCCGGTCGCAGCGCGTCACCCTCCCGCACGGTGCTGCGGCGCAGGTCTTCGCTAGTCATGATGTTGATCATGGCCTCTGCCAGCGACTGTGGATTGTTTTCTTCAAACATGCAGGCAGCTGTCGGAGCGGCCAGAAGCCGCTGGTGGTGCAGGTCGCCCTGCCCGCAGATCACCGGCATATGGGCCGCCAACCCTGCGCCGAGGGTTTCGGGCAGTTCGTCCGGCGCTGAACCGGGCGCTATCCATGCATGGCAGCTTTGCAGCAGCTGGTGCAGCGGCTGCTCGTTGAGCAGGCACAGGCGTGACTGCACGCCCAGAGATTCCGCCTCTTCAAGCACTTCCTGAAAGCGTGGTCCGCCACCGGCTGCACGTACTTCCCACCGGGGCAGGTCGCGCCGCTGCCACATGGCAGCCATGGCTCTGGTGACAACGTGCACTCCCGAACGCGGCGTGAGTGCGTCGCCCATGCAGAAAATAAAGTGCTGGTCACTGTCGGGTGCGGCGGCCTCTGCGCTCCATTGAGGCGCAGGCGTGTACCCTTCAAGGTTCATGCCCGGCGCAATATGGGCCAGCACGTCTCCCGACAGGGGGAGCTGCCGATTTCTGGGACCGCGCCAGGGCGCATCATCCTGACCAAAGCCGCCTGCCTTGGCGATGCGCTCACGCACATGGCTTGAGCCACACAGAATCTTGTGGGCCGACAGCATGCCCTTGCCCGAGCTTACGTCGGCATGCGGGGCGCGCAGCAAAAAGGCGTGGCACAGCAGTGTGCTCTGGGGCGGGCGCATGACAAGCACACGGCGGCCTGCAGCCATGCTGCACTCGCCAAAGGTCTGCACCACAAGGTGTTTGTGTCGCCGTTGCCAGAGCCAGAGACGTGTAAAGTCAACAGGGCCGCCAGCGGTAAGCGTGGGCAGGTTGAGGGCGGCAGCGCGGCGGTGCAGGCGCGAATTTTTTGAGCACAGAAGCATGGGGGCCAGCCTGCCGCCGTCGCGCATGGCAGAGGCCAGGGCAAGTGCGTGGTCTTCTTCCAGCCGGGCCGTGCGCATGGGCGCGCCCGCTTCTGTCCACTGGGCCTGTTCTGTGGGTGAGGGCGGACCTTCTGTGGTTTGTTGCAGCGCAATAAGCAGAACGCGCATCAGATATGAGCGCCTTTTTTCAGCATGTAGTCCAAAAGCACATCCTTGAGCCACAGAGCCACGGGACCGGGTTTGCCAGCCTGCGCACCCTGTCCAACGGGCTTGCCGTCAAAATGGGTAATGCCCACGCAAAGGGTGGAGCTGGTGAAGAGCAGCATTTCGCGCGCCGTGGCAATGGCCGCCTTGGGAATGGGCATCTGCACCACGGGCATGCGCTCGGCGGCAATTTCCATGGCTGCCAGCAGGGTGGTGCCGGGCAGAATGCGCCTGATTTCGGGGCATAGCAGGCGGCCCTGGCCGTCCACAAGGCCCACATTGGCCACGGCGGCCTCGCCCATGATGTTGTTTTCGTCAAAGGTTACGGCCACATCCATGCTCTTTTGGCGGGCTTCCATGGCCATGAAGACATTGGGCAGGTAGTTGGTGTTCTTGATGCGGGCCAGATATTCCTGCTTGGGCGGGATGGAGCTGGTAAAGGCCGTAAACCCTTTGGCGTACAGGGCTTCGGTGGGCAGGGTTTTCTTGAGCGCCACAATGTACAGCCCGGCTTGCGGGCATTCGGCGGGCGAAATGCCAAAACCGCCTGGGCCACGGCTCAGAAAAACGCGCAGGTCGCCGTTGTCCACTCCAGCGGCAAGGGCAACGTCTATAATGCGCTGGCGCACGTCCTGCCAGTCGCAGGGCGGCGTGATGGAAAGGGCCGCCGCGCCGTCCACCAGGCGGGCAAGGTGGGCATCGAGCCCGAAAATTGTGCGCTGACGAAAACAGATGCTTTCAAACAGGCCGTCGCCACGGTGACAGATGTGGTCGTCGAGGGGCAGCAGCAAAAGGTGCGCATCGGTGCAGATGTGCCCCACGCGGTGGTCATAAAAGGCGAGAACCTGCTCCGACCCCGGACGGGGCGCGGCTAGCAGGGCCTTGAGATATGTTTCAGCGTCCACAGCTTTCACTGCAAAAGCCTCCAGATATAGAAGCGCAGGGGCGCGCAGGTTTTATGCAAACCCGCGCGCCCACATACAATTACTTCAGGAAGACGTTTTTGTCGGTCACGCGCAGCAGGCCGCGCTTGATCAGTTCTTCACCGATCTGCACGGCGTTGAGGGCAGCGCCCTTGCGCACGTTGTCGGCCACGATCCACATGTTCAGGCCGTTTTCGATGGTTTCGTCCTCGCGGATGCGGCCCACGTAGGTGTCGTCTTCGCCCACGCAATAAGAGGGCATGGGGTACATGAGCTCACGCGGGTTGTCGACCACACGCACACCGGGAGCCTGCGAAAGCATGACGCGGGCTTCCTTGGCGGTGATTTTCTTTTCGGTTTCGATGTTGACCGATTCGGCGTGGCAGTAAAACACCGGCACGCGCACACAGGTGGCCGTAACCTTGACCGAAGGATCTTCAAGCATTTTGACGGTTTCGTGAACCATCTTCATTTCTTCCTTGGTGTAGTCATTTTCAAGGAAGATATCGATATGCGGCAACGCGTTAAAGGCGATGCGGTAGGGATAGGTATTACATTCGGGGTCGCGGCCATTGAACAGGTCGCGCACCTGACGTTCCAGCTCTTCAATACCTTTTTGGCCGGTACCGGAAACCGCCTGATAGGTCGAAACCACAACGCGCTTGATCTTGGCGGCGTCGTGCAGCGGCTTCAGCACCACCAGCATCTGGATGGTGGAGCAGTTGGGGTTGGCAATGATGCCTTTGTGCCCTTCAAGGGCGTGGGCGTTTACCTCGGGCACAACCAGGGGGCAGCGGTCGTCCATGCGCCATGCGGCAGAGTTGTCCACCACCACGCAACCTGCGTGGGCCGCATGCGGGGCGAATTTTTGCGAAGTGCTGCCGCCGGCGGAAAAAATGGCCAAATCAATGCCCTCAAAGACATCTTCTTTAAGCTCTTGCACGGTAAGCTCTTTGTCACCAAAAGGCACTTTGGTGCCCGCAGAACGGGCAGACGCAAAAGCGCGTATTTCGGTGGCGGGAAAGTCCCTTTCGTGCAGGGTCTTGAGCATTTCACGGCCTACGGCGCCTGTGGCGCCTACAACGGCTACAGTCAGCTTCTTGCTCATGGTATTTCGCTCTCCTTGGCGATGGGCGGCGGCTTATGCCTCCAAAAAGGTGAGCGCGTACTATATCTGGCAAAAGCGCAAATGTGAAGGGCGCGAAGCCCGGCAAGGGCGCTGATTGGGGCTTTTTTGCCGAAATTGCGTGAGCTTTGCGCGCAACTGTAAAAAAACGGCCAGCCCGCCGCAGGTGCGGTGAGCTGGCCAGGTTACGCAAAGGTGTTGCGGCTGCCTAGAATTCGAGGTTGCCGGGCGTACGCGGGAAGGGGATGACGTCTCGGATATTGGTGATGCCGGTCAGCATCATGAGCAGGCGCTCAAACCCAAGGCCAAAGCCCGCGTGGGGGGCAGTGCCAAAGCGGCGCAGGTCCATGTACCACCAGTAATCTTCGGGGTTCTGGCCCAGCTCCTGAATGCGGGCGGTCAGGCGGTCCATGCGCTCCTCGCGTTGCGAGCCGCCAATGAGTTCGCCGATACGCGGAACAAGCATGTCCATGGCGGCAACGGTTTTGCCGTCTTCGTTCTGGCGCATGTAGAACGCCTTGATTTCCTTGGGGTAGTCGTACACGGCCACGGGCTTTTTAAAGTGCTCTTCGGCCAGGTAGCGCTCGTGCTCGGTTTGCAGGTCTGTGCCAAAAGAAACGGGGAAGGCAAATTCCTTGCCGCACTTTTGCAGTATTTCAACGGCCTCGGTGTAGGAAACCCGGGCAAAGGGTTCGGCCACCATGGCCTTGAGGCGGTCAACAAGGCCCTTGTCCACAAAGCTGTCAAAAAGCTTGAGGTCGGCTTCGCAGTGGCAAAGGGAGTGCTCGATCACGTGGCGGGTGAGGCTTTCGCCCAGTTCCATGAGGTCCTGCAGGTCGGCAAAGGCCATTTCCGGTTCGATCATCCAGAATTCAGCGGCGTGGCGCGGCGTGTTGGAATTTTCGGCGCGGAAGGTGGGGCCAAAGGTGTACACGCGACCAAGGCCCATGGCCAGGGCTTCGGCCTCAAGCTGGCCAGAAACCGTCAGGTTGCACTGGCGGCCAAAAAAGTCGGCGGCCACGTCCTTGTTGCCGGGCTCGAGGCTGGTTACGCGGAACATTTCGCCAGCGCCCTCGCAGTCTGCCCCGGTGAGCACCGGCGTGTGTACCCACGAAAAGCGGCGGCCCTGAAAGAACTGGTGCACGGCCTGCCCGGCTTCGGAACGGATGCGGAAGGCTGCGCCGTATTTGTTGGTGCGCGACCGCAGGTGGGCGATGGTGCGCAAAAATTCATCGGAATGACGCTTTTTCTGCAGGGGGAAGGTTTCAGGATCGGCAAGGCCGAATACCGTAACGCTCTGCGCACGGATTTCCCACTGCTGGCCCTTGCCGGGAGAGGCCACAAGCTCGCCGGTAACGCTGACTGCAGCGCCGGTGGCGGCGTCGGCAAGTTGCTGGTGGGCAGTTGTGTCCGCGTCCACGATGCACTGCATGTTGCCGAGGCACGAGCCGTCGTTGATCTCCACAAAGGAAAATTCCTTGGCGTCGCGGCGGGTGCGTATCCAGCCGCAAATGGTAATGGAGGGTTGCGTCGCGGCTGCGGCAAGAGCTTCGATTATAAGGGTTCTTTGCATGGCGTGTTCCTTGTAAAGCGACAATTTGCGGAGAGTGTAGCCCTTACTGCGGCACTTCTCAAGATGCCGCGGCGCGGTAATGCTCTTGCTAGAATACCCGCACAAGCCACGCGCCCGCAAACAGCAGGCCTATGCCCACCAGCCGCATGGGCGAAACGGGGTGCTCGGGAAAGCCCACAAGGGCAAAATGGTCAAGCAGCACAGAGGCCACCAGTTGGCCTGAAAGCATGACCGCTGTCATGGTTGCTGCGCCCAAACGCGGGGCGAGAAAAATGGTGCAGCTCACAAAGATCGCGCCCAGCACGCCGCCGGTCCACATCCACCAGGGCACAGCCGAAAGCTGCGAAAGCGGGGGCCAGGTGTGGCGCGAGGCAAGGCTGTACAGCCACAGGGCCAGCGTGCCCACGGCAAATGAAACAAGGGCGGCCTGCATTGGCTCGCCCAGAAAACGGCGCAGCAGTGTATTGATGCCCGCCTGCACGGGCAGGCAGCAGCCGGCCCCAAAGGCCAGCAGTAACAAAAGGTGTTTCATGGCAAATCCTTTGAGCTGTTTAAGGCCCGGATTGGTCGCAGGCAAAGGGGGCCGGAATTTTTCTGCCAGCGGCGGGGCGACGAGTATACATGCCTTTGCCTCTTTGTGAACGTGCAAATACCCACTTCACCTTTTTCTAAAGATTATATAGAATGAATCAGGGTCAAGAAAAAGCAGTTTCCCGCTGGCGTGGTTCTGGCGACAGTCAGAACAGCAACAGGCGGACATATTCTGGAATTGAGGGAAGGGCATGAAAAAATTTATTAGCGTGTTTACACTGATATGCGTTTTGGCGCTTACGGGCGCAACCTTTGCCGCAACCACGCAGGCCGCCACTCCGCAGGCCGCAAAGCCGGTGCAGGACAAGCCCGAAAAGACCGTTGACCGTGTGACCACGGTCAGTGTTTCGCTGGAAGGCACAGACAGCATTGGCGCGCGCCTTGGCACACGGCTGAAGGAGCGTTTTAACCAGAGCAGCCTGTTTACCCTCAACGACGACGAAGAAAAAGACATTCCCAAGCTTTATGTGATGGTCAGCACACAGCCTGAATTTGCCGGGCGCCCCGCTGTGGGCTCGGTGTATTCGGTGTGCTGGGTGTTCAAGCAGGGCCGTGGCTATCTTGGTTACCTGCTGGCCCGCGATTTTGGCACGGTGAACGTGGAAGACGTGGATGGCCTGGTGGACAAGCTGGTGGAACGTACCGACGGCATTGCCGCCAAATACAGCAGCCTGTGGAAGTAGCCAGCACCCTGCAGGGTATGGCGTAATACAGGACAGAGCGGGCGGCGGACGAATTTTTCTGGCCGGTTTGCCGGGCGGCAATAGCCCAGGCATGAAGGGCCGGTGTTGCAGACTTCCTTCAACCCCGCGCGCCGAATTTTGAGGCGCAAATAAAAGGGCTTCCCACGTGGCGGGAAGCCCTTTTTGCATGCAGAATTACTTGAAATGTCCTATCCGACCGTCGTCGTTTGCCAACAGGGTTGTGCGTTGCCCAGGGTTTGAAGATCCGTTGGGCAACCACCGCTGGTCACGTGTCTGCTGCTGTGCATGACAGCCGCGACCCAGTGATGCGCCACAGGATAAAAACGGCTGCTAGCGCGATGATTCCTCGTTGGCGAGATTGGAGCCGTCATCGTCCATTTCGCTCATCCAGGGGTCGGGAACTTCGTCATAAAACCGGTAGCAGTTTTTGCCCGCCTGTTTGGCATGGTACTGCGCATTGTCTGCCCGGTGCAGTGCCAAGTCGTATGAGGCTTCCGTGCCGTCAAACAGGTAGATGCCAATGCTGGTAGTAATTTCCACGCGCTGGCCGTCCTGCTCCACAAAGGTGTGCAGACCGGCGAGCAGGGCTTCGGCCCTCTCTTCCAGTGCCTCGCGCGTTATGTCGCGCACAAACACGCAGAATTCGTCGCCGCCAAAACGGCCGACGGCATCGGCATTACGGAATACACGCTTGAGCACATCGCTGGCCGTCAGCAGGGCCGCATCGCCTTTGACATGCCCGAAGGTATCGTTGATGAGCTTGAAGTTATCAAGGTCGAGGAACAGCAGGGCATCCGTCTTTTCGCCTTGCGGCCTGACGGGCATGGCGGCGCATATCTTTTCGCGAAAGGCCGTCTTGTTAAGCAGGTCGGTGAGGTTATCGCGCTGGGTGCGGCGCTCAAGTTCTGCGCGTCTGCGCACTTCTTCGTCAATGTCCACGATCTTGCCTACAAGCCGCAGAGGGGTATCTGGCTTGCTGATGCGCGTGGCCTGCACGCGGCACCAGATATATCGTCCCTCGGCCGTGGGAATGCGCATGACGGCAAATGCCGTGGGTTTGCCGCTACGTATGCGTCGCCGGAGTTCATTGAGAGCGGGCAGGTCTTCCGGGTGCACGATCTGTCGGTTGTTTGGGCGGCCCTTTTCGTTGAAAAGGGGTGTAGCCTCCCGGCCGAATTTGAGCAGAAAATTGGGAGAACAGCGGAACTGGCGTTTTTCCGTGTCCACGTCAAAAAAGATGTCCTGCGACTGCTCAAGCAGAATGCGATAGCGTTCCTTTTCCTGCTCCAGTTCTTCCTGCATGCGCTTCTGCTCGGTGATGTCCACCACAACGCAGTCGATGGAAGCGCTGACTGCCGTGTTCTCAGAAAACGTGCCGCGCAGCAGCAGGGGCAGCCATATGCCGGTTTTGTGCCTCAGGCGAAGCTCCAGGGTGGTTGTTCTGGGGCCTTCGTGGGGTTCGGCAATCGTGTCCAAAAGTTTTTTGGTGTCTTCGGCGTGCAGCAGTTCGATAAAGTTGCTTGTCTGGGGCTTGTCGGCATCATATCCCAGCAGCTGCCAGAATCCGTTGTTGGCATCCAGAATGCGCAAGGGAGGCTGGGACGAAATGCTGATGACGCCGCCGTTGATATTGTCGGCAATGTGGGCAAGGCGTTGGTCGCTGGCAATCTGATTATATATGCTCTTGCGGCGCAGATACAGGGCGTAGGCCACCAGGGCCGAGACAAAAATCAACAGTTCGGCTATGACGATGAGCAGCGAGCGGTGTTCATAAACAATATCGGCCAGCGTGGGGGGCGTGGTTGCCGCCGCAATGTTGCTCGAAATGATTTGTGTTCTGTTTTTTTCGTCAATGGTCAGCAGCAGGTTGTTGAGAATCCCCTGCAGCACTTCCGGCATATCTGGCCGCATGGCCAGGCGGGCTTCTTCAATATCCGTATAGCCTGTAACCGGGTTGAATTCGCTGAAGCGCGGTGAATTGGTGAGATTGTTGACCACCATGGAGCTGCCAAGTATGGCATCTACCTCACGTCGGCTTGCAACGGTCAGGCACGCTTCTTCATTAGGCAACAGGCGAATGGTGGCATAGGGAAACATATTGGAGGCATAGGTGGAGCCCTTGTGTAACGTGGCTGGAACAGCCAGCACAAATGTTGACAGCTGGGTCAGAGTGGCATCTGGTTTGGAAAATATGTTTAGATTGGCGCGGGCCAGCGGTGCGGTAAGGCGATAATTTTTGCAAGCGTGCAGGGCACTGGCAGGAAAGGATCCGAGCGCCATATCCAGATCGTTTTTTGTAAAGGAATCCACAAAATTGGGTGAAGGCGAGCGGTAGGGCGTAAAAGAAAATTCCAGCCCGCTGCGTGTGGCCGCATCGCGAAGCATGTCGGGCAAAATACCTCTGACTGTGCCTGTGGCGGGATCTTTCCACGAATAGGGTTTGCGGTCAGGGTCGTAGCCCACGCGCAGGGCAGGCAGCTGCGCGATATAAGCAAGCTCCGAGCGTGTCAGCGGCGTGTGGTACATACGCGGCAGGTACTGACGCCCCAGCCTGTATTCCAGATCGGGCTGCTCCATCTTGAGCTGCACCATGGCCAGCTCAAGTTCTTGCATGAGCTGTGTATTTTTTGGCGAAGTAATGTAATAAAAAGGTGTAAGCTTACATTTTGCCAGAATTTTCTCGCTGTTTTGCAGTGCCAGGACGCTGTCCAGAGTGGCGTCTACCTCTCCTTTGCGCATAGCCTCGCGCACGTTTTCCCTGCTAGAGTATTCCACCATTGTGGGCATGGCAGCGCCGCGCTGCTTCATGAATGTGGCAAAATCACTGATCCATATGGGGTTGGGAACAACACCCACGCGCAGCTTTGCGAGGGCCTCGAGGTCATCGTAAATGACTGGCGAATCGTTGGGGGCCAGAATGGCCGTGTACGAGGTGCCAGCCGGATAGGCGCAGTAAAGATAGCGTTGGGCGCGTTCGGCAGAGTGCAGGGCTGGCGCGGCAAGGTCAATTTTGCCAGTATCAAGTGCATGCTGGCAGGCGGTCCAGTTTTCAAGAACAACGTATTTGATGTTCCAGCCGGTATAGCGGGCAAGTTGTTCCAGATGGTCTGGAAGGTAGCCTGAGGGTTTTTCGTTTTCTATGCGCGTGAACTGCGCAAGAGGATTCAGGCCAACGCGCACGGTGCGCGGCGTGGCAGCGTAGGCTGGCTGCATGCCCAGGTTGAGCAGGCACAGCAAAACAGAGCAGAACAGGGCTGCATTGATGAAAAAGTGCCTGTTGCCCATATGCGCAAAACCTTGTGACGCGCAAAACGCCGTTTATGTTAACCCGACATCCGTCGCAGGGCGAACAGCCGTGCCGCCAGGGCTTCCAGAACCCTGGCTGGTGTCACCCCGTAGTTGAGGGCTTCCTGGGCTTCGGCAAACCACTGGCAAGCCGCCGCACGGCCTTTGCCTTGCAGCAGTACAAGCGCCGCATCGAGCGGGCGCGACGGATTGTGGCTGTTTGACAGAATTCTGCTCATTGCTTTTTGGCAACAGAGAAGCAAGCGGGTTGCACCGCTTGCGTCAATGGCTCCCTTGCCCGCTACCTTGTCAAAAAAACCTTGCCCGTGAACGAGAAATTGCGCAAGTGCGTCTTCCCAGGGCTGCATGTCCGGGTCGTCGGCGTGGCAGTCGGGCCAGGGCAGGGTCAGGCAGAATGAGCGGGAAACAAGGGTGGGCAAGAGCTGCTCGCGTTGCGGGGCAAGCAGCACAAAAACCGTGGTATTCGAGGGTTCTTCAAGCGCCTTGAGAAGGGCGTTGGAGGCTTCGTCGCGGGTGAGGCTGAGCCCCATAAGCAGTACAACCCTGCGTCCCTGTCCGTGCGGAGCATCGCGCAGCCGAACCTTGAGTTCGCGCACGCGCTCCATGTTGAAAGCACGGACAGGGCCAGGGTTTTCTTCGTCTTCCCGGTTGCTTATGCGACCATCGTAGGCGGCCAGGTCAAGGTGTTCACCTGCGGCTATCTGCTGGCACGAGGGGCACGCAAGGCAGGGAGTGCCTGTTGCGCCAGCCGTGGGGCAGTTGATGCGCGCGGCCCAGTAACGAGCCGTATCCATGCGCTGGGCCTCGCTGCCGCCCTCAAGCAGCAGCACCTGCGGCGGGACCGCACCCAGATTGTCGAGCACGGCCTTGAGCCGGTCGAAGTCTGCATGGGCTATGGCGGGCAGCAGGGTGTCCATGACCTGCGGGGGTTCTCCCTATCGCACTATGGTCTGGCGGCGGTCTGCGCCCACCGAAACCAGCGAAACCTTCACGCCTGTCAGCTCTTCGATACGCGCAATGTAGGCGCGCACGGTGGCGGGCAGAGCTTCGTAGGTCGCGCACTGGGTAATGTCTTCTTCGAAGCCCGACATTTCTTCGTAAATGGGCGTTACGTCACCAAGCGAGCATTCTTCCTGCGGCAGGTAGCTGAGACGCTTGCCCTTGTATTCGTAGGCAACGCATATCTTCAGCACCGGCAGGTTCTGCAGCACATCAAGCTTGGTCAGGGCGATGTCGGTAAGCCCGTTGAGGCGCACGCTCTCGCGCAGCACCACAGCGTCAAGCCAGCCGCAGCGGCGGGGGCGACCCGTGGTGGCGCCAAATTCGTGCCCCTGGGTGCGCAGGTAGCTGCCCGTGTCATCCAGCAGTTCTGTGGGGAAGGGGCCGGAACCAACGCGGGTGGTATAGGCCTTAACGATGCCCACAATGCGGTGCAGGGCCGAGGGAGCGATGCCGCAACCAGCGGCGGCGTTGCCAGCCACAGTGTTGGACGAGGTAACAAAGGGATACGTGCCGTGGTCGATATCCAGGTGGATGCCCTGGGCACCTTCAAAAAGGATATCGCCGTTTTCGGCCTGAACTTCCTGAAGGCGCTCTTCCACCTCGGTGAGGTAGGGCAGCAGGCGCGGGGCAAGGGCCAGCAGGTCTTCGCACACGGCGGCTTCATCCAGCGTGTCGAACTTGTACAGGTCGCGCAGCAGAACATTTTTTTCCTGCAGGGCGTGGGCAACCTTGGCGCGTACCAGATCGGGGTCGGCCAGATCGCCTGCGCGCAGCCCCACTCGGGCGGCCTTGTCTTCGTAGCAGGGGCCGATGCCACGGCCGGTGGTGCCTATCTTGTGGCCTGCGCGCTTGGCTTCGCGGGCCTGATCAAGGCTTTTGTGGTACGGCATGATGAGGTGGGTTTTTTTGCTGATGCCAAGGCGGGCGGGCGAAACGTCGATGCCCCTGGCGGCAAGATGATCCACTTCTTCAAGAAACACGTGCGGGTCGAGCACAACACCGTTGCCGATGAGGCAGATCTTGTTTTCGTGCAGAATGCCAGAGGGAATAAGGTGAAGAATGGTTTCTTCGCCCTGCACCTTGATGGTGTGTCCAGCGTTGTTGCCGCCCTGAAAGCGAACAATAACGCGGCTCTGGGCGCTCAGCATGTCTACAATCTTGCCCTTGCCCTCGTCGCCCCACTGAGCTCCGATGATGACCGTATTCGCCATGGTGTTACCTGCCTGCAATACCGCCGCACGACGGCGGGTGATGTGGGCTGCGTCTATGCGCCGGACGCGACAGAACGACCGAAGGGATGTTTAACCCTACGGCCCCACTGCTACGAAAGCGGGACGCAAAGCCTTTGATAGTACGTATCCCGTATGCAAATTCAAGTCAAATGGCCGTTCCGGGCCATCTGGCGTGCTGAAATGTCAGTTTTCTGGTTTGGGGTTGACCGGTTCCTGTTCGTCCAGCCTGGAAGGCCTGAACTCCAACACCCTGCATTTGCTGGCCACAGGGGCTTCTTCCGGCGTTTCAAGCTCAAATTCCGGCATGGGATTGACCGCGCCCTCAGGTCCCTTGCCCAGCGGCTGCGCCTGTCTGGACCAGTGATAGTTAAAAAGCTGGTTTTTCCAGCGCTTGGCCTGAATAAGCGAAAAAATGAGCGTGGCTTCTTCCCACCGTTTGGTGGGCTCAAAGCGACTGGCCGTAGTGGCATACTTGCTCCACAACGACATAAGCGAGGCTTCGTCAATGGCGTCCAGTTGCTGGGCCAGCCTGACAAGCAGCTTTTCCATATTACCTCCCATGTAACAAGGCACTGTAGTGTGCGCATGAAATTTCGTCAACGCGCAAGGGCCGGGCACGTTTGCCGCCATGCGGCGTCAGGCTTTCGTCTGTCGCGGGTCGAGTACCATAAGGGTAGACTCCCCTTGCCCGCCGTGCGCCTTCCTTGCCTGCCAGCAAACGTGCTCCGGCCCCTTTGCTTTTGTGTGCGGGCAGGTTTGCCGTCAGGCAGCGTCAGGCTTTGGCTGGCGCGGGTCGAGTGCCAAAAGAGTTCCTCCCCTTTGTCAGCCGTGCGTCTTTCTTGTCTGGCCGCAAACGTGCTCCGGCCATTGGCACGATACCTGTCTTGTTTTCGCCTGTGTTTCAGACGGAAGCGTTCATTGCGTGGCACTGCCAAAGCCGCTCCCACCGCAGGTGGCAGCTAAACGGGGCTGGTTGTTTGGCTGGTTTTGTGCTAAAGTATTGCCTCACTCGACCGGCGAACATCTGGAGGCAAGCATGTCGGATCTCAAGTCCATGTACAGCACCGTCCACAAGGACGCTTTCCCTGACACCATGACCATCATTCTGGGCGATGAAAAACTCGTGTACCAAAAGCGCACCTGGACGCTGGACAACGAGGAAAAAGGCCTGCGCTACGGTGAAAACCCCGATCAGCCTGCAGCCCTCTACGCTCTTAAGGAAGGCTCCATCACCTGCGGCGGTCTGACCTGGCGTGGCCCCGGCAACGGCATTGTTTCGGCCCTCACCGAGGTCCAGATGATTCAGGCTGGCAAGCATCCCGGCAAGACCAACCTCACCGACGTGGACAACGGGGCCAATATTCTGCAGTACCTCACCGAGCGCCCTGCGGCGGTGATTCTGAAGCACAACAACCCCAGCGGCGCGGCCTGGAGCAACGACGGCGTTGCCGCAGCTCTCGAAAAGGCCTTTTGGTGCGACCGCATCGCCGCCTTTGGCGGGGCCGTGGTGGTCAACCGCCCCTTCACCCGCGAAGCCGCAGAGATTGTTGCCGCCAACTACTTTGAAGTGGTGGCCGCCCCTGCCTTTGAAGAAGGCGTGGTGGAAATTCTCAAGGGGCGCAAAAACCTGCGCATCATGGAACTGCCTGGGCTTGGCCGTCTTGAAGAGCTGACCAGTTCTGCCTTCCTTGACATCAAGAGCCTGGCCGACGGCGGCATCATTGTGCAAAAATCGTTTGTGAACCGCATTCTCGAAGATGGCGATTTTCTACCCGCCACCGCCACCACCAAGGACGGTCTCTCTGTGTCTGCCCGTGCTCCCAGCAAGCAGGAACTGGACGACCTGCGTTTTGCCTGGGCCGTGGAAGCCGGTGTGACCTCAAACTCGGTAATTTTTGTGCGCGACGGCGCCACCCTTGCCATCGGCACGGGCGAGCAGGACCGGGTTGGCTGCGTGGAGCTGGCCATTCACAAGGCCCACACCAAGTATGCCGACACGCTGGCCTTCCGCGAACTGGGCCTGTCGCTTTACGAGCTTAAGGAAAAGGCCGCAAACGATGCGGGTATGGCCGCCAAGCTGGCCGATATCGAAAGCCGTACCGAAGCTTCGCACGGCGGCCTGGCTGGTTCCGCCCTGGTGTCTGACGGTTTCTTCCCCTTCCGTGACGGCGTTGACGTGGCCGTTGCCCAGGGCGTTGCGGCCATTGCCCAGCCCGGCGGCTCCATGCGCGATGCGGAAGTGATCGTGGCCTGCAACGAGGCCAAGCCCCAGGTTGCCATGGTGTTTACGGGGCAGCGTTCCTTCAAGCACTAACAGTGGCTATTTGCCCCTGAATTTTTCAGGCACGCGGCCCGGCTTGGTCTACGCAGGTTTATCTGCGTTTCCGCGCCGGGCCGCGCGGTTTTGTTTCCACAGTTTTTTGCGCAACGTTAACAGGGCCGCCGCATGCTGCAATCCTTTCTGCCTTCCACAATATGTGACGCTTCAAGCCACGCCCAGAGCGTGCGCATGCCCCGGTTCTGCGTATCGGCTCTTTCGGGCGGCGGCGGTAAAACCCTGCTTTCTCTTGGGCTTACTCATGCACTGGCTGCGCAGGGGCATACGGTCAAGGCTTTCAAAAAAGGGCCGGATTATATTGACGCCGCCTGGCTCTCCATGGCCTCTGGCAGACCGGCCACAAATCTTGATCCCTACATGCTGCGGCCAGAACAGCTCAAGGCTCTTTTTGTACACGCCATGTACAAGACGCAGGCGCAAACAGGCAGCCTGGAAGTGCTGGGGGTGATTGAGGGTAACCGGGGGCTCTTTGACGGTATGGATGTGGCCGGTTCGTGTTCGACCGCAGAGCTTGCCCGCATGCTTGCATGCCCGATCATTCTCAGCATCAACTGCACCAAGATGACCCGCACAACGGCGGCCTTGGTGCACGGCATGACAACCTTTGAACCGGGTTTGAAGTTTGCGGGGGTTGTGCTCAATCAGGTGGGTACCACCCGGCAGGAAGATCTGCTGCGCAAGGTTGTTGAAGAATACACTGACGTGCGCGTTCTGGGCGTGCTGCCGCGTCTGAAAGAAAATCCCCTGCCTGAACGTCATATGGGGATTGCATCGTGCGGAGACGCGCTTTCTTCACAGGCCCGCGCGGTACTTGAAACGCTGGGCAGTTTTGTGGGGCAGCACGTCAACCTTGATGACGTAATGGCCGCCGCACGCGCGGCTGATGCAGCGGCTGACGTCCCAGAGGCGAGCTCTGCGGCAGAAGCGGCAGAACAGTTCTGGTCTGTTACCGTGCCCGCACAAGCAGGCTGCGCGCCAGCGCCTGATTCTGCCGAGCCGCGTCCGCGCATCGCCTATGTGCGCGACAGCGCCCTGTGGTTTTATTACGAAGAAAATCTTGAAGCCCTGGAGCGTGCCGGGGCTGATCTTGTGCGGCTGGAGATTGTTGGCCCCAACGCAGGCCAGTGGCCAGTGCTGCGGGGCAGTGCACTGCAGGCGGCGGTCGGCGAGATCGACGGCCTGTATCTTGGCGGCGGTTTTCCCGAAGACTGCGCAGAAACCCTCAGCGCTTCACCGCATCTGCGCGAGCTTGCAGCCTGGTCAGATGCCGGTTTGCCCATCTATGCGGAATGCGGCGGTTTTATGCTGCTTTCGCAGGGTATTGAACGTGATGGCAGATTGTGGCCCATGAGCGGTATATTCCCCGTAGTGGCGCAGTTTTGCCCAAAACCGCAGGGGTTGGGCTACGTGCGGGGAACCGTAACCGCCGACAATCCGTTTTATCCGCAGGGCATGGAAATTCTGGGCCACGAATTTCATTATTCGCGCTGCCGCTGGGAAGGCTCCGCGCCCGCGCATGGCATGATTCTGCGCAAGGGGCAGGGCATGGGGCAGGGCGTGGATGTGGCTGGCACAGGCTCTGATGCCGCGAAAAAAGTTCAAAATATTGATGGCTTGTTGCAAAAAAATGTATGGGCCTCGTATACGCATATTTTTGCTCCGGCCATTTCCTGCTGGGCCTCTAACTTTGTTGCGGCGGCCCGGCACTTCGCCATGGGCGCAGCGAGCCGGAGGAATCTGTGATGCACGATAGCAACTGCATTTCGGTGATCATTCCTGTCTGGAATCTCTGGGATATGACAGAAGCCTGCCTGCGTTCGCTGGCGGCGCATTCAGCGGGCGAAAACATGCAGGTTGTGGTGGTGGATAACCATTCTACCGATGCAACAGCCGCTGAGCTTGCCCCCTTGGGCGAATCACTCTTTGGCACGTCGTTCAAGGCTGTGCGCATGGACGAAAACGTGGGTTTTGCCAGAGGCTGCAATGCCGGTGCGCGTGCGGCCGATGGCGAGCTGCTGTTTTTTTTGAATAACGATACCACGCTTACCCCGCACTGGCTGCCACCCCTGCGTGAAGCCATGACCGACCCCAGGGTTGGCGCTGTGGGGCCGCTGCTTCTCTACCCGGACGGCACTGTGCAGCACTGCGGCATATATGTGACCCCCTTCAATACCGTGGGGCATCTGTATGAGAACCTGCCTGGCACATTTGCCGCAGCGCGCAAAAATCATCCTCTGCAAGCCATCACCGGTGCGGCCATCTTGCTGCGCAAAACAGATTTTGAGGATTGTGGGGCCTTTCATGAAGCCTACCACAACGGCTTCGAAGACATTGACCTCTGCTTTACCCTGCGTGCTCGGGGGCAGAAGCTGCGTGTGGAAGGGCGCAGCGTGGTCTACCACCACGCAAGCCGCACACCGGGGCGCTTTGCGCACGATGTGGAGAACAGCGTTGTGCTCATGCAGCGCATCGGCACTGCCATGCGGCCAGATGAGCACATGCTGGCGAGTCTTGACGGTTACCGGTTGTGCATCGGGCCTTCGCTGGTGACGTGGATGGAACTGCCTGAAGAACGCCAGCAGCGCTTTAGTGAGGAGTTTGGAGGTGCGGCCTTTGACCGTGCAGCATGCCAGGCCATGCTTCACAGAGAGCCCCTTTGGCTAGACGGCTGGCTGTTGCTGGCCGCACGTCAGGAGGCCGGTGGAGAACTGGCGGCAGCCATTGATACGCTGAACCGTTGCCTGCGCATTATGCCATCCCCAAAGGTTTATGGGCAGTTGTTGCAACTCGCCAGAAACGCGAACCTTGGGGAAGAAATGCTCGTCCATCTTGAAGCAGAGCGCGTGGGGCGGGATCTGGCGGTGGCAAAAATCCGCGTGCAACAGGCGCGCAGGGCTGCATATGCGCGCGGCGACGCCGCTCTGGCCCAGCTGCTTGGCGACTGGCTCCTTCAGTACGCGGCCTGAGAAAGGCCTGAAAGGGGCCGGGCCGCATGTTGTTCCACAAAAAAAAGTCGCGGCAGAGAGAATCTGCCGCGACTTTTACGTTTGTGTTTTGATTGAGGCGCTAGTAGCGGGCGATGATCAGATCATCAAGGCTGCGCTTTGGCACATGGTGCACGCCTTCAGCGTCGCGCCAGTAGGTGGTTGCGCCGCTTTCAGGCATGCTGGCGACAACGCGGGTTTCCTTGGCAAGGCCAAGGCCAAGCACAAGAGCAATTTTCATGTCTTGCGGCACATTGAGCAGGGCAGGTGCGGCTTGATGGTCAAAAGACTGGATCATGCAGCAACCCCAGCCACGGCTGGTGGCGGCAAGCTGCATTGTCTGGGCGGCAATGCCCACGTCCATGCAGGTCAGATCCTTGCCGGACTGGGGCATGAGAATAGCCACAAAGGCTGTGGGGCGTTCACCGGGGTGCGGGCCGCCCCAGTCTTTCAAAGCGCCTGCCCAGCGGGTGAGGGCAAACAGTTTTTGGCAGGTTTCGCCATTGCCGACCAGCACGAAGCGCAGCTCCTGCCCGTTCTTGGCAGAGGGGGCAAGGCGGGCGCAGTCCACAAGCCATTCAAGATCAGTGATGGCAAGAGGCTGATCTTCGTAAAAACGGCGGCAGGTGCGGGCTGCTTCAGCTAGAGCTTTGAAATCCATAGCTTGCTCCTTGGTTTCGACGGGCCAAGCCCGTTTGATTGCGTCAGGCAGGCTCACCTTACACTGTAACCAGCAGGAACCACAACTGGCTCCACTGGATGCACGCACCAAGAAAATCGCCAGAAACGCCACCATGCAAGCGGGTTTTATCGATCATGCTGTGTACGAGCACAAACTGCCCGAGACCCAGCAGGGGTAAGCGCCAGAAAGGGCAGCTGCTGGTCACGAACACGAGCACAACCATACCTGCGGCCAGCAAAATCTGCCAGCGAGCCAGCTGCGGCGTTGAGCCCGCGCACGCAAGCCCGCCAAGCGATCGCTGTTCATACGGTACACTGTATGCGGCAAGCCAGATGCAGGCGGCACGGCCCCAGGCCGGGGCAAGCGCAAGCGCAATCCACTGGCCTTGTGCCAGATGCGCTGTAAGGCTTATCCACAGGCCGCTGAATGCCGCCAGCAGGTGCAGCGCGCCAAAAGCACCAAGACGGCTGTCGCGCAGGATGGTCCAAAATTTCTCGCCAACGGCTCCGCTACCGGTAGCATCGCCAAGATCGGAGAGCCCGTCCCAGTGCAGGCCGCGTGTAGACCATATTTCGCACAGTATCCATACCCAGGCAGCAATGGCAGCTGCAAGGCAATGCCCGGCAAAGCCATACTCTGGCTTGTCAAACGCCCACAAAGCGGCAACTGCTGCCACCGTGCACAGGGCGCCGACTACTAGCCCCACAGGAGCAAAAAAAGGCACGGCGGCTGTGAGCGAAGCGGCAGTGCAGTTTGTGCGGGGGGGAATGAGCCGGGTAAGAAAAGCCAGGGCATCATGAAAGCGCCCTGGCCATGTGGCAACGGTAGTGAGGGACACGGGCTTAGCGGGTTTGCGGGTGATTGAAAGCCAGAGCGTACAGGTGATGGAAGAAGTCCACGTATTCCACGTTGATTCTGTCCGGTACCTTGATGCGCGAAGGAGCAAAGTTGAGAATGGAGGTGATGCCTGCGTCCATCAGGTGCTGGGCGGCGCGCTGCGCCCTTTCCGGTGGCGTGGTAATGATGCCGATTTCAATATTGAGGTCGGTCACCATGTCCTTGAGATCGCGGGTGCAGTGCACTTCAAGACCGTGGACAATTTCGCCGATTTTGAACGGGTCGCAGTCAAAGATGCCCACGATGTTGAACCCGCGGGAACGGAATTCGCCGTGGTTGAGTATAGCCTTACCAAGGTTACCCACGCCGATAAGGGCCATGCGCCATTCGCGGTCAACACCCAACGACGAGGTGATGGCGGCAATGAGTGACTTTACATGATAGCCGACCCCGCGAATGCCGAATTCGCCAAAGTAGGCGAGGTCTTTGCGAACCTGCGAGCCGTTGACGCCGCAAGCTTCAGCAAGGGGATTCGAGGAAATAACCTCGACATTATCGCGAGAAAAATTTTCAAGCACCTGCACGTAGGTTGCGAGGCGCTGGATTGTTGCTCTGGGAATGTGTTTGCTCTTGGGTGGGTTGACCATGGTGTACCTTCTCGGATGCGCAGCGTGTCGTATTGTTACAAGCCTTGTGAAAATGATTTTATAGCAGAAATACCGTGGGCGCAAGCTTTGTGAATTTGTATTGGCTCATCCGCACAAGCCTGCAAAATATTAAACAAATATCGACATATCTCGCTTCCTGTGATCTGCCCGTGATGCCTGCATCTGTCTGCCTGCACAGCTTTATGCCGACATCTATAGATAAGTTTAAATTCACCACTTTTCAAGCCGCTGCAATTGCCTGATGGTGCGTAGAATGCTTTTTGTTTCAGGTGGTTGCAAATATGTTTAGCTGTAGTAGATAATTAATACCATAAATGGTTACAAACGTTAAGTACATTGCTTACTTACAGAGGCAGATTGTCGCAATCCGAGCAATTTTTTTTCACAAACGACAGGCCAATAAACAACAAAAAGGGCGACCCAAGGGCCGCCCTTTTTGCAAATCAAACGATTCGAATTTACGCGTAGGGGTTGGCGTACAGCAGGATGAAGCTGATAACCAGGGCGTAAATGGCCAGCGATTCGATGAAGGCGAAGGCCAGAATCATGGTACCGGTGATCTTGCCGCTAACGTCAGGGTTGCGGGCAACGCCTTCGCAGGCGCCCTTCAGACCAAGACCCATACCGATGCCGCAACCGAAAGCGGCAATGCCGATGCCAAGGGCGGCGGCCAAGCAGGTGTAGCCCAGGGCCGAGGCGTCGAGCTGGTTGGCGGCGAAAGCCATGCTGGCCATGCCGAGAAGGGCCACGGTGTTCAGGGCGATCATCAGAAACTTACGCATGAGACACTCCTTGCACTGTTGTATTGTTGGGTCGTTATCGACCATTCCCCACTATGTGTCGTGTAAACGTCCCGCAATTTGCCGTTTTCAGGCGGCAGGCCGCAGGCAGCCTCTGGCCATTGGCCTAATGCTCGGGAGCTTCAAGCGCGCCCTTGATGTAGAACATGGTCAGCATGAAGAACACGAAAGCCTGCATGGTCTTGCCCAAGAGGAAGAGGGCGTAGATGGGCAGGGTGCCGAGTATGGGAGCCATTACGAAGAACAGCACCATAACGATTTCTTCACCGCGGATGTTACCGAAAAGACGGAGAGAGAGAGAAACCGGGCGCGACAGGTGCGAAACCACTTCAAGCGGAAACATGAGCGGAATGAGCACCTTGGAGGGGCCGGTGAAATGATGGATGTAGTGCGCCTTCCAGCGAATCAGGCCTACAGCGTTGTAGAACACCAGCACGAATACAGCCATGCACACGGTGGTGTTAAGGTTGGCCGTGGGGGCGTCAAAGCCGGGCACAAGACCCATCAGGTTCATGCCAAAAATGTAGATGAACATGCCAGCCAGAAGGCCAACGAACTTGCGTCCGTGATCGCCCATGGTGGCTAGGATGAAGTTCTCGATGGTGTCCACCAAGGCTTCGAAAAAGTTTTGCAGGCCTCCGGGAACCATGGTCAGCCGACGGCGCATAATCAACGCGACGGTGAACAAAATGGCCATACAGACCCAGGAGTAGAACACATGCTTGAATTCCACCATCTTTCCACCGATGGCGATCTCGTCCATGCCCATAAATGTGGAGAGCAATACCGGATGCGGCAAACCACCTGCCATGAGCCATGCCTCCTGGTGAATACGCGCCATAGCGCGGCTGTTAATGTTGGACCCGTGCGGGCCATTCCCCAAAATTTGCGGCCTGGACCTCAGGCCCTGCCAGTGTGTGGTAGCTTTACCCTAATCTGCACTGCGTCGCGGGCTTCGCGCTGCAAGTGCATAACTTGCCAGAGCACATGCTCCGGCGGCGACCATGCCGCCCACAAGGGCAAATACAGGAGCTTTGTAAATAATCAGCGATACGTACAGAACCGCTCCAACCAATACAAGCCTGCCTACCCAGCGCACCAGAACTATTCGCAAAAAAGCAGTGCTGTAATCGCCCAGCCCCTTGCGCAGAAAAAAGCGCGCCAACCCCCAAAACGTCCAGGCCATTATGGTCAGGCCCACTCCAAACCAGAAAAACCAAGGTGTGGCCGTAAAGGCCAGCCCGCCAACCAGCAATCCCGATGCGGCGAGCAAAATTTCGTTACGCAGCAGCACCCGTATGGCCGGGTGGTCTATGCCGCGTCGCCAAAGCCAGGCGTCAAGGCTGTGTATCATCTGTTTCAGTCTGAGCACGGCTGTTTTTCTTGCCTTGCCCCGTTGGGGGCGTTTCGTTTTGCTGTTCTGGCACAAGGCCTTTTCGGCGGGCGTCCTGTGCTGCCATTTTGCGCAGCAGCGCCTGGGTGTCGCGGTACACGTTCAAAAAACCTGCCGCAATGCCGATGAACAGAAAAACCAGCTTTCCCCAAGGGCCGGTTCCAAACCAGTGGTCTATTCCATAGCCAATGGCAAACCCGACTGCGGGGCCGCTCACCAGATGCAGGCCAATGACCCCTGTGTTGGCCATGGCTTCCATTCCGGTTTGCTGCTGCTTAAGAAAATCCTTGAACGACATAAGGCCTCCGCGCACATGGCTCTCGGAACCCGTAGCGTCATGGTCCCCTTAACGCTGTTCAAATTATCACAGGCGACCTGACGCGTCAATGACTTTGGGCGGAAACTTGTGATTACGCTGCATTCCTTGTGCCTCGCAAGGCCAGAAAAGCGGCTGTTGATACCAAAAATCGGCCCTCAAAAAAAATGAGCACGGGTCAAAAAAAGGAGGTGTTAATCCTTGTGCCAAAGGCTCACGCACTCAAGGTGGGGCGTATGGGGAAACAGATCTACGGCCGCCAGCGCCTTCAGTCTGTAGTTTTTGCGTATCCGGGCCGCGTCGCGAGCCTGGGTGGAGGGGTTGCACGATATATAAAGGATGCGCTTGGGTGCAATCCGCAGCAGGGCGTCCAGCGCTCGCGGTGAAAGTCCCGCACGTGGCGGGTCAACCAGAGCATCCGTTGCGGTGGGGTAGCTGACAGCCGGGTGATTGCCATCATCCTGCTGAAAAGCATCCGTGTCATTGCCATCTTGCACATTCTGCCCGGCAGCAAGAATGGTGGTCCACAGCGCGTCACTATCGCAGTCGGCCAGGCGTTCAAGCAGTAGGGCAGCGTCGCCCGCTTCGTACCGGCAGTGGCGTTGTCCCTGGCTGACGGCGTTGATTCGTGCCAGTTTTACAGCCTTGGCGTCCTGCTCCAGCCCCAGCAGGGCGGTGTAGTCTGGTGCCAGCAAAAGGCCGGGGGCGCCAGCTCCGCAGTAAAGATCAAGCAGACCCCGCTGGCTTGCGTCATCAGTATCCGCATCGGTCAGCATGTCGCAGGCAGTGCGGGCCAGCACCTGAGCAGCGCCGGTGTTGACCTGAAAGAACGAGGCCGCATCGAGCGCAAAAAAAGTACCGTTCAAAGGCTGAAAGAGGCGGGCGGCAGCAGGATTTTCAGTGCCGGTGGCGTCCAGCGTCTGTACACGTTTTTCGCCAAAGGCAAAGGTGTCGGCAGTGGCACGTTCTTCATGGACAAAGGCAGCAATCTGGGGAAACGCCGCCAGAAGCTCGCGCCCCATGGCGCGCACGGTGCCCCGTTGCTGTTCGTCGCCGGGGCTAGTGATGCAAAGTGCCCACCAGCGCGGAGTGCGCAGATCGGCAGCCAGGCCGCGACGCAACACAAAAAAACGCCAAAAGCCATGATCTGCAGAATTGTGCCCTGGCGTATAATAATGATTGGAGGTGCGGCGATCCTGGGCGTACCCGCGGTCGCGTCCTCGTTGCTTGCGGAAGGAGGTTTCAGTGCGTTCGGCCGCCTGCTCTCCTGGGCGCGTATCTGGAGGAATGTAGGCGGCAAAGCCACTTTTGGCGGCCAATTCGCCTGCAAGGTCGACCATGCGCAGGGCTTCGGCGGGCATAAGCGCGCAGCCGGGCACGGCCACCACATCCCGCCCGCTGCGCCGGCGCATGCCAAGGCGCAGTTTGTCGCCGTGCGCGGTGTCAGGGCCAAAGGCAAATTCCATCTTGTTGCGAAAACGCGTGGGGGAGGGTGAGGGTGCAACCGGTCCCATCATGGTTTCAGCCGTGGCCCGCTCAAGCCCGCCTATGCGACACAGAGCGTCAATGGCGATGGTGCGCTTCCAGAACAACTGTTGCCCGTAGGGCATGGTCTGCAGGGGGCAGCCGCCGCACTCGGCATGATGTGGGCAGATGGGCTGTGCGGCGTCAGGCGCATCGCGCAGCAGCTCGTGTTTTTCGGCTTCAATAAATGATGCCTTGCGGCGTGTGACCCGGGCCAGAATTCGCTGGCCGGGCAGGGCATGCGAAACAAAGACCACGGTGCCGCCGCCCTCTCCCTCAACGGGTGCAAGGCGTGCGATGCCGCGTCCATCGTGCGAGAGCGCGGTGATGTCAACAGTGATAAGGGATGTAGCGGCATTCATGGCGCTCAAGAGATAGCAGCAGGCTGACCAGTGCGCAAGGGCGCGCAGGGAAGACCGAGAAAGTGGTTGCTGGACGCAAAAGAGTTGTGTATTCTCGCCATTCGCGCAAGTCGCGGACTGTTTGGCGAGTTTTGCAAAATATTCTGCAAAACGCGCTTGACATTTGTCGGCCTGTGGGGCAAATATGCCTTTCTCTTTTTGGAGGTTGATATGTACGCGATTATCGAGACCGGCGGAAAACAGTACCGCGTCGAAGAAGGTTCCAAAGTAGTTGTGGAAAAGCTTGCGGTTCAGACCGGAAGCGAAATTTCTCTGGACAAGGTGCTGATGGTCGGCGGCGCTGAATGCAAAGTCGGCGCTCCCTATCTTGCCGGGGCCGCCGTTACGGCGGAAGTGGTGGATCACGGGCGCGGACCCAAGATCAAGGTGTTCAAGCGCTGGCGTCGTAATGACTCGCGCAAGCTGCGCGGTCATCGCCAGGATTACACCACCATTCGCGTTAAGAGCATCAACGCCTAGAACCCGGTTTTGCCGAGGTTCGGGCAAGCCGCGGGCATGGCTTGCCATTAAAGCTCTGCACTTGTGCAGCGCACGTTGAGCGATATTTATATTCTGCCCCGCCGGTCCATAGGGTCGGCGCCCCAGGGAGGCTACCATGGCACATAAGAAAGCAGGCGGCTCTTCGCGCAACGGCCGCGACAGTGAAGGCCAACGCCGCGGCGTAAAGCGTTTTGGCGGTCAGAGCGTTCTGGCTGGCAATATTCTGGTGCGTCAGCTCGGCACTACCGTTTACCCCGGTGTAAACGTGGGCATGGGCAGGGATTTTACCCTGTTCGCCAAAGTGGCTGGCGTTGTGCGCTTTGAGAAGTATATCCGCAAGCGCCGCGTTCACACGCGCGTGCATGTGGAAGCGGCCGCCGACTAAGCGCGGCCGCGTGGAATTTGCCGATGAGGGAAGGGGCCGCGAGGCTTCTTCCCTTTCGGTGTTTGTGCTGGGGTATGCGTGGCCGTGTGCCACCGCCAAAAAGCAGCCAGCTGCCGCAGGCCATGCCTGCGGCAAAGTGCTGGCTTGTGGTGTCGCTATGGTTTGCGGCACGTTTGGAACGGCAGCCCCATATAAAAAACGGTGCAGCAGCAAGGCTGGCGCACCGAGCGGACTGACCGCAAGGATATCCCATGCGTTTTGTAGATGAAGCTCGAATTCAGGTGCGCGCAGGTAAGGGCGGGCATGGTTGCCTCTCGTTCCGGCGCGAAAAATTTGTGCCGCGCGGCGGGCCAGACGGCGGCAACGGCGGCGACGGTGGCTCGGTTCTTTTGAAGGCCGACGGCCGTTTGCTGTCGCTCTACGATTTTCGCCTCAAGCGCCTGTACGAGGCCCGCAATGGCAGCCCCGGCGAGGGCAGCCAGTGCGATGGCAAAAAAGGCGAAAACATGGTGCTGCACCTGCCGGTGGGCACGCTTGTTTTTGCCGAAGGTCCGGACGGCGAGGAACTGCTGGCCGACCTCAGCGATCCCGATGCCGAAGTGCTGGTGGCCCGTGGTGGTCGCGGGGGCAAGGGCAACGAACATTTCAAGTCTTCGACCATGCGCGCCCCGCGTTTTTGCCAGCCCGGTGAACCCGGTGAGGAAAAGAACCTGCGCCTTGAGCTGAAGATTCTGGCCGACGCCGGTCTGCTGGGCCTGCCCAATGCGGGCAAGTCCACCTTTATCACCCAGGTTTCGGCGGCGCGGCCCAAGATTGCGGCCTACCCCTTTACCACGCTCACGCCCAACCTTGGCGTCATGATCGACGAGGTTGACCCAGACCGCCGCATGGTCATTGCGGACATTCCCGGTCTGATCGAAGGCGCGCACGAAGGGCAGGGCCTTGGCCTGCGTTTTCTCAAGCATGTGGAGCGCACGCGTTTTCTGGTGCACATTCTGAGTGTCGAAGACGTGGGCGACGAAGACCCGTGGGCAGGTTTCAACCTCATCAACGAGGAACTGCGCCGCTTTGACGCAGAGCTCGGCGAGCGCCAGCAGATTGAGGTGGTCAACAAGATCGACCTCATCACGCCCGAGCGGCTGGAAGAGCTCAAGGCTCGCGCCAAGGCCGACGGCCGTGACATCTACTTTATTTCTGCGCGCGACGGCATTGATATCGAGCCGCTGGTGGAAGAACTGTGGCGCATGCGCGACGAAACCTCCAGCCACGCGCCCATTCTGCATTTTGCGGAACTTGACGGGGACGAGGAAGAAGAATTCCCCGAAATCGAAGTGATCTATACCCGCGAATAGCGGTCTGTGGAGCATTTATGGCAGCCCCCAGGGAAGACTGGCAGCAGGAACGCACAAGGGTGCTTGCGCAGGCGCGGGTTGTGGTTGTTAAGGTTGGCAGCGCGGTTTTAACCGATGCCAACGGCCTGAGCGCGCCCGTGCTGGAAAATCTGGCCGGGCAGCTGGCCCGGCTGCGTACCCTGCTGCCCCAAGGTACCGCTGGTGCCGAAGGCAGTGCGGAGCCGCGCCGTCTGGTGCTGGTTTCTTCCGGGGCCGTGGCCGCCGGCAGGGCAGCGCTCAGCTCGCGTGGGCATGTGGTTGAAACCACGGGCCTTGCGGCGCGTCAGGCTGCTGCGGCGGTTGGCCAGGGGCAGCTGATGCAGGCCTGGGACAAGGTTTTTCTTGCCCACCGCATGCCCACGGCGCAGGTCTTGCTTACCCGAGACGACCTGCGCGCGCGCCAGCGTTTTCTCAACGCCCGCAATACCTTCGCCGAGCTGCTGGAATGGGGCGTTCTGCCCATCGTGAACGAGAACGACACCGTATCCATCAGCGAGCTGAAGTTTGGCGACAATGACTGTCTGGCCAGCCTCTTGGTCAATCTCACCGGGGCAGACCTGTTCATAAATCTCACCTCCGCATCTGGAGTGCTGGCCGCCGACCCGCAGAAAAATCCGCAAGCTCCCATACTGGATCACATTGACGACGTGGCAGCACTCGACCTAGGGCAGCTGTGCGGAGGTAAAACCTCGGTAGGTACGGGCGGCATGTATTCCAAACTGCTGGCAGCCCGCCGTGCCTCGCAGATTGGTGTGCCCACCCTGATTTTGCCGGGGCGCGAACCTGATGTCATCATTCGGGCTTTTGCGGCCTGCGGTGTGTGCGATGCCCCGGAAGGGCGCACACCCTTTACCGGTGGCACGTGGGTTTGCCCCGCGCGCCATGCCATACCGCGCCGCAAGTTCTGGCTGGCCTATCAGTCTGACCCGGCGGGCAACGTGCATGTGGATGCTGGCGCGGCCAGGGCCTTGCTGCACAAGGGCGGCAGCCTGCTGCCCGGGGGGGTGTTTCGCGTTGAGGGCAGCTTTCAGCAGGGGGCGCTGGTGCGTGTGCTGCACGAAGGCCAAAGCCTTGGCGTGGGCCTTTCCAACTACAGCACCTCAGACCTCAAAAAGATTATGGGCCTGAAAAGGCATGAGGTGGCCGCCATTTTGGGGGATGCACACTATCCCGAGGTTATCCATCGTGACAACCTGCTGCTTGACGCGGCAGTGTAAATAAAAAAGGCCGGGTTTTCCCGGCCTTTGTCATTTAGTGCCCTGAAAATATCTGTGAAACTGGCCGGAGCTTCCGGCCTTTTTGCTTTATGGTAGCAACCTACGCGTGCGAGCGCGATTTTTTGAAGCGGATGAAAATCTCGCGCAGCTCCTGTCGCGAAAAACCCATCACCGCAGGCATGCTCAGGCACAGCAGAGCGATGGCGGCAGTGTACATGACGCCCGATGCCAGAAAGCGCGGCAAGGAATCAATATCGCCAAGACCCAGATACAGGGTCGCCTCTCGGCAGCCAAAAGCGAGCATCAGCAGCACTGCAAGGCTCCACACCTGATGGGCCACATTGCGCCAGAACTTGAGGGGAATAAAGCGCGAGGCCAGCCACAGGTAGATATTGACCGTGATGATCTGCACACACACGGTTTTGATGGCAAGGCCAACGGCACCGAGCCCGAGGCCCAGATATTCCGGCGGCGCAAGCAGAAACCATGCGGTGCTGAAGCCATAAATGCACTCGAGCGCGGCCATGTTGCGCAAAATTTTGGTGCGCCCTGTGGCGTGAAATACCGAGCCCGCCAGCTGCCCGTAGGCCTGGTGCAGGGGGTAGAGCGCCATGATCTGCACGGGCAGGGTGGCAGCGGCAAACTGCGCGCCGCCAAAAAAATTCACCAGCGCCGAGCCTTCGGCTAGGGTAAAGCACGAAAAATAGGCGGCTACAACATACAGCAGGGGGGCAAAGCGCGTAAGCAGGCGGCCCATTGCCTCGCGGTCGTTATTGCCCCAGGCAATGGAAAGTTCGCGCATCACAAGAGGGGTCATGGCCGAAACAAAAAGGAAACAGGCCATGCTGACCTTTTGCGAAAGGGCAAAAAAACCTTGTTCTACGCTGCCGTCAAACCACTGCAGCAACCAGCGCTCGGCTGAAAGCAGCAAAAAGGAGAGCAGCGCCTGCACAAACAGCGGGTGACTATAATTGAAAAATTCTCGTCCGTAGGCACGGGTCTGTTCTGGCGTAAGGTGAAAATGCAGGGGAATGCCAGCCGCGCGCCAGTAGTTGCGCGTTACCAGCCAGTATCCCAGGGCAGTAGCCCCAAGCATCAGGTATTGCTGGGCGAACAGGGTATTGATGTTGAGCCAGTCGGCCCAGAACATAACCCCAAGCAGCCCCACTGTGAGCAGCGAAACAGCCGTGCGCACCATCTCGGATGAAACAGTCGCGCCAACAGCATCGTTCATGGAGCGCAGCACACGCCCCCACCAGGTCAAAAAGGCCCACATGGCCGCCAGCGGAGCCAGCCAAAGCGGCACATCGGGCATGAGCAGCTCGCCCGCAAGGGGAAACTGCAACAGGGCGGCCGCCAGCAGAATAATGCCAAACACCGCCGCCGTAACGCGCATGTAAAAGCCAATGAGGCCTGTTTCGGCCTGCCGGCGCGAAAGGGAATTGTAAAAGCAGGTGGATGTGCCCATGTCCAGAAAGCCCGAAAGCTGCTGGAACAGGTTGGTGGCAAAGCTGTAATTGCCGTACATCTGCGGCCCGAGCGCGCGGGGCAGAATGGCCTCCATGGCGAGGTAGACCGGAACGGAGGCAATATTGGCCACAAGCTTGAAGATATAGCGGCGGGCCAGGGTGGGAGTAGAGCTTTGCATGCCGGGAAATTAGCTCACTTCGGCTGCGCGCTCAAGAGCGCGGAGGCATGACTGAAAAAAATACCTTGCTGAGGGCAGTATTCTGCCGCCCGGGGGCCGTTTGCCCGTGTTTACGGGCGTAAAAATTTGCCGTAACATCGGCTCTCCCCTTGCGGGCGCAGGGGGAATGTTTGTTGTTCCTACCATAAGGATACCGCCATGGATGATGAAGCACGCAGCAAAAAAATGAAGTCCGGGCTTGAAAAAGCCCCTCACCGCTCCCTGCTCTATGCTCTGGGCCTCACCAGAGAAGAGATGGATCGTCCTCTGGTAGGTATTGTGAATGCCGCCAGCGAAGTTGTTCCCGGGCATATGCACCTGAACAGCCTAGCCGACGCGGTCAAGGCCGGTGTACGCATGTCGGGCGGCACGCCCCTGCAGTTTCCGGCCATTGCCGTGTGCGACGGCCTTGCCATGAACCATGAAGGCATGCGTTTTTCGCTGCCTTCGCGTGAATTCATAGCGGATTCCATTGAAATTATGGCCCGCGGCCATGCCTTTGACGCCCTGGTTTTTATTCCCAACTGCGACAAGTGCGTGCCCGGCATGCTCATGGCCATGATGCGCCTGAACATTCCCTCGGTGCTGGTTTCCGGCGGCCCCATGCTGCCCGGCGACATCGGCCCCGGCAAGCGTGGTGACCTCATCACCGTGTTTGAAGCCGTGGGCAAGGTGCGCAGCGGCGCCATGAGCGAAGAAGAGCTGGAATACATGGCCGAGCGGGCCTGTCCCGGTTGCGGCGCGTGCGCGGGCATGTTCACGGCCAATTCCATGAACTGCCTGTCTGAAACCATCGGCGTGGCTCTGCCCGGCAACGGCACCATTCCCGCTGTGAGCGGCGCGCGCATTCGCCTGGCCAAAAAAGCCGGCATGCACGTGATGGATCTGCTGCGCAAAAATATCCGCCCGCTGGATATTGTGACGCCCAAGTCGGTGGCCAACGCCGTGGCCGTGGATATGGCCCTTGGCTGCTCCACCAATACCGTGCTGCACCTGCCCGCCGTTTTTGGCGAGGCCGGTCTCAAGCTGGGCCTCGATATCTTTGACGAGGTGAGCAAAAAGAGCCCCAACCTGTGCAAGCTCTCCCCGGCGGGCAAGCACTACATGGTTGACCTCGACAACGCTGGCGGCATCCCCGCCGTGATGACCGAGCTGGACAAGCTGGGCCTGATCAACAAGGACTGCATGACCGCCACGGGCAAAACCGTGGGCGAGAACCTCAAGGACATGAACGCCCGCGTTCTGAACCCCGAGGTTATCCGCAGTGTTGAAAACCCCTATTCCAAGCAGGGCGGCATTGCCATCCTGCGCGGCAGCCTGGCCCCCGGCGGCGCTGTGGTAAAGCAGTCGGCCGTGGCACCTGAAATGATGTGCCGCGACGTGAAGGCCCGCGTGTTTGAGTCGGAAGAAGACGCCATGAAGGCTATTCTTGACGGCAAGATCAAGGCTGGCGACGGCGTGGTGATCCGCTACGAAGGCCCGCGCGGCGGTCCGGGCATGCGCGAGATGCTTTCGCCCACTGCGGCCATTACCGGCATGGGCCTTGGCAAGGACGTGGCCCTGCTGACCGATGGCCGCTTCTCTGGCGGCACCAACGGTGCAGCCATAGGCCACATTTCGCCCGAAGCGGCGGACGGCGGCGTTATCGCGCTGGTGCAGGAAGGCGACATCATCCATATCGACATTCCCAACCGCAAGCTTGACCTGCTGGTGGACGAAGCGGAGCTTGAGAAGCGCCGCGCTGCCCTTGTGGTGCCCAAGAAAGACTGCCCCTACCCGGTGCTGCGGCGCTATGCCTACCTGGTCAGCTCGGCGGCCAACGGCGGACGTTACAAGGACATTTAAGAATATCGGCAACAAATGATTAAAAACCCCCACGGGCCCGAGCTGATGGCTGCCCCGTGGGGGTTTTCTGACCCTCGGGCAGAGGGCTGGGTGCGAGGAAAGAACACATGGCGTTTCTGCATGCCCTGGGGGGCGTTTTTGGGCTCATGCTCATGGGCTTTGTGGGGTTTATGCTGGCTGCGCGCAACTGGTTTGGCGCGGAAACGCGCATCATGCTGCCCCGGCTGATCACGCAGATAGCTCTGCCGCCCTTTCTCATGTACACCATCATGCATTCGTTTCACCGCAACGAACTGCTCATGCTGGCCAAGGGGGCGCTGCTGCCTCTGGGCTCTGTGGTGCTGACCTTTTTGCTGGCAATGGTTCTTGCCAAGCTTGCGCGTATCAAGCGACAGCACTTTGGCCTGTTCTGCGCCAGCGTGTCCAACTCGAACACCATATTTGTGGGTATCCCCGTAAATCTGGCCCTTTTTGGTGAAACCTCGGTGCCCTACGTGCTGCTCTATTACGCCGCGAGCACCGTGTTTTTCTGGACAGTGGGGCAGTACTCCATCACCTGCGACATTACGGACAGCAAGTGCTGCATACCCGTGCGCACGCGCCTGCTGCAGGTGTTTTCTCCGCCGCTTATGGGATTTATGACGGGCATCGGCCTGATCCTGCTGGGTGTGGAACTGCCGGAATTTTTGCAGAACGTGGCGCGCTCACTGGGCAACCTTACAACACCGCTGGCCATGATATTTATTGGCATTTCCATCTACGACATGGGGCTGCGCAGCATAAAGATCAGCAAGGACATGGCCCTGCTGGTGCTGGGGCGCATGGTGCTGGGGCCGCTGGTCATGTGCGGCTTTCTGTATTTCTTCCCCGTACCTGCGCTCATGGGCAAGGTGTTCATCATTCAGGCTTCACTGCCGGTGATGGCCCAGGCCGCCATCTTGAGCGCCCACTACCACACAGACCCGGAATTTGGCGCGCAGGCGGTGAGCCTCACAACCCTGCTTTCCATGGGCACAATCCCGCTCTACATGGTCATTTTTTAGCAGTCGAAAAAGCCTGGCGCAAAAACAGCAAGGCCGCCGATCATGAAGATCAGCGGCCTTGTTTGCATTATGGCTGCAAAAACTATTTTGCGCTTTCAGCCAGCACGTCGAGCATGAGGGCGTCGGGCTTTTTGGAGCAGGCGTCAAGATAGGCCTTGAGCGTGTCATCGTTGACCAGCACCGATGCAGGTTTGCCGGTTTTGCCACGGTTGTACGCGTCAAGCCAGATCACAAAGCCGCTGCCGTCTTCGGCATTGGCGGTGTAATCCTTGCACAGGGTTTTGTCGGCACGCCAGGTGCTCTGGGTATCCACAGGAAAGGTCTTGCGGGCTTCCTGCCACACAGTGGCGACTTTCTTGGAGGGGTCAACCTGGCAGGCCGCGTATACCTGACCCAGCATGGGGGCGAGAGTTTCAGGGTCGGCAATGGGATTGCCCATCTTGGCGCTCACATAACCGTCAATTTGCAGGCCTTCAAAGATGGGCGGCTGGCCGCCGTCGGTCATGGGCTGGGTGATGAGCTCGGCGCAGATGTAAATGGAAGGATCGATCTTGTCGTTACCAGCCTGAACAGCCACAGGCAGTCCAAGCATCAGGCAACCGAGAATAAGCAGCTTTTTCATGAATACTCCCTTGAAGAAAGTGTTGTACTTCCTTGACCCACACAGGCGTCCCTGTCAACTGCCGTTTTTGCGCCTCAGGGCAACCTGCGCCAGTGCTGCTGGCTGAAACCGTTTGAACAGGGAACTCGAGGTGGGCGAGGCGGTGGGCAAACCGTGCAGGTAAAAACAGCGGGGGCTTCCTGCTGCCACTGGCAAGCACGGAAGCCCCCGTATGAGCATTATGCGGTATGCCGCACGCCGTTACAGTTCGGGCGGCAGATCCTGCAATTCCTGCCATGTGAATACGGGGCCGTCCACGCACACGTAGCGCCCGCCGATATTGCAGCGGCCACAGATGCCGACGCCGCACTTCATGCGTTTTTCAAGCGTGGTCACGATGTTTTCAGGCGCAAAGTTGAGCTTTTGCAGGGCCTGCACCGTAAACTTGATCATGATGGGCGGGCCGCAGAGCACGGCCACACAGTTTTTGGGGTCGGGGTTCAGTTCCAGCAGCACGTTGGGGATCAGGCCCACCTTGTGCGGCCAGCCGTCAAAGGGGGCGTCGATGCACAGGGTGCAGTCCAGATCGTCGCGGCGCAGCCAGTCTTCCGTTTCATAGCTGAAGGCCATGTCGCGCGGGGAGCGTGCGCCGTAGAGCAGGCTCACCTTGCCAAAGTCGGCGCGGTGTTCCAGCACGTGCAGCATGATGGTGCGTATGGGTGCCATGCCGATGCCGCCGCCCACAAAGAAGATGTCCTTGCCCTTCCAGTCGGCGTAGGGAAAGTGGTTGCCCAGGGGGGCGCGCACGCCCACCTTGTCGCCAGGCGACAGCCGGTGGATGGCCGAGGTAACCTCGCCCGCCTGCATCACGGAGAACTGAAGATAGTTCTTCTGCGACGGCGGCGAGTTGATTACAAAGGTGGATTCACCAGCGCCGAATACCGAGAGCTGGCCCACCTGGCCGGGCTCGTAGGTAAAGGACTTCATGGCTTCTTCATCGTCCAGCACCACGCGCAGGGTCTTGATGTTGCCCGTTTCCTGAATCACTTCGGCCACGGTGGCGGCCATGGGCAGGTAGGGGTTGCCCTGCATCATGGGGCGGGCGGTTATTTCGCGCAGCATGCCGCCGTCGGCCGAGGGCTTGAGGCCCGGCTTGGCGGCGGGTTTGGCAGCGGTTACGGGCTTGGTATCCACAACCGCTTCTGCTGCAGCTTGGGCGGGGGCGGCTTTCTTTTCAGGCGCAGCCTTGGAAGTTGTAGCTTTGCCGGTAGTTTTTTTGGTGGCCATGTCTGCTCCTACTTGTCCGTGGACTTTTTGTCATCGGTACCGTCGTCAATGGCGGCCAGCACGATGGCGCGGATGTCCACGCAGACGGGGCAATTGCTGATGCATCGGCCACAGCCGCTGCACGAGAACGCGCCCCAGTTTTCAGGATAGGTGGAGTACTTGTGCGACACGCGGTTGCGCATGCGGAATGCCTTGAGCATGCGCGGGTTATGGCCGCTGGCCTCACGCGTGAACAGCGAGGACATGCAGTTGTCCCAGCTGCGCAGGCGGCGTCCGCCCTTTTCGCTCAGTCCTTCGCCCTCGTCGGTGATGGTGAAGCAGTAGCAGGTGGGGCAAAAGTAGGTGCAGGCCCCGCAGGAAATGCAGCGGTCGGTCTGATCCTGCCAGAACTGCGTGTCGGTAAAGCGGGCTGCCACCTTTTCGGGTGCGCTCTTGATATTGGGAGCAGGCACAAGGCTGGCCCAGGCCTCCTTGCGCGCCGCCTCGGCCTTGTGGAACAGCTCGGCCCCTTCGGCAAGCGAAGAATTGGCCAGCAGTTCCTCACCCTTGGGGGTGATGGCCTGCAGCACATAGCCGCCCTCGATCTCGGTCATGAGCACGTCCGAGCCTTCGGGCGAGGTGGGGCCGCCGCCAACCCAGTGGCAGAAGCAGGTGTTGCAGCCGCTGCCGCAGGTGAGCGTAACCACCGCAAGCTGCTCGCGCCGGGCCTTGTAGTAGGGGTCGGCGTAGGGGCCCTTGAGGTAGGGACGGTCAAGCACGGCATAGCCGCGCGCATCGCAGGGACGGCAGGCAAAAACCACGGTGGGCTGGGCCTCGGGCTTGTCGTCCAGACTCATGGTGACGCGCTCGAGGTTATCCGGGTCCTTGGTTTTTTTGTAGCGCACCAGAGTTTCGCATTGGGGCAGCACGGCCTCCTTGGCGGGCACGGTGGCCTTTTCCATGGTAAAGGGCTTGCCTTCCTGCCAAGGTTCAAAAACCACAGAGCGCTTGTTGGCGGGCTTTTCTACCGGCACCAGCACGCGGCGGCCATTCTGCGAGAGGTGGGCAAGAAACGCGGGCAATCCGTCGGGTGTTACAAAGCGTATCGTGCTCATTTCCAGTCCCTCTCGTGAATGTTCTTTTCAACCACTTCATAGCCCAGCAGGGGCGGCACGTCGTCCGGGTTGAGGCCGGGCTGGTAGCCGTCAAAAAGCTGGGCCACCGCGCGGGCAATCTGCTGGCGCAGGGCCAGGATGGGAATGCCCACGGGGCAGGCGCGCTGGCATTCGCCGCAGCCGGTGCAGCGGCCAGCCAGATGCATGGCGTGAATGGTCTGGAAGAAGAGTTTTTCCTTGGCCGTGTCTTCCTGCGTCATCCAGTGCGGGTCGCGGCTGTCTGACACGCAGTAGTCGCGGCATACACACATGGGGCAGGCGTTGCGGCAGGCGTAGCAGCGCAGGCAGCGGTCCATCTGGCCGCGCCAGAAGGCAAGCCGTTCGTCCAGGGTCATGGAATCGAGCAGGGCCAGCTCCGGCGGGGTACCCGCCGCGCCGTCCACCTTGACGGGCTGGCCCAGCAGGGTGTCGGAAAGCACCGCCGATGGCGTGGTGCAACCGTAGCATTTGCCCTGGGCGTATTCTGTCATGCAGAAGCGGTGGGCCTTGCCGTCGGCGGTGATGGTAACACCGGCCTCGTCGTAGCTCACGCTGTCGATCTTGGTGTAACGGCCCATATCCTGGTTGACGCGGGCCATGTCCAGCGTGCCCTCGCAGGGCAGGGCAAAGATGGTCACGTCTTCGCGGCGGATCAGGTTTTCCTGCAGCAGTTCGACCACCGAGCGCGAGTCGCAGCCCTTGACCACAATGCCCACCTTCTTGCCCTTGAACGAGGGCAGGTACACAGCGGGATTGTTGACGTTGAAGGGCCCCCATACCAGCTTGTCCACGTCCTTGGGAGTCTTCATGAACAGGGGCACGGTATGGGCCTCGTCGTAGCCCTGCTGCCAGCCCAGCACACAGTCGAGCTCGGGCAGTTTGGCCTTGATGGCTTCCTTGAGCTCGACAAGGGCGGCGTTTTGCCCTGTGCCGAGGGAACGCAGCGAGGTCAGCGCCATGTCGGCGATTTTGAGCAGCGGTTCCGGGTCTTCGAGCTTGGGCGCGGGGCCGAGCTTGTGGATGCGGTCGGTAAAGACCGTAACCACCTGCTGCCAGCGCTGGCCTTCGGATGCCGAAACCCAGGTGTATTCAAAGCGGCGTTCGTCAATGCCCAGCACGGGCAGGAACTGCTTGAGTACCTCAAGGCGGCGGCGGGCGTAAAAGTTGCCCGCGGCATAGTGGCAGTCGCGCGGGTGGCAGCCGGAAACCAGCACGCCGTCCGCGCCGTTGAGCAGCGCCTTGACGATGAACAGGGGGTCAATGCGGCCCGAGCATGGCACCCGGATGATGCGCAGGTCGGTGGGCTGGGTGGCGCGGGCCACACCGGCCGTATCCGCACCGCCATACGAACACCAGTTGCAGAGAAAACCTACAATTCTAAGTTCTTTGCCGTTCAGCACTGGCATAAGGCGTTTACCTCCGCAAGGATCTGGTTGTCGGTAGCGTGTGAAAGCTGGATGGCCCCCTGCGGACAGGTGGACGTGCACAGACCGCAGCCCTGGCAGACAGTTTCAATAACCTGCGCCTTGCCCTCGCCCCGGATTTCCACTTCCTTGATGGCGCCAAAGGGGCAGCAGCGTATGCACTTGCCGCAGTTGACGCAGCGGCGGATATCCACCTGGGCGATCTGCGGGTCGCTTTCAAGCTTGTCCTTGGCGAAGAGCGAAAGCACCTTGGCCGCAGCAGCGGAACCCTGGGCCACAGAGGCGGGAATATCCTTGACCCCCTGGCACACGCCCGCCAGATACACACCGGCGGTATTGGTTTCCACAGGTTTGAGCTTGACGTGGCTTTCCATGAAAAAGCCGTAGCTGTCGTAAGAAATGCGCAGCTTTTCTGCCAGCTGGGGCGAACCCTTGCTGGCCTCGACGCCCACGGCAAGCACCACGAGGTCGGCCTTGATCTCCACAGGCTGGCCCAGCAGGGTATCCACGCCCATGACCGTCATCTGGCCGTTACCGTCGGGGTAAATCTGCGACACGCGGCCACGGATGTATTCCGTGCCGTATTCTTCCATGGCGCGGCGGGTAAACTCGTCGTACATCTTCCCGGGAGCGCGGATGTCCATGTAAAAGACAAAGGAGTGCGAATCGGGGATGTGATCCTTGGTCAGAATGGCCTGCTTGGCCGTGTACATGCAGCAGAAGCCGGAGCAGTAGGGACGGCCCACGGATTTGTCGCGCGAGCCAACGCACTGCACAAAGACGATGTTCTTGGGCTCCCTGCCGTCAGAGGGGCGCTTCACATGGCCGCCCGTGGGGCCGGATGCGGAGAGCAGACGCTCGTACTGCAGGGAGGTGATAACGTCAGGGTAGGCACCGCCGCCGTATTCCTTGTACACGGTCCAGTCCATGAGGTCGTAACCGGTGGCGGCAACAATGCTGCCCACTTCTTCGGTGATGATCTCATCTTCCATGTCGTACTTGATGGCCCCGGTGGGGCACACCTTGGCACACACGCCGCACTTGCCCTTGAGAAGCTGGCGGCAGAATTGCGGATTAATGACGGCCTTCTTGGGAATGGCCTGAGGAAAGGCGATGGTGATGGCCGTGGTGTTGCCCGTCAGCTCATTGAAGGTGTCGGGCGTTTTCTTGGCCGGGCACTTTTCGGTGCAGGCACCGCAACCTGTGCACAGGTTCCAGTCCACGTAAGTGGTGCGCTTGCGGATCTTGACCGTAAAGTTGCCCACATAGCCCGAAATGTCTTCCACTTCGGAATAGGCGTAAAGCGTGATGTTGGAGTGCTGGGCCACGTCCACCATCTTGGGGCCGAGAATACAGGCCGAGCAGTCGACGGTGGGGAAGGTCTTGTCCAGCTTGGCCATTTTGCCGCCGATGGTGGCATCGCGTTCCACCAACACAACGGGCACGCCGCCGTCGGCGCAGTCAAGCGCCGCCTGAATGCCCGCAACGCCGCCGCCAATGACCAGCACGCGCTTGTTGACGTCAAAGCTCTTGGCCATGAGGGGCTTGTTGTTGCGCAGCTTTTCCACCGCCAGGCGCACCAGTTCGGCGGCCTTGTTGGTGTTGGCTTCCATATCCTTGCCAATCCACGAAACGTGCTCGCGGATATTGGCCATTTCAAGCATGTAGCGGTTGAGCCCCGCGCGTTCCACCGTGCGGCGGAAGGTGGGCTCGTGCATGCGCGGCGAGCAGGAGGCCACAACCACGCCGTCGAGCTTGTGCTCGTGGATTGCTGCTTCAATGGCCGCCTGGCCCGGTTCGGCACAGGTGTACATGGGGTCGTCGGCATAGACCACGTCAGGATAGGTGCGGGCAATGGCCGCCACCTGGGCGCAGTCGACAGTACCGGCGATATTGCTGCCGCAGTGGCAGATAAAGACGCCTATTCTCATTACCTGCCTCCTTCAGCGCGGCGCAGTTCGTCGAGCTTGCGCATAAGGCCGTTGGGGCTCACGCACAGCTTGTTCAGGCCCAGCTCTTCCTCGGGCAGATCAAAGGCAATGCCCATCATCTGGGTAAAGTAGAGCACCGGCATGCGGAACCTGGTATCCATGGCCGCGCTGGCCTGATCCTGACGCAGGTCGAGGTTCATCTGGCAGAGCGGGCAAGCCACCACAACGGCGTCAGCGCCAAGGCGGGTGGCCAGCTCAAGGATGCGGCCCGAATTCTTGGCCGTCATGGGCCGCTCGGGAATGCCGAACGATGCGCCGCAGCAGGCTGTCTTGAGCGGAAAATCAAGCATCTCCGCCCCGCAGGCCGACATCATTTCTTCCATGAGCGTGGGGTTTTCGGGGTCGCCGAAGTTCATCACTTCGGCCGGGCGGCTCATGAGGCAGCCGTAGTAGGCCACAAGCTTGAGCCCCTTGAGGCTCTGGCGTACGCGGCCTGCAATAGCGCCCATATCCATCTGTGCGGCAATGCCCTGCATGACGGAGGTGACAGGCGGAAACTGTTTGGCCGAAGGGCCGTCGAGCAGTTCGTCAACGCGGCTGCGGAATGCGGGGTTTTCCATACGCTTGGAAGCCAGGCGCAGGTTTGAAAGACAGCTGGGGCAGGGGGTCAGCAGAACCTCGGCCTTTTGCTGGGCGGCGATATCAAGATTGCGTACGCACAACGCAGCCGAAAGCTCCGTGTCCACCGCGTGGGCCGGGGTAGAGCCACAGCAGTTCCAGTCGGGAATATCCACAAGCCTCATGTCCAGGGCTTTGCACACAGCCTGGGTGGACATTTCGTAATCTTTGGATGAACCTCTGGCAGAGCAGCCGGGGTAGTAGGCGAAATTCATGGGCGCACCCCCTCGCGCTTGGCGCGTTCCTTATAGCGCGTAAAGATACGGGTAACCGGCCCCGCCCCGCCGGGCAGAATATGGGGCTTGAGCCCCAGCTTGCCCTTTTTGAGTGCTTCTGGCGCAAGGTCAACGTCGGTAAACACACGGAGTGAGCGCATCATGTAGAGTGCCATGGTGCCGATTTCGTGGGTGCGGCCAAAGGTGCGCACCGTATCCAGGAAGGAGAACCAAAACTTTTCCACCTTGGGAACGGCCACGCGGCCTTCCTTGCGGGCCATGTGGCGCAGGGTCTCCATGACTCCGGCCACATCGATGTTGTTGGGGCACCGCTGGCTACAGGTGGAGCAGGACAGGCACATCCAGATGGAACGCGAATCAAGTACCGCGTCCTTCAAACCCAGCTGTACCGCCCGCATGATCTGATTGACCTGCAAGTCATAAACGAAACCTGCTGGACAGCCGGCCGTACAATTGCCGCACTGATAGCAGGTGGACACTTTCTGTCCGCTGTGCGCGTCCACTTCCTCCGTAAAGGCGGGGTCGCGCAGGCGGTTCAGGTTGATGGCGTCGTTCATGGGAACTCTCTGGTTAGAAGCTGATGGGGTGCCGCTGTGACAAGTCTGTCTACAACGCTACAGCAGAAAAAGTCAAAAATCTAGGCTCGCACCCGTACAAATCATATACTGCGTATCTGCTCTTGTTTATTTTGCGTCTTTTATCACAAGCGTTTGGGCTGCCCGCAAACCCAAAAGATAACTTTCTACGCCAAAGCCGCACACGCTGCCCGCACACACCGGGGCCAGCACCGAATGGTGTCTGAATGCCTCGCGCGCATGGACATTGGACATGTGCACCTCAACCACGGGCACGGGCAGTATGGCCAGCGCGTCTGCCAGCGCGTAGCTGTAGTGCGTCCACGCGCCCGCATTGATGACAACGGCGTTTATGCCTTCGCCCAGGGCTTTGTGAATGCGTTCAACCATCTCGCCTTCGTGGTTGGTCTGAAAGCATTCAACAGTCACGTCCAGCTCTTTTGCTAGCTTTTTCAGCGCGGCATCAATGTCTGCCAGTGTTGCTGTTCCGTACTGTGAAGGATCGCGTTTGCCGAACATGTTCAGGTTGACGCCGTGCAGCACAAGAATTCGCATGGAGGCCTCGCTTTTCGTGTCTGGTTAACGTGACTGCTGCCCCAGGGCAGCCTCAAGGGCACTGCGCGACTCTGGCGGCAGGCCTTGCCCTGTCCACAGGCGGAACTGTGCATCGCCCTGACCAAAAAACATCTCCAGCCCCGAAATGCAGCGGCGGCCAGCGGCACGTGCCTCACGCAAAAAACGTGTTTCAAGCGGGTTGTACACGATGTCGTAAGCGAGGGGTGTTGCTTGGGCAGCACTTGTGGGTGCAAGGGGCGCGGAGAGCGAAAAATCGTAGGGGGTCTCTTCCTCGGCCTTGCCACGCATGCCAAGGGGGGTGGTGTTGATGACCAGCAGGGGCGAAGGTTCGTGGCGGTCTTTCCACAGCAGGGGGGTAAGGCCAAATTCTTCGGCCAGCGACAGGTGCGATTTGTCGGAAGGCGTGGTCACAAAAATTCTGGCAGGGCGTTGCTGCACCGTCTCCACAAGGCCAGCTGCAACGGCCCGTGCCGCACCGCCAGCTCCCAGCAGCAGCACATCCGCGCCAGCAAGGGGCACGTTGGCGAGTGGGGCCATAAAACCCGCCACATCGGTGTTTTCACCGCACAGGTTCTCGCCTTTCCAGTAGATGGTATTGGCCGCGCCCACGCGTCTGGCCAGCGGGCTCACCTCGTCCAGCAGGGGGAGCAACTCCACCTTGTGGGGAATGGTAACGGAACAGCCGCGAATGTTGAGCAGGCGCACGCTTTCCACAAAGACGGGCAGCTTCTGGGGGGGCACTTCCCACTTCATGTACAGGGCATCGATGTCGAGAGCTGCAAAACCCGTATTGTGCAGCAGGGGCGAAAGGCTTTGGCTCAAGGGCCAACCGATGACGCCATAAAGGGCCGTGCCGGTTGCAGGGGAAGCGGCTGCGCTCATGGGGGGCGTGCTCCTGAAAAAAGTGCGGCAAAAACGTGTGTTTTTTATACAATAATCCGCAACACAGTAGAGCACTGTACCCTATGGGACGGTTAGGGGCAATGCCGCAAGGTCTGGATTACCCGCCAAATCCGAGATGCTGGATATGTTGTATCCGCACCGGAGTGTGTGGATATCAAAAAGCCCCGGCGAACCGGGGCTAGAAAGAGTTGTACGGAAGCGGGAGCTGCAGGCCGCGTGACCTGCATTATGAGCGCTTGAGCTCCATGGCCTTTTGCAGCATCTGGTCAGCAGTGGTCACAACCTTGCTGTTGGACTGGAAGCCCCGCTGGTTGATGATCATGTTGACCATTTCCTTGGACATGTCCACGTTGGAATTTTCAATGTTGTAGGCATTGACCTTGCCGTAATTTTCCGTTCCGGCCACGCCCATCTGCATTTGTCCCGAATCTTCAGTGGCAGAAAAAACATTGTTTCCTTCCCGCCGCAGGCCGTCTTCGCTGGTAAAACGGCACACAGGTATCTGCCACAGGTTCATGCTCTTGTTATTGGAAAACTTGCCCACAACAGTGCCGTCTTCACTGATGCTGATGTTGTTCAGCGTGCCAGCGGCGTATCCGTCCTGATTTTTGGAGCGCATAACCGGTGAGGAAGCGGTGTAGTTTGTGGTGGCGTCTGTGGCGCGGGTATAGGAATTGCCCATGCTTGCAAGAGCGGTGGGGTCTGTGCCCACGCTGGCAGCCGTGCCAGGCGTGTTTTGCCAGCCGCCTGTGGCAGAGATGCCCAGGTTCAGGGTGACGGGCGAGCCGTTAAAGGTCATTTGCGGCAGACCTGTGGAAGAAAGCGTGGCCGCGTTCCAGTCGGCAAGATTTGTGCTGCCTGCGGTGGTTGGCGTGTAGGCCGACATGCCCGTGAGCTCGCCTTTGGCGTTGAAACTCAGGGTTCCCGCCATGAGGGCCTGGGCCGTGCCGCCGCTTGTGTCTGCGTCAGAGGCGATGAGGTATTCCGCAGTGGTGCCCGTGCCGGTGGAGGGCGCGCCGTCAAAATAGATGGTGGCGTTGTGGGCCGTGCCGTCGGCTCCGTACAGGGTTACGCTTTGGGCATATCCGTAGCCGGAGCTGCTGATGGGCGGCGTATTGGCGGCATTGTACTGGCCGACAAGGCTGAAATACGGGTTGGTGGCGTCAACGGCAGTGTCCTTGGCCTGCGCGACGTTCAGCCGCAGATCCAAAGCCGTGGTGGCCTTGGCCGGCATTTTGGCAAATCTGTCTATGGTAACCTGAGCCAGACCGCCCTTGGTGCCGTCTTCCGCATACTTGTAGCCCATAAGGGCCATGCCCGCCGGCGTACGCAATACGCCTGAGTTGTCAGGGCGAAAGTCGCCCGCGCGGGTATAATACGCGTCACCATTCTTGTCGGTTACCTGAAAGAATCCCTTGCCGCTGATGGCCATATCCGTGACGGTGTTGGAAGACTCAAGCGCTCCCTGACCGTATCTGGTAAGCACGGCGTCCATCTGCACACCCTGACCCACCTGGCCGAGAGCCACACGCGAATTGGTCTGCGCTCCCCACCAGTCGCCAATGCTGCCCTGCTGCGCATAAAAAACGTCAGAGAACAGAGCGGTCTGCTCTTTGTAACCGATGGTACTCACGTTGGCGATGTTGTTTGAGATGACGTTCATGCCGTCACCCAAGGTCTTCATGCCAGTGGCACCGATGTACAATGATGAGTTCATGCTCTGCCTCCTGCCGGGGGGAATAATTTTCCTCATACCCGGTAACGGCAGGCCGCCCCTGCGGGAGGGCGTACATGCCGCTGTGCCGCAGATATGCGCGGCACGCTTAGTCTGCCGCGTAATAGGGCAGACAAAGTAAAGGGCGAAGAGGAAAAACATTCCTCTCCGCCCTGAATAGAAGCAGAATTCGTGCCAGTGGCAACGCTCTTTGCGCTGTGTCTGAGGCCTATTTTTGCACGGGCAAACCGGCCTGCTGCCATGCGGTGATGCCCTGATTCATGTGCAGAATATTGGTAAGACCTTCTTTTGTCATGGTATCGTATGCACCAGCAGACCGATTGCCCGTGCGGCAGTACAGCAGTACGGGCTTGTCCTTGGGCAGTGTGAGTACCTGCGATTCAAAGTCCGCACCGAAAAAATCCATGTTTACAGCGCCAGCAATGTGCCCCTCGCGAAATTCAGCCGGGGTGCGCACGTCCACAATGGTCAGGCCCTGCGGCGGGTTCTGCAACAGAGCCGCTGCTTCCTTGACGCTGATATCCTTGGCGGAAACCTGAACGGCCACCAGTAAAAGAAGGCAGGCAAAGGCCGCAACAAAACCACGGAGCAGCCCGTGGGGTGTTTTTGCAAACGGTGATTGCATCATGTCGGTTCCCTGTGATTTCTGCGGGGCGGTTTTGCCGCCCCGCAGGCATGATGATTACTTGAACTCGGCGCGGGCCTTGGCAAAGCCGTCGGCGGCATTGCGAATGACCTTTTCGTCCACGCAGAAGGCAAGGCGGAAGTAGCCGGGGCAGCCAAAGCCGGTACCGGGCACGGCCAGCACGCGTTCTTCAACCAGCCTGTTCACAAAGGCCACATCGTCGCCGCCGGGAGCCTTGGGGAAGAAATAGAAAGCGCCCGCAGGCATCTGGAATTCGTAACCGGCATTTTTGAGCACTTCGCCCATGGCCTTGCGGCGGGCTGCGTAGATGCCCAGGTCAACCTGGCTGCCCAGAGCGGCGGCCATGATGTGCTGGCCTACCACGGGCGGGTTCACGAAACCGAGAATGCGGTTGGTGAGGGTAAGGCCAGCCATGAGCTCGGCCTTTTCGTGCAACAGGGGCGACACTGCGGCAAAGCCCACGCGTTCGCCCGGTAGCGAAAGATTTTTGGAGAACGAACTGATGACCACCGCGTAAGGGTAGAGGGGCAGCACCGAAGGAACTTCAGCGTTGTCATAGGCCAGAAAACGGTAGGGCTCGTCGGCCACCAGCCAGATGGGCTTGCCGTATTCCTGACTCTTGTTTTCGAGCAGTTCGGTCAGCGCCACCAGATCCTTGCGGCTGTATATCACGCCGGTGGGATTGTTGGGCGAGTTGATGAGCACCACGCGGGTTTTGGGGCTTATGGCTTCCTCAAGCGCCGCGAGGTCGGGCGCAAAGGTGTCGGGCTTGCTCATGACCGCGCGGAACGTGCCGCCGTGATTGGCCACGTAAAAGCCATATTCAACAAAGTAGGGGGCAAAGCCCAGCATTTCTTCGCCGGGATTGATGACCGCGCGCAAAAAAGCGTTGAGCACACCGGCGGCACCGCAGCCCAGCAGAACGTCATTGGCGGTGAGGGCCACGCCCTGTTCCTTGCTGAGGTGCGCAGCCAGTTTTTCTCGCGCCCACACAAAACCGCCGTTGGGCATGTAGCCAAAGGCAAAGGGTTCAGAAGCGTGTTCGGTAAAGGAGCGCAGGCCGGACACCACGGCAGGAGGTGCTGGCAGGTCGGGGTTGCCCAGGCTGAAATCATAAACATTGTCTGCGCCAAAACGGGCCTTGAGCTGGCCACCGGCCTCAAACATGCGCCGGATCCACGATGAGTGTTCCAGATACCCCGAAACGCTGTCTGCAAGAATGGACATATACTGCTCCCACTGGTTGTTGTATTCGACCTGACTATTGGTTATGCTTCCAAAAGGCGTATAAAGCAATTGTCATTTGGAGGCTCTGATGCGTTTTGAATTTTTAGGCAAAGCCCGGGTCGTGCTTGTTCCTGTGCTGTTGGCAGCGGCACTGTTGCCTGCTTGCGCCTCCAAGGAGACGCAGGAAGTTCCTGACGGCATGGCCGTTACTGTTACCCTGCGCGATGTCCATCGGTGCTCACGCATCTCGCCTGAAATTCAGGTGGCCCAAACTCCAGCCAACACCGATTACTATGACGTGCGGTTGATGGAGCTTACCAGCGATTCCCAGGAAATGTTTCTGGGCGGCGGCAACTGGACCAACGATGGCTCTGGCGTTATTCCGGAAGGTGGCCTGACCCGTCACTACCGTGGCCCCTGTCCGCCCAGCGGCCAGAGCAGGGATTATGTTTTTGTTGTGTCGGCCATGAGCCGGCAGAGCATGCAGCCTATTTCCGTGCGTCTTTTCCGTTTCACCCAGGAATAACCTCTGGCAGACACGCCCTTGGCAGTCCCGTGGACTCAGGGACCCGTGCATGAAAACGGACTTTCCGCCCCGCAGCTTAACCGCGCGGGGCGTTTTTTTGTTCAGGCCAAAACAGCAACAGGCGCTGGGGGCGATAATTCGCCGCCAGCGCCTGTTGCTTGGTATTTTCTAATAATCGTCTTCGTCTTTGAGCTCGGGGGGCACAGCCACAGCACCGGTGATGATGCGACGCCGGGGCGCGGCAGCGGGGGCTTCCGGCGCGGCGGAACGGCGAATGGCCGGTTCGGGCAGCGTATTGTACAGAGCCCAGAAGGGGGGGTAGAGACCGGTCATGATGCCGGGGTTGCCCAGCTTCTGGTGTGGGCTTGCGCATGCGGCAAGGGCAAGGGCCATTGCCCACACCGGATCGGGTGCGTTCCAGCCCGGCTTGAGGCCGGATTGTTCTTTTTTGCACAAGCGGCTGTTTTCATCCAATTCGAGACCCACAGCAGAAAGAAAACTTTCTACCGTAGTTCTGTCGGTTCCGCTGGGCAGCGTGGGCAGGTTGGTCTTCTCGCCGCGCAGGGCGGCACAGGCGGCCAAAGCCAGCGGCAGGGGCGCCCACGCAGCGGGGAAACCAGCGGGCAGGTCGCCCTTGGCATACTGCTTGAGCGGCGCAGAAGCGGTGGCGCAGACCTCGCCGCCTTCCTTGCCAGCCTCGTAGCGCAGGTCAAGGCCGAGCTGTTTGAGCAGGTCCCAGCCAGCTTCTGCGGCGGGCAGGGCAGGCCACTGGCCGCCCAGATGGGCCTCGCCGCCAAGGGCCAGCGGCAGGGCCAGCAAAAAGAGCGCCAGCTCGGCTTCCATGCTGCTTTCAGGTCTGGCGGGCAGGCTGAGCGGGCCGGGGTTTACGCGCACTTTTGCGCCCTCGGTCTGCACATCCGCGCCAGCTGCGCGCAAAATGGGCACCACGCGGGCCACGATGAGCCTGTGATCAGGGTGCGAGGAAAGGTCAAGGGTAATGGCCCGCTCGTAACCGGGGGCCGCCAGCAGAATGCCCTCGGCCAGTTCGGCGGGCACATCGGCGGGCAGCTTTACGGAGTCGGGCAGAATGCCGGAGCATTCAAGGCGTGCGGGCAGGCCGTCGCTTTTGGGAACAACGTGCACAAGGCGCGCACCCAGAGCGGGCAAAAAGTGCCGCACGGCAGAGAAATCGGCCAGTTTCAGGCTGGAATCGCCGGTGAACTTGGCGCGCGAGGGGCGGCCAAGGTAGTGGCCCAGCAGCATAAAGAAGTTCCAGGCGCTGTCGCCGGTGTGGATAACCTTGTCGGCCGCACCCAGCGGGGCCGCCGGACGGGCGGAGACGCCTTCATCCTCGCGGGTAAGCGAGGCTCCGGCCTGGTTGAGCATTTTTACGCAGTCCACAATGGGGTCGTTCATGAGGCCGGGCGCCAGATGCAGCGGTTGGCCCGTGGAGGCGGCCAGCATCAGCCATGCGCGGGTGGCGCGGCAGGCCAGGGGTGCGGGCATGCGCAAACGCACATGCTTGGCTGGCGGCGCAAGGTTAAAGGCCGTGCGCGGTGGTTCCTTCAAAGCAGCGCCGCCATTGTCACCGGCCTCGTCTGCGTCGTTACGCGCAGAGGCTGGGCGGGGCTGAAATTCCACTTCCTGCATAAGCGAAAAAAAGTGGCCGGAAAGGCGCGCATCGCGGCTGATGTGGGAAACAGCGGCCTCCCACGATTCGCGAATGTTTTTTTCTTCGGCAGAGTCGAGCCGGGGCTTGTCGCCGCGCATGCGCTCAAGAAGGTTGTTGCGGCGCAGCAGCAGGCGCAGAATGTCGCGGTCTATTTCGCAAACCACTTCGCGCAGCGGCTTGCGGGCGCGCGAATCGCCGGTGTCATGGCTATTGCGCGGGCTGCGCGGGGCGCGTGGGCCCTGTCCTTCGCGCTTATCACGTGGTGCGCGGGAATCGTTGGAGTTGTCGGTCATGCCTTGTCCTGTACTGATAATGAAATTTGGATAGGAGGGGTTCGCCCGTGGGGCTGCGCTGGAAAAACAACGGGTTGCCGACTCATGGTTAGTTTTGGCCCAGGGGCTTCCCTTATCTGCCCAAGCGTGTTAGCTTGAAATGAGTTCTCTTGCAAGGGTTGTGCGACCAGCACCAATGTATGGTCTGGCAGTAGGCATTTGAAATGCTTGTGACACGCAAGGCTCAAAAATGGCCAAGAGATTTTTTTTCACAAGGCTTCTAAGGCATTGATTCTGTAGTAAATCTGCATGACGGGTCTGTGAAGTTTCCACGAAATTTTGCAGAGGGGGGTTGACGCAAAGGCTAAGTGCTTGTTACTAATTGCGCAAGCCATACGCCCAACTTTCGTTGTGGAGGCGCTCGGCTAACCCCGGCGTGACGGATTTTGCCGCGCGCCTCGCCGAACCCGGCGGGTTTTTCTGAAACACTTTTAAAAGAGTTGGAGGATACGTATGCCGACGTTTGTCGATCCGTCCAAGTGCGACGGCTGCAAGGGTGGCGAAAAGACGGCCTGCATGTACATTTGCCCTAACGACCTCATGATCCTGGATTCTGAGGAAATGAAGGCTTACAATCAGGAACCCGAAGCCTGCTGGGAATGCTATTCCTGCGTTAAAATCTGCCCCCAGGGCGCCATCACGGCTCGCCCCTACGCAGACTTTGCTCCCATGGGCGGTACCTGTATCCCCATGCGCTCGGCCGACTCCATCATGTGGACGGTTAAGTTCCGCAATGGCAACGTGAAACGTTTCAAGTTCCCCATCCGCACTACGCCGGAAGGTTCCATCAAGCCCTTCGAAGGTCATCCTGAAGGCGCCAACATCGAAGATGAACTGCTGTTCACCGAGACTGCCTTGGTCGCTCCCAAGACCGCCCTTGGCAAGAAGTTCGATGTTAAGGACGCTGGTAAGTCCTTCACCTGCATGGAACACGGCCGCTAGGCTATTGCAACCGCTAGTGCGATAAGGAGAAACAATTATGCCAATGATTCCCGTCAAGGAAGCGACGAAGGGTGTGGCCATTGCCGAGCCTGAAGTGAAAGAACATGCTGTTGACCTGCTGATCGTGGGTGGTGGCATGGGTTCCTGCGGCACCGCTTTTGAAGCAGTGCGCTGGGGCGACAAGCACGGCCTGAAGATTATGCTGGTTGACAAAGCCACCCTCGAACGCTCCGGCGCCGTGGCTCAGGGTCTTTCCGCCATCAACACCTACCTGGGTGATAACGACGCCGATGACTACGTCCGCATGGTCCGTACCGACCTTATGGGCCTGGTTCGCGAAGACCTTATCTTCGACTGCGGCCGTCACGTTGACGATTCCGTGCATCTGTTCGAAGATTGGGGCCTTCCCTGCTGGATCAAGGGCGACGACGGTCACAACCTGAACGGCGCTGCCGCCAAGGCCGCTGGCAAGAGCCTGCGCAAGGGCGATGCCCCTGTGCGTTCCGGCCGCTGGCAGATCATGATCAACGGTGAATCCTACAAGTGCATCGTGGCCGAAGCTGCCAAGAATGCCCTGGGTGAAGACCGCATCATGGAACGTATTTTCATCGTGAAGCTGCTTCTCGATAAGAATACCCCCAACCGCATCGCTGGCGCCGTGGGCTTCAACCTGCGCGCTAACGAAGTGCACATCTTCAAAGCCAACACCATCATGGTGGCCGCTGGCGGTGCCGTTAACGTGTACCGTCCCCGCTCCACCGGTGAAGGCATGGGCCGCGCTTGGTACCCCGTGTGGAACGCCGGTTCGACCTACACCATGTGCGCTCAGGTTGGCGCTGAAATGACCATGATGGAAAACCGCTTCGTGCCCGCCCGCTTCAAGGACGGTTACGGCCCCGTGGGTGCGTGGTTCCTCCTGTTCAAGGCCAAAGCCACCAACTCCAAGGGTGAAGATTACTGCGCCACCAACCGCGCCATGCTGAAGCCTTACGAAGATCGCGGCTACGCCAAGGGCCATGTCATTCCGACCTGCCTGCGTAACCACATGATGCTTCGTGAAATGCGCGAAGGCCGCGGCCCCATCTACATGGACACCAAGACCGCCCTGCAGACCACCTTCGCTACCCTTAACGAAGAACAGCAGAAGGATCTTGAATCCGAAGCTTGGGAAGACTTCCTCGACATGTGCGTGGGCCAGGCCAACCTTTGGGCCTGCACCAACACCGCACCTGAAGAACGCGGCTCCGAAATCATGCCCACCGAACCCTACCTGCTCGGCTCCCACTCCGGTTGCTGCGGCATCTGGGTTTCCGGTCCCGACGAAGCTTGGGTGCCCGAAGACTACAAAGTGAAAGCTTCCAACGGTAAGGTCTACAACCGCATGACCACCGTTGAAGGCCTCTTCACCTGCGCCGACGGCGTGGGCGCTTCCGGCCACAAGTTCTCCTCCGGTTCGCATGCTGAAGGCCGTATCGCTGGCAAGCAGATGGTTCGCTGGTGCCTCGATCACAAGGACTTCAAGCCTGAGTTCGCTGAAACCGCCGAAGAACTGAAGAAGCTCGTTTACCGTCCCTTCTACAACTTTGAAGAAGGCAAGGCCGCTTCTACCGATCCCGTGGTGAACCCGAACTACATCACGCCCAAGAACTTCATGATGCGTCTCGTGAAGTGCACCGACGAATACGGCGGTGGCGTGAGCACGTACTACACCACCTCGAAGGCTCTGCTCGACACCGGCTTCAACCTGCTTGCCATGATGGAAGAAGACTCCTTCAAGCTGGCCGCCCGTGACCTGCACGAACTGCTTCGCTGCTGGGAAAACTACCATCGTCTGTGGACGGTGCGCCTGCACATGCAGCACATCTCCTTCCGTGAAGAATCCCGCTACCCCGGCTTCTACTACCGTGCGGACTTCATGGGCCTGGACGACGACGCTTGGAAGTGCTTCGTGAACTCGAAGTACAATCCCGCCACCGGCGAGACCAAGATCTTCAAGAAGCCCTACTACCAGATCATCCCCGACTAGTCGGCGGCACTGATGCCAAATGGGGGCGGCCGCAAGGCCGCCCCCTCTGCTGCAAGCTCTGGCTTTGCCCGGGCTTGCAGCGGCGAAAAACGCGTGCCGGCGGCGGCCCAGCCCTGCCGGAAAAAGAGCGGTTTTCGTGCCACCTGTTCGTGTGCTGCATGCTTGGCATGCGGCGCGCTGCACAAGGCAATTGTTCGGCAAGGGGATGACCGGCAGCAGGCCCCCCATTGCCGGCGGGCGTGGTGCGGGCAGTTTTGTGCGCTGACGCTCGCAGAGGTCGGCCACGGGGCCGCTCCTTTTTTTTCGCGGCGGGAGTCCTTTTCCTTCTTCAGCCGCTATGCAACAACGCAGGAGGATATCCAGGATGTCCAATGCCATTCTCGTCGTGGGCGGCGGCTTTGCAGGCCTCACAGCCGCCATTGAAGCGGCGGAACTGGGCCACGACGTCTTTATCGTCGAAAAGTCGCCCTGGCTTGGTGGGCGCGTGGCTCAGCTCAATAAATATTTCCCCAAACTTTGTCCCCCCTCCTGCGGTCTGGAAATTCAGTTCCAGCGCATCAGGAAGAACCCGCGTATCAAATTTTTCACACAGGCCGAAGTAGTCGGGTTCATGGGCGTCAAGGGCGACTATAAGGTGAAGGTGCGCATCAGCCCCCGCCATACCGCCCCGCACAATGTGGACTTCAGCCTGCTTGCCTCCAGCCTGACCGGCGAAGTGGAAAGCGAATTCGAGCTTGGTCTTGCCACGCGCAAGGCCCTGCACAAGGATATGCCTTTCGCCTTCCCCAGCCGCTATACCCTCGACCTCAACGCGCTCTCCAAGTCTGACAGCGCGCGGGTTGCCGGGGCACAATTCCTGGATGTCAACGAACCGCAGCGCGAGATTGATCTCAATGTGGGCGCGGTTGTTGTTGCCACTGGCTGGAAGCCCTACGACGTTACCCGGTTGACCAACCTTGGCGCTGGCAGTGTGAAGAACTGCGTGTCCAACATGCAGCTCGAACGCCTTGCCTCGCCCTTTGGCCCCACCGGTGGCCGTATTGTCCGTCCCAGCGACGGCAGGGCCCCGCACAGCGTTGCCTTTGTGCAGTGTGCGGGTTCGCGCGACCAGAACCACCTGAACTACTGCTCGTATATCTGCTGTATGGCCACTCTCAAGCAGTGCCTGTACATCGCCGAGCAGAACCCCGATACGCAGATCACGGTGTACTACATCGACCTGCGCGCCCCGGGCCGCTATGTTAAGGTGCTCGAAAAGGTCAAGGCGCTGCCCAATGTCAAGTTTGTCAAGGGCAAGGTTGCCAATGCCGAACAGGCCGAAGGCAACCGCGTGCGCATCACGGCTGAAGACGCCGTGCGCGGCGAAAAGATGACCCTTGATTATGATCTTGTTGTGCTGGCCACTGGCATGCAGCCCTCGCTGTCTGGTGAAAATGCGCCCCTGCCCCTGCCGCTTGATGAAGACGGCTTTATTGCGGGTGGAGATGAGGCTGGCATTTTCGCCGCTGGCTGCGCGCGCATGCCCCTTGACGTGATGCGCTCTGCGCAGTCTGGCACAGCCGCCGCCCTGAAGGCGGTTCAAACGGTGAAAGGGAGGTAGGCGGCATGTCGGGTAAAATTGGCGTCTATTTTGACCAGCAGAACATTGGCGGCGGGCTTGATCTGACCGCTCTGGCCGAGCAGACGAGCCAGAAGTGGGGCGGTCTTGTGCCTGTGGTCAAGGTTGTTCCTGTGCTGGCCCTGGCCGTAAGCGAAATCAAGGCCGACATCGAGGCGCAAGAGCTGGACGGCGTACTGCTGTGCGGCGCTTCTCCGCGCGTTGATTCGGAAATCTACCGCCTGCCCGTGCAGGTGGAATTTGTAAACCTGCGCGAACAGTGCGTGCAGGCCTATAAAAATCCTGACAAAACCCCCGTGGACACAGCCAGCGGCGCGCCGGAGCTTCTGGCGATCATGGCCCGAGACTATGTGAACATGGGTGTGGTTAAACTGCAAAAGAGCGAAGTGCCCGATTCTGCCGCCGTTACCGGCGTGCAGCGCGTGCTGGTTATCGGTGGTGGCTGGACGGGTCTTACCGCCGCCGCAGAGGCTGCCGAAACCGGGTATGAAGTTGTGCTGGTTGAAAAAGCCGACAAGCTCGGCGGCGCAGCCAACAACATTCCCATGGGTTCGCCCCTTGCTTCGCCCTGGACTGACAAGCAGCCCACCAACGTGGCCGACAAGATCAGCAAGGTGCTTGGCAACAGCAAGATTGCGGTGCACATGAACACCCGCATGGAAAAGTTGGAAGGTCAGCCCGGCGAGTTCAAGGCCACCTTTGTGACCCCTGCTGGCTCGCAGACCATCGACGTGGGCGCAGTGGTGCTGGCTACCGGTTGGGTTCCGCTTGACCAGCAGTACCTCGCCTCCATGGGCCTTGGGCAGAGCACCAAGGTTGTGGACGCCGCCACCTTTGGCAAAATGCTGGTAGCCGATCAGGTGAGCGCCCGCCGCATCGCCTTTGTGCTCGACACCACCATTGCCGAAGAAGCTGTCAAGAAGGCTGCCGAAGAAGCTGCTGCCGCTCCTGCGGAAGAAGCCGCCAAGCCTGCCGAAGGCGAAGAAAAGGGTTTTGTGAAAGCGAACCTCGAAAGCTTCCGCCATGTTGCCTACTCCAACGCGGTCAACAGCGTGGGTATGCTTCGCCTTGCCAACACGGTTTGCGAAAAGACCAACGACACCTGTCAGACCTTTATCCTGTACAAGGATATGACCGTCCCCGGCATTCTGGAACGCTTCTACAAGAAGATGCAGGAGCGCCTGGGCGTCATGATGACCAAGGCCGACGTGACCGAAATCCGCGAAGCTGGCGACCACATGGTTGTGAGCTGCAAAAATACCCTGCTGGGTATGGATTTTGACCTCGACGTTGACCTGGTTGTTGTGCCCACGGGCCTTGTGCCCACCACGGCCAAAGACGTCACTGTCTGCTTTGACTATCGCCAGGGCCCGGACTTCCCGGATCTGAACCTGTTTGATGGTTTTGCGGATTCGAACTACATCTGCTTCCCCTACGAAACGCGCCGTACCGGCGTGTACGCAGCGGGTTGCGTGCGTCAGCCCCTGACCATGGACGCCTGCGAAGAAGACGCCAAGGGCGCTGTGCTCAAGGCCATGCAGTGCATTGAGGCTGCCAGCCACGGCGTTGCTGTGCACCCCCGTTCGGGCGACCTTTCCTATCCCGTGTTCAACTTTGTGCGCTGCACCCAGTGCAAGCGCTGCACGGAAGAATGCCCCTTCGGCGCTCTGGACGATGACGAAAAGGGAACGCCCAAGCCCAACCCGGCTCGCTGCCGCCGTTGCGGCACCTGTTTCGGCGCCTGCCCGGAACGCGTTATCTCCTTCGCCAACTACAATATCGACCAGATCGGCTCCATGATCCGCGAAGTTCAGGTTCCCAAGGACTTCAAGGCCGACGGTCCCCGCGTGCTGATTCTGGCCTGCGAAAACGACGCGTACCCCGCCCTTGACATGGCCGGTGCACGCAACAAGCCCTGGAGCCCCTACTGCCGCATCATTCCGGTGCGCTGCCTTGGCTCGGTCAACGCCATCTGGGTGTCTGACGCCATGAGCAAGGGCTACGACGGTGTTATGCTGCTGGGCTGCAAATATGGCGACGACTACCAGTGCCACTTTGTGAAGGGCTCTGAAATCTGCGCCCGCCGTAAGGAAAACATCGCCGAGACGCTCAATCGCCTTGGCGTGCAGCCCGAACGCGTGGAACAGCTTGAAGTGGCCATTGACGAATACGACAAGGTTCCCGACCTGATCGACGGTTTCGTTGACCGTATCATGGCCATGGGCCCCAACCCGTTCAAGGGCATGTAGGAGGAAGGCAGCAATGGCACAATGTTCAATCAAACCTGATATGGAGTTTGTCAGGGCACTGGAAGAATCTGGGGGTGAATCCCTCAAGAAGTGCTACCAGTGCGCCACCTGCTCCGTGGCCTGCCCCCTCGCCCCGGCCAATGCGCCTTATCCGCGCAAGGAAATGGTCTGGGCTTCCTGGGGCCTCAAAGACAAGCTTCGCGCCGACGTTGACCTGTGGCTCTGCCACAACTGCGGCAACTGCTCTGACCTTTGCCCACGCGGCGCAAAGCCTGCCGACCTCATGGGCGCGGCACGCAACGTCATTTACCGCGAACTGACCGAACCCACCTGCGTGGGCAAGCTCATGAGCAAGCCTTCTGGCCTGCCTGTGCTGTTTGCCATCCCCGCAGTGCTGTGGCTCTTTGTGTGGTGGATCCGTGCCGGCTTCAACGGCGGCCAGTGGTTCCCCCGCGCTGCCGATGGCCGCATCGTTTTCGGTCAGGTGTTCTACGGCGACTACACCATCGACCCCATTTTCATGGTCACCTTCTTCGGCGCTGCCTTTATCATCGCCCGGGGTGTCATGAAACTGTGGGCCATGTTCAAGCCTGAAGGCTCTGTGGCCGTTATTGGCAAGCAAAAGTGCTGGATCTGGCATTTGTGGGACGTGCTGTGGGATGAAGCTATCACCCACCGCAAGTTTGACGACTGCGAAGACGGCCCCGCCACCGGCTCCGATACCCCCAACCGCAAGTTTGGTCACATGCTGCTGGTTTACAGCTTTGCCATACTGGCCTTTGTAACGGCTGTGGTTGCTGTGGGTCACTGGGGCGGCAAGGTTATTCCGCTCATCCACATTGAAACGCCCATGTCGCTGACCTTCCCCGTGAAGATACTGGCCAACCTGGGCGCCCTGATGCTGCTGGCCGGTCTCGCCATCCTCACGGTTCGCCGTGTGATGCTGAATCCCAAGTTCCAGGGTTCCAGCTGGTACGACTGGTATCTGCTGGGCATCATCTGGCTGGTGGCCGTAACCGGTGTGCTGTCGCAGTGCTTCCGCCTGGCGGACGCCATTGTGCCCGCTTTCCTGGTGTACTACCTGCACCTGGTATTTGTGTGGATGCTTTTCGCTTACCTGCCCTGGTCTAAACTTGGCCACTTCGTGTACCGCACGGCGGCCCTTGTTTACGCCCGCATGTACGGCAGAAGCTAACGGCGTTGGCCCCCGGCTGCGTGCTGGGGGCCGCCCTTGAAGTTGCGCACAGTTCCCCGTGAGCTTTTACTGAAAAATTACGATCTCCGAGGAGGAGGCCGCCATGTCTGATACATCTCGTAAAGTTTTTCCCGTGGAGTCCGTGCTTGCCCTGGTCGTGGGCAAGGAGGGCGTAGACGTCAAGGAAATCGCCGGTTTCGTTGCCGGTCGTTCCGTTGCCTGTGACACCTGCGCCAAGGCTGTGGGCCCCTTTGCCGCCGCCTGGCTGGCTCGCTGGTACCCCAAATTTGCCGACCTGAACTGGGTTGAAGGCCAGTCCTGGGAAGCCTTTGTCAACACCGGCCGCAGCGTGCTGGGTGACAATGTTTCCCTTACCTGCATGGACGGTCTTACCAAGACCCTGTGCGACAAGGTACTGACCTACCTTGGCGATACCTACGCCAGCATGGCCGCTCAGACCGCCGCTGCCGCTGCTCTTGAAGAACGCGTGCGTGCTCTTGAACCCGCTGAAGCCCGCGCCGCCGCTCTTTCCAAGAAGGTTGACGAACTCGAAGCCAAGATCAAGACCATGAACACCGATATGGGCGGCCTGCGCAAGCAGGTGGCCGAATTCCAGGGCAAGGTCGCCATCAACCATGACGAACTGATGATGAACATCAAGGACGCCATTAAAGACGGCCTTAAGGGCATGGTCGTGGGCGGCGTTGCCGCTGGTGCTGCCGCTGCTGGCGATGATGCCGCACCTGCTGCCGAAGAAAACGCCGTGCCGGACGATTTCGGCTTTGGTTCCTCTGGCGCCAACAACGACGGTTTCGGTTTCTAAAACTCGGCTTGACTGCATGAGTGCCCAGGGTTTTGCCTTGGGCGCTCAGCCAAATAAAAAACCCGCCTTCTGGCGGGTTTTTTATTTGCTATGTTCAGCCATGGTATGCGTTTCGGCGGTCAGCGCCCAAACAGTTCACCAGCGTTCGGGCATGGAGTGGGGCGGCAGCGCATTTTCAGCCTGGTCGCCAAGTTTTTCGCGAAGCTGCCTGATTACAGAGGTGGCGTCGGCAAATTCCTTTTCCAGCTTGTCCAGCTGTTTTTGCTGGGCGGTCAGGGCCGCATCAAGTTCCTTGAGCCGCTCCTCCTGAAAAAAAGTCAGCTCTTCCAGCCGGGTCAGTCTGTCTTCGCTTGAAGTACCGATTGGGGACATGGTTGCCTCCTCATGGAAAGCATTGGAAAATGTTAGGAGCGCCGTCCGCCGTTGCGCCCGCCTGTTCTATCGGGCTGGCCGCCGCGTCCTCTGGAGGTGCGGTCGTCAGAGTCTGGTCTTGTCTTCCGGTTATTCAGAGGTCCTGCTGGCCTTTCCTGCCTGCGTTGGCCCCCTGCCGGGCGGTCATCACCACGCCCCGCTGAGGGGGCGTTTCTACGGCCCGGATCTCTTTGGCCTGAATTGCGCGGATCAGACCCACGAGAACCGGCCTCTTCCTGTCCCGGTTTTCTGCTGGCGGGGCGGGCACGGTCCTGCCCTCTGCTGTCTGCTGCGCCACCACGAGTGCGCGGCCGCGACGGGGCCTCATCGTCCTGCGTACTGGGCATGAGAATGTAATGCTGCCGCATGCGTTGCGCATCGGTGCGGGCCACATAGATGGGTTCGCCCGTCTCGTCGCGCCCACAGTAAAACATTGCCGTGGCGATTGTGCCGGGTGTGGGAATGAAACACTGCGTCTGCTGGGGATTCCAGTGCCGTTGCCGCAGCCAGCGCGAAAGAGTGCGCATGTCTTCATCGCTGCAGCCGGGAAAACCGCTCATGAGGTAGGGTACAACGTATTGCTCACGCCCGGCGGCGCGGCTCTGGCGTACGAAGCTATCCAGAAAAACCTCAAAAACGTCCAGCGAAGGCTTGCGCATGAGTTCAAGCACAGATGGGGCGCAGTGTTCTGGTGCCACCTTGAGCTGGCCGCCCGTAAACTCGCCAGTATATGCCGCAAGAGCATCTGCATCGCGCAGCGCCAGATCGGCGCGCACGCCGCTGGCCACGCGGGCCTGTTTGACCTCTGGCAGGGCCGCAACCTTGCGCAGCAATTCCACATGTCTGCGTTGTGGCGTGATAAACGACTTGCACACAGAGGGAAAACAGCAGCTTGCTCTGCGGCAGGCGCTTTTGCCCCGTATACTGCCGCCTTCATCATGCTGGGCGGTGCGTGCGTCGAGGGCGCAATGCCCCTGCCACATGTTGGCAGTGGGGCCGCCCACGTCTGAAATTGCCACCGGCCCCTTGCCCCGGGCCACGTTCTGTTGGCCCAGCAAACTGGCTTCTGCAAGGATGGACTGCTCGGAGCGCGAGCTGATGCGCCTGCCCTGATGCAGGGCCAACGAGCAGAACGAGCAGCCGCCGCCACAACCCCGGTGACTGGTGATGCTGGTACGCATCATCTCAGCCGCGGGTATTGCTTCCTTGTAGCGCGGGTGGGCCTGCCGGGTGAAGGGCAGGGTGTAGAGATCGTCCATTTCTTCCGTGCTCAGTGGCGGGGCTGGCCGGGCCAGCACAACGGCGCGGTCGCCCACAGGCTCAAAGGCCCAGGCGTCGAGCCGGTGCACCTGCCGTTCCAGTTCCTGCGTCAGTTTGAGCAGCTGAAAAGAATCGGCGAGAATTTCATCGTGCGAGGGCAGGGCTATCCAGGGGTCACCCTCAAGAGCGGCGGGCAGATTTGCCGGATGCCCGGAAGCGTCGAGCTTGTCCATCCATGCGGTGCCGGGAATGCCGCGCAGGTCTTCGCCTTTGTGCAGGCGTTGGGCGCATTCGATAATGGCTTTTTCGCCCATGCCCCAGATAAGCAGATCGGCCTTTGCATCCATAAGAATGGGTTTGCGTAGCGAGTCTGTCCAGAAATCGTAGTGCGAAACACGGCGCAGGCTGGCCTCTATGCCGCCAAGAATGACCGGCAGACCGGGAAAAGCCCGCCGCGCAAGGTTGGCGTAGACCAGACAGGCCCGGTTGGGCCGCGCTCCGGCCTTGCCGCCAGGGGTGTAGGCATCGTCGTGCCGCTTTTTGCGAAAGGCCGTGTAGTGCGCCAGCAGTGAGTCAAGCGCGCCAGCGCTGACACCGGCAAAAAGGCGGGGTCGTCCCATAACCAGCAGGTCGTCAGGATTTTCCCAGTTGGGCTGTGCCACAATGCCGGTGCGAAAACCGTGGCGGATAAGCCAGCGGGCCAGAAGCACGTTGCCAAACGAGGGGTGGTCAACGTAAGCATCCCCGTTGATGAGCAGCACATCCAGCTCGTTCCAGCCTAGCGTGCGCATTTCTTCCATGCTCATGGGCACGAAGCGCGGCTGCCGCAGGGCTCCTTCGGCTGTGCTGGAAGACTCGGTATCGTCCGCCCAAACGTTATTGTTCGAGCCTTGCTTGCGCTGGGGCTGCGTGCGAGAACCCTCGCGCAGCAGGTCAGGAAAATGAGGTTTGCGCGCGGCGGGTTTGCTGTCTGTCGTCTGGGTATTCGGTCTGGCATTGGCAGGCTTGCGGCGCGGCGCATCTTTACGCGAATTGGCTGACGCGTCAGAAGAAAATGGAGCGGCAGCCGTTTTGGAACTGTCGGGCTGCCGCTCGAAAGCAGGGCCGCTCTGGCTGTCGGTTTGACGCCAGGGCTGCGGAAATGAAGGGGAACGTTTATTTGCCATTGGGAGGAGTCACCAGGGGCATATCGGCACTGCCGGGCGCAGGCATCATGGAATTGCCGGGCATGGAGCCCTGGCCGCCCATCATGTTGCCCATGCTGCCGCCCATATGGCCGGAAGAATGGTTGCTCACAAATTCATCCCACTCGGAGCGGTCGATGGCTTTGTCGCCGTTTTTATCAATAACGGCAAAGGCTTCTTCGCGCATATTGGGAAAATACGCCTTGAATTCCTCGTAGGTGACCTTACCGTCCTTGTTGGCATCCATCAGCGCAAATTTATCAACCTTGGCACCATCGGCGGTGGGATTGGCCTGAGCTGATACGGCCCAAAGGCAGAGCACGGCGGCAATGGCTATGTGCAGAAGCTTCATGTGGGATCTCCTTATGGTTTGAGGCAGCAAGACAGACAATGCCCTGCCCGCTGCAATGCATACATAAAGCCTTGCGCCAGATGGGCAAGGCCACAACCCAAGATTGGGCTAATCCTTTCTGAATTCGAGACCTAGCTTTTCCATGCGGTCTATGCACTGGGTCAGGTTGTCGGGCTGGCCGGGCTTGTGGTCGTCGGGATAAAGCAGGGCAGACATATAAAAAACCGAGTTCAGACGCAAAGACATTCTCGCACTTGCCGAAAAGCCTTCTAGGGCCAGTGCGTAATTAAAGCGCGCTTCGCCGGGCAGAGGTTCAAGCAGGGGCTTGGCGTCATCAGCCATGGCGGCCAGCAGCTCTGCCTTGCGGTGCATGAGTTCATTATGGCCGGGGGTATCCCCCGCGTCAAGGCGGGCCAGAGCCTGCGCTTCAGTTGTCATCACTTCCGCATGGCGATTGCGCAGCCAGGTAATCAGGCTTGTCAGGGGCTGTTCGTTGGTGTTGGCGCTCACGGGAATCTCCTTGCTGGGTTCGGCACGCTTTGGTGCACTGCGTGCGTGATGTTTAAAATGATACAGTTCAAAGAAGAAGGCAACGCCGTAACCCCATTTTGCCGCGCGGATATGGGCGGTAATTGACAGCTGTGGGCGTTTGGGAGAACAGTTATACTGGTTCCCCCCTCACTGTGGTTGAGCGTTGTGGAGGGTCATATGGGTATGTCACTTAGAGCCAAACTGGCGAGCGGTTTTGGCGTAATTTTGCTGATTTTTGCCATTACAGGCACAGTGGCCATGCTGGCCATGCGCGCGCAGCGTGAAACGCTGAGTATGATAGGCAGGCATGAGCTGCCCACCATCAACCTGCTGCACGAAGCATCGCTCGGTATGCAGCTGTACCGCAAGGCCGAAAAAGACATTTTGCTCAATCTGGGCGACGCCAAGGCGCTCAAGGGGTATATGGGCAAGCTTGGCGACATTGCAGACGATCTCAAGGAAACCCTGCGCAAACTGCAAGATTCGCTGCGGGGCAATCCGCAGGCAGGGGCCAAGGCTGAAGGGCTTGCACAGGAATCCCTGCGTGCCTTTGCGGCCTACGATGACGTGGTGCGTCGCACCTCAGCCGAGCTGGCCTCCGGATCAAGCCGCTTTGACGCCGCGCAGGCCAATGCCTTTTACACTACCTACAAAGACAACGTGCACACCACGGAAAAAAATCTGGAAACACTGGAAGCCCAGTTCATGGATCGGGTTGTTGCCAGCCAGCGTGAACTGGCCGAGCAGACCCGCGGCACGGAAAAGCTGCTGCTGATTTCCATTTGCGGCAGTGTGCTGTGCGGCGCGGGCATCGGGCTGCTGGTGCTGCTTTCCATAACCCGGCCTCTGGGTCGTGTGGTGGGGTTGGCGCGGGCTGTGGCCGCTGGCGATCTGGAGGCCAGGGCAAGCGGCAGCTACAGCGCAGAAATGGCTGTGCTGCGCGACAGTATCGAAGCAATGGTGGGCACACTTAAAGCCAAGATCGCCGAAGCCGAAGGTCGCAGCGCCGAAGCAGCAGAAGAAGGCAAGCGAGCACGGCAGGCTGCGGAAGAGGCACAGGCCGCCAAGGCCGCCGCAGAGCGCGCAAAGGCCGAGGGCATGATAGAAGCCGCAGGCCAGCTTGAACGCACGGTAGAAGGCATTTCTGCGGTCACAGATGCTATATCTTCGCAGGTGAGGCAGGCCAGCACGGGTGCAGAGCGGCAGTCTGTGCGCGTGGCCGAGGCCGCAACAGCCATAGAGCAGATGAACGCCACAGTGCTTGAAGTGGCGCAAAACGCAGCCAATACGGCCCACAGCACCGAGGCGGCGCGCGGCAGGGCCAGCGAAGGCTCTGTCGGTATGCGGCAGGTGGTGGACGGCATGGACGAAGTGCGCCGCGTGTCTGCCGAGCTCAAGGATTCCATGGATTCGCTGGGTGGCATGGTGAACAACATCGGGCAGATCATGTCTGTTATTTCCGACATTGCCGACCAGACAAACCTGCTGGCCCTCAATGCCGCCATTGAGGCGGCGCGCGCGGGTGAAGCAGGACGCGGCTTTGCCGTGGTGGCCGACGAAGTGCGCAAACTGGCCGAAAAGACCATGGGCGCAACCCGCGAAGTGGGCGAAGCTGTGACCGGCATTCAGAACGGCACGCGGGTGAACGTGGCCAACATGGAACGCGCCCTTGGTGCGGTGGAGCACACTACAGAGCTGGCCGCGCGCTGCGGTGAAGTCTTGCAGGAAATTGTGAGCATGGTGGACAGCGCCAGCGATCAGGTGCGGGCCATTGCCACGGCCAGCGAAGAGCAGTCGGCCACGTCTGAAGAAATTACCCGAGGTGTGGACGAAATAAACGGTATTTCGCGCGATACGGCGCAGGCCATGGCCAGTTCTGCCAAGGCGGTGGAGCAGCTTGTGAGCGAAGCCAATGACCTCAAGGCGCTGGTGAACAGGATGAAGTCTGGCGCGTAGCCGCAAGACAGGCAGACCCGTAAAGTGGGTGTGGTATCAAAAAAACAAGCCCGGCCAAAAGCCGGGCTTGTTGCGTATATCTGCGGGTTAATCCCAGTGACGCTTGTCTTCGATGGGCCTGATCTGCGGGGGCAGGCTGCCGGGAGCCAGCACGCGCAGTTCGGGGCGCAGTTTGATCTTTTCGCGGAACTGGTGCAGCAGCTCTTCTTCGCGCTTGAAACCGCTGGTTTCCACAAACAGGGTCATTTCATCGATGCCGCCGGGGTTGGTGACTTCGATCTGCCAACGCTTGATTTCTTCAAAGCGGCTCATGACCTGTTCAACCTGGTGCGGGTACACAAACATGCCCATGATGCGGGCGGTAGTATCCACGCGGCCCACAATGCTGCCAAGGCGCGGGCTGGTACGGCCGCAGGCGCAGGGGCTGCGGTCGATGTACGAAAGGTCGCCCGTGGCAAGGCGGATCAGCGGGTAGGTCTTGTTGAAGGCCGTAACCACGATTTCGCCCACTTCGCCGTCCTTCAGCGGGATACCCGTGTCGGGATGGCAGATTTCCACATAGCAGCGGTTGGCGATGTGCAGGCCAGTTTTGTGGAAGCATTCGTAACCGATGCAGCCCACGTCGGCCGTGCCGTAGCCCTGACGCATGACGAGGTCGTACTTTTTTTCCATCTGCGAGCGCATCTTTTCAGACAGGCGTTCGCCGGTGACAAAGGCCACTTCGAGGAAAAGATCCTTGCGCAGGTTAAGGCCTTTTTCTTCGGCCTTCTGGGCAAGGTGCATGAGAAAGCTGGGAGTGCCCACATAGCCGGAGACGCGCAGCTTCTGCATGATGTCGAGCTGGGTGGCGGCGTCGGTGGGGCCGGCGGGAATAACCGCGCAGCCCAGATTGCGCAGCGGCTCTTCAAACATGAGGCCAGCGGGCGTCAACTGGTAGTTGAACGTGTTCTGCACGGCGTCGCCGGGACGGAAGCCAACGGAATAGAAGGCTTCGGTATAGCCCCAGTAGTCTTCTCCACGGTCTTCGGGATCGAAAATGGGCCCAGGCGACAAAAAGATGCGCTTGAGTTCGCCGATATCCTTGGTGAGCAGACCGCCCAGGCGCGGCCCCATGGACTGAAGGAAGATAAGTTCTTTCTTCTTCAGGATGGGAATGTGTTTTATATCGGTAAGAGTCTTGAATTTCTCCACATTAAACTGCGCACGGTCGAAGCGCTTTTTAACGTCTTCTGAATAGCGGTAGGCGTAGGAGAGCAAATCTTTGAGCTGAATAAGGCAGTACTGGCGGCGCTCACTCTCATCCAGTACTTCACGGCGGCTGTATATGCCTTCTGTGCGGTCTTTACGGGTCATACCTACTCCATGGGGCGCGGTTGATTTTGCAATTGGTGAACATAGACACTCCATTTGCAAAACGCAAGCTTTTTTTTAAAAATTCAAGTATCTCAGCATGTTATATATAAAATTTTTCATGGCAATTTGCGCTGTTTTCGCGACCTTTCATTTTTGCAGTTGCTCTGCACTGGCTGACGCATCGGGATCATTGCCTTTGTTGTCGTTTTTTGCAGTTGCGCCAGCAAGAGCAATGCAGCGGGCGCGCAGACTGTCGTACACCGGTTCAGAGTGCAGGGCGTTGGCAGTAAAAGCGGCAATGTAGGCCGTAAGCACCACAGCAGGCATGTTGTGGAACGAGCCAGTCATCTCGAGCAGCAAAAAAGCGCCGGTCAGGGGCGCGCGCACCGAGCCCGCAAAAAGCCCGGTCATGCCGAGAGTAAGTACTGTGGCTGTCTGCTCTGCACTTATGACATCTGCGGCCAGCAGGCCAGAGGCCATGCACGCCCCGCCAGTGGAGCCCATGAGAAGCACGGGCATGAGCAGGCCGCCAGACACGCCAGAGGCAAAGCTTATCCACGAAAAGGCCATCTTTACCGCCAGCAGGCCAAACAGACCCAGCAGGGGCAGGGGCAGCTGCTCAAGCTGCAAGGTGCTGATGCCAAAGCCCACCAGCACCTGCGGGCAAAGGTAGAGCAGCGCGCCAGCCGCCATGAAGGGCAACAGCGCGCGCAGAGGGCGGGGCATGAGGGGGCTGCTGTCGGCCCAGAGCGTGAGGCGCAGCAGCACAAGATTATAAAAAGCTCCCAGTACGCCCATGAGCACCCCGGCAGCGGGAATGACCCACCACTGCGTCCAGTGGATGAAGGGCTGCTCCGCAAAGGGAAACACAAGGCCGAACCCAAAAACGACCTGTACCACAAACCATGCGGAAAGCGCGCACACGCCCGTAAACAGCAGCATGGGGGCGCTGAGGATGGTTTTCATTTCTTCAAAGGCAAAGAACATGCCCGCGATTGGCGCGCCAAAGGCCGCTGTCAGACCGGCCACGCAGCCGCCCACAAGGTAGCGGGGCAGGCTTTGCTCATTGCGTTCGCCCCACAGATTCCCGACGCCTGCGCCCACTGCCGCGCCCATCATAATGGACGGCCCTTCGCGGCCAACGGAAAGCCCGCCGCTGAGCGAAACCAGGGTTCCCGCGAACTTGCACAGTAATACGCGCAGCCAGTTCATGCGCATTTGCCCGCGCACCATAAGCTCTATCTGCGGAATACCGCTGCCGCTCACAAGGGGCTCGATGCGCAGAGCCAGCAGGGCCAGCAGGCCAAGAACGGCCAGCCCGCCAAAAAGGCAGGCCGCCACGGCGGGATCATAAATATTGTGGCGGTGTACTGCCTGCACGAGGGCTTCGTTGATATGGTCGTAGCTGAAGCGAAACAGGCCTATGACACCGCCGGTAATGCCGCCAGTGGCCATGGCCTGCAAAATAACGCGCTTGACGCCGATGCTGCGCAGGGCATCAAGATCGCGCAGCGTTGGAGGAATGGGGCTGAAAAAAGGCACGGTGAATCCTTGATTGTTGGCTGTTGACGGGGCCAAGTATGGCCGGAAGGGGTGCGCTTTTCAACCCATTGTAAAAAAAACTCAAAAAAAAGCTTGCCAAAGGCAACACAACTAGATAGAAGACTTTTCCAGCCGCTGTGAAAGAGCAAACGCTCTGGCGGCAAGCCCTAATGGGCCGAGGTAGCTCAGTTGGTAGAGCAGGGGACTGAAAATCCCCGTGTCGGCAGTTCAATTCTGTCCCTCGGCACCATATAGATTTCAAGGACTTATGCAGTATATGCATGAGTCCTTTTTTATTATTACCTCGTCAGTATTGCATTCCTCTTTCTGTTCCCATTGTATTTCCTGTCCATGTGACGCAAGCTTTGTCTGCCCGTAACGCAGCCGTCACCAGCCTGGGAGAGCTTTAGCACATTGCAGAGCCCGCAGGCAGTCTTGCGTGATTTTGGGGAAGGCTGGCCGATGTCATGGGCTTTTTACCGTGTGCTTTCATGCAGGAGGTTCGGTTCATGGCCCAGTTTCGTTGGCACAATGCCGCGCGCGCGGTGTTTATTCTCTGCGTCATGCTGTTTGGTTTTATGGGTGTTGCCCAGGCGGGGCAGGCCAAGTACGTTATTCTGCTCATAGGCGACGGCATGGGCATGGCCCAGCGCAATGCGGCCGAGCTGTATCTGGCCGCGCAAAAGGGCGATACCACCCCCGGCATCGTCAAGCTCAACATGAGCCAGCTGCCCGTGCAGGGCGCTACCACCACCTATTCCATCGATTCGCTCATCACCGATTCTGCCGCCGCCGGTACGGCCATGGCCTGTGGCGTCAAAACCACCAACCGTGGCCTTGGTGTGGACGGCAAGAACGTACCTGTGGTTTCCATTGCCGAGATGGCTCGTGACAGCGGCATGAAGGTGGGCATTGTGACCAGCGTTTCGCTCGATCACGCCACCCCCGGTTCGTTTTACGCCCATCAGCCCAGCCGCAAAAATTATTACGAAATCGGCCTTGAACTGGCCGCCAGCCGCATGGACTATTTTGCTGGCGGCGGTTTTCTTGATCCTTCGGGCAAGAAGTCCAAGATGGAGGGCGACAAACGCAACGTGCTCGACGCCATACGCACCAGCGGATTCCACTACGTAAACAGCGCCCAGGATTTTCGCGCCCTCAAGCCCGGCAAGGAGCGCGTGGTTTTCGTCAATCCGCGCCTGCAGGACGAAGAGGCCATGACCTACGCCATGGACGCGGCGGCGGGCGATGTTTCGCTGGCCGAGATGGCGCGCAAGGGTTTTGAACTGCTCGACAACCCCAAGGGCTTTTTCATGATGGTCGAAGGCGGCAAGGTTGACTGGGCCTGCCATGCCAACGATGCCGTAAGCTCCATCACCGACGTGCTGGCCTTTGACTCCGCCGTGGCCGAGGCCATGCGCTTTATGGCAAAACATCCCGATGAAACTCTGGTCATCGTTACGGGCGACCACGAAACCGGTGGCATGTCCATTGGTTTTGCGGGCACAAAGTACGATTCGTACCACACCCGTCTGAAAAACCAGAAAATTTCCTACGTGGCCTTTGACGAAAAGTTCAGCGCATTCCGCAAGGCGCATCCTCAGGCCAGACTTGAGGACGTGTTGCCCATGGTTAAAGAAAATTTTGGTCTTGTTGTGCTGCCTGAAGCCGAAGCCGCAGCCCTGCCCAAGGAAGGCGAAGCCGCAGGCATGGTGCTGAAGCCCTACGAGGTTGAAGAACTGCGCGCCGCCTTTGAGCGCAGCATGCAGGGCGGTGAACGCAAGAACCAGAGCGATCAGGACTACCTGCTGTACGGCGAATACGAGCCCTTTACCGTTACCCTCACCCACCTGCTCAACCAGAAGTCGGGCATCGCCTGGACAACGTATTCGCATACCGGCGTGCCGGTGCTGACCTCTGCCGGTGGAGTGGGTGCAGAACGTTTTGGCGGTTTTTACGACAATACAGACATTTTTTCGCGCATGGCTGAAGTCATGGGGCTGAAAAAAGCCGCTGCTGCGGTATCCGGCTCAGCCTCAGGGGTTGGTGTTTTGACTCAGGCCGCCAACTAGCCAGGGCAGGTAAAATGTTCGCGGGTCGGGCGGCGGGGCAATGCCTGCCGCTCGGCCTGTTTTTTGTGGTTACAAAAAAGAAGTGTGCAATGGGGTAAGCCATGCGGCAGCATGATGAAAAAAATACCTTGTCGGGCTCCGTAACAGATGAGAGCAGGGCCGGGCAGCCAGCTGCGGGTGCAGTGGAGCAGCAGACGCAGAGACTGATGGCAGAGGCGCACAGGCCCCTGCGGTCAACCCGGCGTGACACCCTGCTGTGCACGGTGCTGGCGCTGGCCTGTATTGCACTCTATCTGCTGCCCACGGGTTTTGAAAACCGCCTGCCCGCAAACGCGGTGCGCTGCCGTGCCACGGTGCTGAGCGTGGACAACGAGCGGGTGCACCAGTATGGCATTGTGCGCATGGGTACGCAGTATGTGACCATGCGCGCGCTGGATGGCCCCTATGCCGGGCAAACCTGGCAGGCTGGCAATGACCTTGTGGGCAAGATGGAGCTGGATAAAGTATTTGCCCCCGGTGACACAGCCTTGCTGGTGCTTACCCTGCGTGACGGCAAGGTGGCCGACGCCGTGGCGCAGGATCATTACCGGCTGCACACCCAGGCCGTGGCCTTTGGCATATTCGCCCTGTTGCTGCTGGTTTTTGCAGGGGTAACCGGGCTGAAGGCGCTGCTTTCTTTTGTGTTTTCTGCCCTGATGATCTGGAAGGCGCTGGTTCCCGCACTGCTGCGCGATGTGGATCCCATTTTGCTGGGGCTGGGCGTGACCACGGCCATCACCGGGGCTACCATTTTGCTGGTGGGCGGCATGAACCGACGAGGGGTAGCCGCGTGGCTGGGCTCGCTGCTGGGCATTGCCACCACCTGTGCGCTGGCCCTGATTTTTGCGGGGCCATTTCAGCTGCACGGCGCTGTGCGGCCCTATGCGGAAACCGTGCTCTATTCCGGTTATCCGCACCTCAACATGACGCGCATCTTTCTTGCCAGCATATTCATGGCTTCTTCTGGCGCGCTGATGGATCTTGCCATGGATGTGGCTGCCAGCATGGCCGAGCTGGCGGCGCAAAGCCCCGGCATTTCGCGGCGGGCTGCGCTGGCCTCGGGCCTGCGGGTGGGCCGCGCCGTGGTGGGAACCATGACCACAACCCTGCTGCTGGCCTATTCCGGCGGCTACATCGCCACCCTCATGCTGTTCATGGCGCAGGGTATTCCGCTGGAAAACGCCCTCAACCTGCCCTTTGTTTCCGCAGAAATAATGAACACCCTGGTGGGCAGCATCGGCCTTGTGACGGTAGCGCCCTTTACCGCGCTTACAGGCACGTGGCTGCTGATCCGGCCAGAGGCTGCGGGGCCAGCGCATGCGCGAGAGCCCGCCAATGCCGCCGGGGCAGCGAGTGGCGGCAACAATGATGCGCCATAGGGAGCGTAGTAGTCGGGCTGGCTGTTTCTAGGTTTGTGAGTGTTGCCCGCTCTTGCTGCACCAGCGCGCAACCATGTCGGCGAGAGCCTGCGGGTCGATGGGTTTGGAAATGTGGTCGTCCATACCTGCCTTGAGGCATTTTTCCCTGTCGCCCACCATGCCGTGGGCCGTAAGGGCGATAATGGGCAGCCCGCGCAACAGGGGGTTGGCCCGCACAAGGCGTGTGGCTTCGTAGCCGTCCATTTCTGGCATCTGAATATCCATGAAAACAGCGGCATAATCATTGAGCGCAAGCATTTCCAGGGCCATGCGGCCATTGTCGGCAATATCAACGGCAAGGCCCATGCTCTCAAGCAGTTCCTTGGCCACAAGCTGGTTGATTTCATTGTCTTCGGCCAGCAGCACGCGCTGGTTTTCAACCCCGGATACAGGCAGGAAGGGCACGTTTTCGTCGGGCTGGCGAATATCGGGCCGCTGCCTTTTGCTCTGTGCCGCTTCCTGAATGGTTTGCAGCAGCATTGTTCTGCTCAGGGGCTTGGCAACCACCTGCTTGATGCCCGCAGCGTTGGCCTGTGCGGTAAATTCGTCCATGTCCGGCATGCTGGCCATGATAATGACAGGCGCGCCCGCGCCATCAAGATTTTGCAACCAGCTTGCCTTTTGCAGGCTTTTTTCGTTGGGGCGTATCCAGTCGATCAGTATTGCCTCAAAAGGATCATTTGCCGCAGCGGCGGCCTGCAGCAGACGCGCGGCATCGTCGCCGTCAATTTCTTCGGTATTCCTCATGCCAAGGCCGGTAAGTGTTTTGCAAAGCTTTTCGCGGGCAGACTGCGAGCGGCTGAGCACCAGCACCCGCATGTCAGAGAGCGCCAGCAGCTCTGTCATGACGCTGTGGCCCGCCTGCGGCAGCTCAAAAGGCACGGTGAAATAGAATGTGCTGCCCTGGTTGAGAGTACTCTCTACAAAGATACTGCCGCCCATTATCTCCACAAGTTTTTTGGAGATGGAAAGCCCAAGGCCCGTACCGCCAAACCGCCGTGTGGTAGACATGTCGGCCTGCGAAAATGCGTGGAAGAGCTTTTCCATCTGTTCTTCGGTCATGCCCACGCCGGTATCACTCACGCTGAAAAGCAGGGTCATCCTGTTGTTTACGGTAGACTGATGCCGCACACGCACCACAACTTCGCCCTGATCCGTAAACTTGATGGCATTGCCAACCAGGTTTATGAGCACCTGCCCAAGACGCAAGGGATCGCCCACAAGGGTAAAGGGAACATCAGGCTCCACATCCAGCTGCAGTTCAACCTTGCCGTCGGCCAGCTTCACGGCATCCAGGCTGGCAAGCCCCTGCAGCACTTCATCCAGCTCGAAATCAACCTGCTCAATGTCCATGCGCCCGGCTTCGATCTTCGAAAAGTCCAGAATATCATTGATGATATGCAGCAGCGATTTGGCAGAATTCTTGATGCTGTTCAGGTAGCCGTGCTGCTTGTTGGTCAGCTCTGTCTGCAGGGCAAGATATGACATGCCTATGATGGCGTTCATGGGGGTACGGATTTCATGGCTCATGTTTGCCAGAAATTCGCTCTTGGCACGGTTGGCTTCTTCTGCAGCCAGGGCCGCCCGCTGCATGACCTTTTGGCTTTCCACCAGATCGGTCACATCGCGGCAGTCTTCAATAACCCCAAGCATTTCGCCCTCGGGTGACAGAAAGGGCGTTGCCACAATATCGCAGTACCGTTCGTCGCCGTCCTTGCGGCGGTGCATGGTTGTTTCTGCGGCCTTGGGCTGGCCATTGAGCACGCGCGTCACCGCGCACGAGGGGCATTTTTCCTTGTCGTGGGTGTATTCCGAGCAGCGTGAGCCAATGACATCTTCGCGCGTATAGCCGTGCAGTTTCAGGTAGGCATCGTTGGCCTGCAAAACCGTTCGGTTGGTATCGAGCACGCGCATGGCGCTGCCAGCTGCGTTGAATATCTGGGCCATTTCTGTCTGGGTGCGCAGGGCCTGCCGCTCTGCCGTGCGCCGCTCCGTAATGTCTGTACCCGTGACAACAATGCCGGAAATATTGCCTTCATCGTCCTTGAGGGGAACCTTGCAGATGTCGATATCGCGCAGCTCGCCCATTGCATTGTGATAGGCCACCTGCTCTGTAAGCGGTTCCCCGGTGCCAAGCACGATGATGTCGGAACGTGTCGCCTCTGCGGCAATTTCAGGGCGTAGAATATCCTCGTTGCGTTTGCCAAGAATGGAATCGGCCGTGCGGCCGATAAACAGCTCAAATTGCCTGTTTGCAAGAATAAACCGGCCATCTGCATCAACCAGCGCAACCATGCTTGGCTGGTTGTCCATTACGGCCTTGAGCTGGCGCTCGCGCTGGCGCAGAGCTGTAAGGGCCTTTTGTGTGGCCTGGCTCTGGCGGGCCAGCCGACGGTTGGCAACCAGTATGACGGCAAGCAGGCTGGCAGCCAGCAAACCCAAAATGCCCCCCACCTGCTTGATGCGTTCCCAGTCCACATTGGTTTCAATGCGCAGGGTCGTCCAGCGCTGGGCCATCTCCATGAGGTTGGCATAGGGAATGTTTTCAAGGGTTTTTTCAAAAATGCTTCGCAATTCGGGCCAGTCGGCTCGAATGGCAATCTGGGCGGCATAACGCAGGTCGGGCAGGCGGGTGTGGCGCAGGTCGTCATGCGTGCCGTTGGTCATGGCATAGCCCACAGATACGGAAGGCCCCACAATGGCATCGTATCGGCCAAGACGCAGGCCGCTAAACGCTTCGTCCATATTCTGCACAGGCACAACAACCAGCGATGGAATCATCCTTTCCATCTGGGCCAAAAGGTCTGGATATGCCAGAACTGCCACTGTTTTTTTGGCCAGATCGCGGGGGCGGATAACGGAAAAACTGGCAGTGGACTTGGTGACCACATCAAGCGGCAGATAAAACAGCAGGCTGCTCAGAGGCGGGGTATCCTGTGGCACCGTGAGCTTTTCGCTAAAGGGCACCATGTCCACGTACTGTGCGGCCAGCGCCGACCCAAGATCCCGGCCGCTGCCGGTATGGTGCAACTGCACGTCCACGCCAAGGATGTCGGCCACTGCCCGCAGAATATCAGCACCAATACCGTCAAACCGGCCCTGATTGTTGATGAAGGCCAGGGGGGCGGCATCTTTTAGAATGCCTATTTTCCACTGTGAATGGGCTTCCAGCCATTGTCTTTCCTGACGGGTGAGGTTCAGGGGGCGGCGCATTTTATCAATTTCGCGCAGCATGGGTACTCTGATCCAGTATTCTTCAATGGCAATGAGTTCCGCACGCGAAATCTGCGACAGTCCCCGCTCCACAAGCGCCATCATTTCCGTATTGCCCTTGGATACGGCGGGGCGAATATCATCTTCATACAGGCGCACTGGTTCTGTGGAAAATTTTTCGTGGAGGCCGAGCCGGTCAATGGCATTGAGCACAGCCAGGGGTGGGCCCACCACGCCCTGTGCCTGCCCTCCGGCCACCGCCAGCACCATGTCTTTGAACGAGGTAAACGACAGCAGGTGCAGGTTGGGGTAGTGGGTACGCAGGTAGGTCTCTATCTGCGAACCCCTGAGCACTGAAATTGTGGACGAAGCCATGCGCTCAAGGTCTGCGTTGATACCCGAGGCCGTAATCAGAACTATGCGCGAGGGATAGAGCGGGGGGCCAAATTCCATAAACTGCGAGCGGTGCGCGGTACGGAAAAGCCCGCTATGGATGTTGGCCTGTCCGGACCGGATGTCGCTGATGGTATCTGCCCAGTCGCCCATGCGAAACTTGACTTCTCGGCCAGTTTTTTCGCCCCACAGGCGCCATATTTCCACCAGCATGCCCGAAGGCTCGCCAAACATGGATGCAAATGAATATGGTTCGTTGTCACGGGGAAGGGTGATGATGACAGGAGGCGGGGAGTCGGAAGCAAGGGCCGGTGCTGGAGGAGCGGCAGCTGCATAGGTTGCAAGTGCTATAAGTAAAAAGATTCCAGCGAAAAGGCCGCGCATAGATTTCCTGCAATCTGTTAGAGTGGCTTGGTTGAGGCCCCTCAGGCGTTGCTAAAAGAGATTGTCTTCAATAATGCAGCGTTCGTAGCGAAAGTACCTCGCAGTTTAATGCAGTGAAAGAAGAGCTGTGTCAATGGCTTGTCCGGCCCAAGCGCAAGCCTGAACCGGACAAGCCATAGTTGTTTTGGTGTTGTTAACCCTGATTTTTCATTTCAGAAATCAGATTTTGCAGTACTTTTGACTGCTGGGCAAGTTCTGAAACGGCGCTGGAAGCCTGTTCCATGGCTTGTGCAGTTTCAGAAGAAATTGCAGAAACCTGCTCGACAGAACGGTTGATTTCTTCACTGGCTGCAGATTGCTGTTCACTTGCGGTTGCTATTGACTGAACCTGATCATTTACCTGTTCAACAAGGGAAACAATCTGCTGCAAGGCTTCGCCGGACCGTATGGAGAGATCGGTGGCGCTTTCAATATTTACAGCGGCCTTATCCACGTTGGCAATGTTCTTGCGTGTGCCTTCCTGAATATCGCGTATGGCTTGTCCCACTTCCTGGGTGGCAGACATGGTCTTTTCGGCCAGCTTGCGCACTTCGTCGGCCACCACCGCAAAACCTCGCCCGGCATCGCCAGCGCGGGCCGCTTCGATGGCGGCGTTGAGGGCGAGCAGGTTGGTCTGGTCGGCGATGTCGGCAATAACGTTCATGACCTGGCCAATGCCTTCGGCCTGCTTGCCAAGAGCGTTCATGTCTTCCTTGATGGCCATGGACTGGGTGCGCACGGTTTCGATGCCCTTGACCGCGTCATTCACGATGGTGGAACCCTCAAGAGCCTTTTGTCTGGTCTGGATTGAAGCGTCGGCGGCCTGCTGTGCGTTGCGGGCCACTTCAAGTACTGTGGCATTCATTTCTTCCATGGCAGTGGCTGTTTCGCGCACGCGACCCGACTGTTCGTCCGCGCCGCGGCTCGACTGCGCAATCTGGCTCGAAAGCTGCTGCGAGGCCGAGGTGACAATTTCTACCACGCCTTCAAGCTGGCCAGCCGCATGCAGCATGCCCTCGGCTTTGGCGCGTTCGGCCTGCGCTCTGGCGGTATGGGCTTCCTGTGTGGCTGCCTGTGCTTCGACCATGGCCTTTTGGGCTTCTTCGCCCTTGCCATGGGCTTCTGCAATCATGGCCTGCAGGTTTGAAACCATGGTGCGCAGCGAGTCGGCCAGCACGCCTATTTCGTCTTGCTGGTTCACCATCAGCTGGCGGCTGAAATCGCCAGCGGCGACGCTTTCGGCAAAGTCCTTGGCACTGACGATCGGGCGGGTAATGGAACCTGCAAAGACCCACAGGCACACAATGCCCAGAAGGGCCACGCCCACGCCCACCATAATCTGGTTAAAGGCATCGTTTTTGGCGCGATCAGCCAGCTGGTGTTCCAGGGCATCGGCGTCTGCCAGCACCACATCGCGTGGCAGTTTTACAAGCACAGACCAAAACTTGCCGGAACGGCCAAGTTTTACGGGGGCATAGGCAATAATGGATTTGCCGCCGTCGTCCAGGCCAGCGAAAGCCTTGCCCTCGCGGATGTTGGGCATGACTTTGTCTGCATTGGGCATGGCATTGGTCAGAGCCTTGCCCACCATGGCGGCATCGCCGCTGTTGGCTACGATGAGCCCGTCGTAGCTGACGATGAGTACTTCGCCCTTGCCATTGTATATTTTGGCATCAACGTCTTCAGCCATCTTCTGCAAAAATGTGAGGCGCAGGTCTGTACCGGAAACACCAAGAAACTTGTTATTGTTGTCCTTGACGGGGGCGGAGAGGGTGGTCAGCCATTCGGTCTTGCCCTGCACTATGTAGGGGAATGGATCAAGTACGCTTTCCTTGCCGGTTTCCTTGGGGCCAAGATACCAGCCGCCCTTGCGCACGCCGTTGGGATGCTTGGCCTGGCTTTCATATTCCACCAGTGCCTGTCGGTTGATCTTGCCCGATGCGTCGCGGTTCCAGTAAGTGATAAAGCGGCCAGATGCGTCGTGGGCTTCCGTATTGGCGTACTGGGCATCATTGCCGTCAAGCGCGTTGGGTTCCCAGGCAGAGTACGAACCCAGATAGGTGGGGTTGTTTTCCAGATTGGCGCGCAGGATTTTGGTGAACAGCTCGCGCAGGTGGTCGCTCTCTATGTTGGCGCGCAACACTTCAAAAATTTTGCCAGTGGTACGGGCCGTATCGATATTGTCCTGCAGAGCGGTTTCCACCACGGTTGCCCGGTCAGAAACAAGCGATTCAAGCGCTGAAACGGCATTCGTTTCAAGTAGATGCGAAACCTGGCTGGAAACAAAGCTTTTGGTGTTGCTTGTGGCGTACACCCCGTAGGCAACAAGCGCGGCAGCAGTAAAAATAAGGCCAAGGCCCGCAGCCAGTGCAATTTTTTGTTTGATGGATCGCATGTTTCCCCCAGGTTGTTTCTTTGTGCACGACTATATTTGTAGATTTTTACCTGCGTTGTGTGAATTGAAATTCAATGTTACTTTTATTGTTCGTTCAATCAGTCTTGTTTCATTATATATCGGTTAAAAATTGGATCAGATTAGGTTGTATTTCAAGTTTATAAATATTAAAACAAATTAACTACAGTGTACAATGCATATTTATAATTAAAAATTTATCTAACAAATAATCACGAATATTTACAGGTACGTGAAAAAAACTTTCGTTGCATACAGCGTGGATAGATCTCCATCAAATGCGTGCTCATTCCTTGGTGGATTTGAATGTCAGTCTGCTGCCCAGGTAAAAAAGCCAGAAAATGGAATCCGTATGTATGTTGTGCTGTAGGGTAGTGCAGACAAAAAAAGTGCCGACAGAGTCGGCACTTGATATTTTGTGGGGTTAGTTCTGTCAGCGACAGGGCGTGATGAACTTCTTATGCTGCTTCGCCCTGGGCCTTCATTTCGGTGATCAGCTTGTTCAGTATCTGCGACTGTTCCAGCAGGTCGGACACTGCACGCGATGCCTGTTCCATGGCCTGTGCCGTTTCAGCCGAAATGGTCGCCACCTGCTCCACAGACTGGTTGATCTCTTCGCTGGCGGCAGACTGTTCTTCGCTGGCGGTGGCGATAGACTGCACCTGATCGTTCACGTGCTCCACAAAGGTAAGAATCTGCTGCAACGATTCACCAGAGCGCACCGAAAGGTTTGTGGCACTCTCGATGGAAGCCGCAGACTTGTCCACATTGGCGATGTTTTTACGTGTGCCTTCCTGAATGTCGCGTATGGCCTGACCCACTTCCTGGGTGGCAGACATGGTCTTTTCGGCCAGTTTGCGCACCTCGTCGGCCACCACCGCAAAGCCTCGCCCGGCATCACCCGCGCGGGCGGCTTCGATGGCGGCGTTGAGGGCCAGCAGGTTTGTCTGGTCGGCGATGTCGGCGATAACGTTCATGACCTGACCAATACCTTCGGCCTGCTTGCCCAGGGCGTTCATGTCTTCCTTGATGGCCATGGACTGGGTGCGCACTGTTTCAATGCCCTTGACCGCGTCATTCACAATGGCCACGCCGTCTACGGCCTGCTTCTTGGTGTGGTTGGAGGCGTCCGCAGCTTGCTGTGCGTTTTTGGAAACCTCAAGCACTGTGGCGTTCATTTCTTCCATGGCAGTGGCTGTTTCGCGCACACGGCTTGACTGCTCGTCTGCGCCACGGCTCGACTGCTCGATCTGGGCAGAGAGCTGCTCCGAAGCCGTATTTATGATGTTTACAACGCTTTCAAGCTGGCGGGCGGCCTGAAGCATACCCTCGGCCTTGGCGCGTTCGGCCTGCTTGCGTGCGGCCTCTGCCTCAAGAGTGGCCTGCTGGGCCTTTCTGGATTCTTCCTCTGCTTCAACGCCTTTTTGTTCAGCCTCGCCTATCTTGCTTTTGAGGGTAGCCACCATGCCCTTCATGGCGCCGAACACGCCAACTTCTGGTCGGGTAGGATCAAACCGTGCTTCCAGGTCTCCCCCGGCTATGGCAAGAGCCAGCTGAGAAAGTGAAGCGGGTTCGTCACCAAGCTGGCGCAGCATGCTGCGGGCCATCAAAAAGCCCAGCCCCAGGCCGATGAGCACGGAGGCCAGTATGCCCAGAATGGTGACCAGACGCGACCTTTCGTACATGCGTGTGCTGCTTTCGTTGAGCTGGTCGGCACGCATGAGCTTGAAGTCCACCACTTTCTGTATGTCCTGAGCCAATGTGCCCAGGGCTTGTCGCGCGTCAGTTGTGGAGAGCTTTTGCGCCTGTTCGTTGAGGGCTGCATCAGTAGTTTTGCCAAGCACCACGACTTTTTCATGCAGGGCAAGCCAGGCCTGGGCAGATTTTGTTACGTTGTTGCACAGCGTTTTGCCTTCGCCAGACTGAAAGAAAATGGGCAGTTCTTGCAGCATGGTGTCAAATTTTTTGCGTTCAACTGCAAGAATGTCAATATAACGCTGAATTTCATCCTGGTCATTGGAGATTATGATGTTTTTTTCTTCACGAAGAATTCTGAGAGCACTGATATTAAGCGCTCTAGAAGCATCAAGCCCTTTTACATGAATCGTGTAAAGAACGTCGATATCGTCTGAAAGTTTACCAAGACTGGTTACTGAATACGCGCCAACAGCAATGGTAAAGAGTGAAAGAATCAAGGACAGGCCAAAGAGTTTTTGCATGGTCGAGATCTTGATCATATACACCTCCACACGGTGTGCCGGCGGTTGCTGGTGAAAATAGCATCGGATAAATTGCTTTTTGTCAGGCTGGTTGCATGCTCTTTCGGCGATTATGGTATTTATAATAGATCAATTTACTAAAAAATAACTGCCAGTAAACAATATTGTATGTTGTATTTAATTATTTGCTAATTAATTAGTATTTGTTTTTTTGCGTAGTTATTGATGTGTATTGATTGTTTAAGCGAACAATCAAGAATCTTTTCCGACTGTAATTGTTGGGAATTATCGAATGCTAGAAATATACTAAGTTTGGCAATTTTTTTACAAAATTGGGCATTGCTGCATGGCATGATGGAAGCGCCCCTGCAACGTTGTGCTTTGCGTGCGTAACATACCAAAGAGCCCGCGGTCTCTCGTGGAGAACGCGGGCTCTTTGGTATTCAATCCTGTGCCTTGTAGGCAAAAGCTGTGGTCTAGATGCCCAGATCGCGCAGCAGGTTGTCAACGGCCATGTTGCCCATGGTTTCCGTAGCTCCAGCGGTAGAGGACGAGCAGTGCGAACCCATCACAAGGTTGTCCAGCTCATACCATGCGGGATTGGTCGGGGGTTCCTGCTCAAAAACGTCAAGGCCAGCACCATAGATGTTGCCTTGCTGCAGGGCCGCCAACAGGGCGGTTTCGTCAATCAGGCCGCCACGGGCTGTGTTGATGAGCACTGCGGTCTTTTTCATGGAGGTCAGACGTTCGGCATTGATGAGGTTGCGGGTTTCGTCGGTCAGCACTGTGTGCAGGGTGATGAAATCCGCCTCGCGGCAGATGCGGTCAACGTCGGCGCGTTCAACGCCTTCCTTGGCGGTCCAGGCATCGTCCCACACCACGTCGTGGGCGAGAACCTTCATGCCAAACCCCTGGGCGCGTTTGACCACGCAGCGGCCAATGGCCCCCAGGCCGATAATGCCGATGGTTTTGCCGTACAGATCGATGCTGGTGATCTTGCCCCAGTCTTTCTGGCGGCAGCGGCGGTCTATAAGACCGGCCTTGCGCGCCACCATAAGCATAAGGGTAAGCGCGTAGTCGGCCACGGCATTGCTGTTGGCCCCAACAGTGCGCGATACCGCAATGCCGCGCTGCTTGCAGGCTTCAAGGTCAATGTTGTCGAGGCCCACGCCGTATTTGGCAATGGCCTTGAGATTGGGTGCCGCAGCCAGCACATCGGCGTCCATGGGGTCAACGCCAAGAATAACGCCCGCGCAGCTGGCCAGCTTTTCTTTCATCTGCTCGGCGGAAAGAATGCCGCCCGTGTCGTTGCGTATTACTTCCAGTCCAGCCTGGGCCAGACGGTCAAAAAGCTCTGGATTTGTTTTGCCAAAAGAGCGGGGTGTTACAAGAATTTTCACAAAAACTCCTTGTGAGGATATGGGCAGTATCTGGCCGGTAACCGGCGAATACAGCCTTACTACTCTGCGGGTATTTGTCAACGCGACGTTTTATTTTGCCCTTGCAACGCGTAATAGCCGCCGGGTAAACCCGACGGCTATTCCTCTTCGCACTGCAAAGCGTATTACGCCTGCACGTCAAGCTTGCCGCCAATGCCCTCGGCGGCCAGCCCTTGACTGCGCATGTTCTGCTCCATTTCCGCGCCTTTATCAATGGTTCCATTGATCAGCGCTGCAGACATGCTGGCCTGAAAGTTCAGGGCGCTCTTGGTCACGCTTACGCTCATGCCCATTTGCACATCGTCCATGTCGTGCTCCTTGGTCGCTTATGCGGCCTCTACATCTTCCCTTATCGGTCTGGTCGCAAAAAAATGTAGGGCATATCGCCTGATCATAAAAAGTTCATTGCTCTCTCGGCATGCCTTCGCCTGGGGCTCATGCTCTTTGAGATATTTTCATGTTGATGGGTCGCGCAGAATGCGGAAAACAAAACTGCAAAAGCATGAAAATGCGCTATGCCCGGCAGAACTGTGGGGCGATGTTGTGGCGGCAAAAAATAAATGGTCTCCGGGTATTAACAGTGGAAAGTTTGATGTTAACTATTGTAACGTTGCCATTGGTTTTTACGCGTCGCTGCGCTGGTGCGGGTTGACCATTGCGGCAGGCGGCAACTCCATGTAGGCTGATACGAATTCCCGGATAGTCGTCAGAGGGCACTCGATGCCGTCTGGCGGACAACGCGCAACCGAATATCTCCCAGGATTTTGCCATGAACACAAAGCAGGATATCACCGCAACCGGCATGCCCCTTATCGACAGCGTGGTTGAGCGTCTCTGCCACGAAAGCTCGCTCAGCGCCGTGTGGCATCGTTCTGGCCAGGGTGCGCCCATGCCGTCGTTGCCCGTGCTTTCCGAAATACTCGAGCGTCTGCGCGCGGCCATTTTTCCCGGCTATTTCGGCGCGGCCACGGTGCGGCGTGAATCAATGCGCTACCACCTGTCGGCCAACCTGGACAGCATTCACCGCCTGTTGGGCGAACAGATCGTGCGCGGTTTCTGCTTTAGCTGTGAGGGGCTTGGTATTCCCTGCACCTCGTGCGAAACGGAAGGCCAGCAGGCCGCACTGGCCTTTATGGACAGCCTGCCGGAAATACGCCGCCTGCTGGCGGGCGACGCCAAGGCTGCCTATGAGGGTGACCCCGCTGCCACCAGCCCCGGCGAAACCATTTTCTGCTATCCTTCGCTGCGGGCCATGTTTCATCACCGCATCGCCCACGAGCTGTACAAGCTCAAGGTGCCGGTGATTCCGCGCATTATTTCTGAAATGGCACACAGCACCACGGGTATTGATATCCACCCCGGCGCGGCCATTGGCGAAGAATTTTTCATCGACCACGGCACTGGCGTGGTTATTGGCGAAACCTGCATCATCGGGCGCAACTGCCGCCTGTATCAGGGCGTGACCCTGGGCGCGCTTTCCTTCCCCAAAAATGCGGACGGCACGCTCACCAAGGGCAACCCGCGCCACCCCATACTGTGCGACAACGTCACTGTTTACGCTGGTGCCACCATTCTTGGCCGCATTACGGTGGGGAAGGGCGCGGTGGTTGGCGGCAACGTGTGGATCACTCAGGACGTGCCGGAAGGCGCGCGCATTGCACAGGAAAAGCCACGTGTCTGATCGGCTCAAGCTGCTTCCTCTACCGCGGCAGGCCCGACCGGGCATACCGTCGGGGCGTCTGCGAAACAGGGCTGTGCCCCTGCTGCTGGTGGCCCTGGCATGCGCAGTGCTGCTGCCTGTGGGCGGGTGCGGCATGAGCGTCAAGCCCAGCGGGCAGGTGGTTACAGAAATAGGCGTTGGCCGCTAGCAGCCACGCCAAACGATTTGGGAGGGTCCCGCCGTTTCATGGGCGCGCAGCAGCGTGCCGTGTGCGGCGGGCCTTTTTTGTTTGAGTCAGTGTAATCGGGGAGCTTGTGAATTGCTGGCTGGTCAGGTGAATTTTCAGGCGCAGGTGGGCTTGCAGTATGGACATGAAGTCCCTTGCATGACATAATCCCGCCTTCTTAAATTCTGGCTGTGGGCAAGGTGTCTGGGCAGATGCGGCGCTGACGGATCGGAAAGTGGAGTTGTCATGGAATTTTTTACCGAAGTTGTGGGCACGAGTATCAAGATATACGCGCTCATGACGCCCCCTGCCGTACTGAGCGCCTTTATCAGCGGCACAAAGGGCTTTGACAAAAAGCAGAAATCGACCGTGGCCGCCAAAACTTCTGCGGCCATCTTTGTTATTGGCGTAACGCTGTTTCTGTTTGGCCCGCACCTTTTTTCGCTTTTCGGCTTCACGTTGGACGCCTTTCGCATTGGCGCTGGTGTGCTGCTTTTTCTTACAGCTGTTTCTCTCATGAACGACGATGGCAAGGATGCGCTCTCCGGCAAAGAGGGCGACATCAGCGTTGTGCCGCTGGCCATACCGCTGGGCATGGGGCCTGCCTCCATTGGCGCGGTCATGGTTATGGGAGCTTCGGCAACCGAAATGCAGCAGGTGCTGGTGGGCGTGTTTTCTCTGCTGGCGGCATCGTTTGGCATGTTCATGCTGCTGTGCATGGCCGATGGCGTGGTGCGCGCCCTGCACCACACGGGCATTGCCGTGCTCTCCAAACTTACGGGTCTGCTGCTGGCCGCCATTGCGGCGCAGGTCATTTTTACGGGAATACGGGCCTTTTTGGGTTAGCTGGCGGCGACTGCAAATGGTATTAACGGCGAAATCTGGGTATTTCGCCGTTTTGATATGAATAAGAGGGTTTTGGCGGTTAAGGGGTAATGCCCGGCGCAGTGGCCGCAGGCGGCCACGCTACGGGCAGGGTGACAGGGTGTGTAAACGGCATGGGGTCTGCTGCCCCGGCGCGGTATTGCTCCCCAAAAAGCTTGGACGCGTAACGGGGCAACACGAGGAGGATGTCATGAGCGTACTGGAAAAAATGTTTAATCCTGCGGCCAGAGGCAGCACGGTTCGGCGCGAAATGCTGGCCGGTCTTACCAGTTTTATGGCCATGTGCTACCTGATTTTTGTGGTTCCCGGCATGCTTTCTGACGCCGGTATGCCCAAGGATTCCGCCGTGGCGGCCACCATCTGGATTACGGTTATCGCTACGCTGATCATGGGCCTGTGGGCCAAGTTCCCCGTGGGCGTTGCGCCCGGCCTCGGTATTACCGCCTTTTTTGCCTACTACGTTTGCGGCCCTGCGGGCTATACATGGCAGACAGGCCTTGGCGCCGTGTTTATTTCTGGCGTGGTCTTTCTGCTGCTTACCGTCACCAGGGTGCGCCAGCTCATCATCAATGCCGTGCCCATGGATCTCAAGTATGCCATTGTGGTCGGTATTGGTGCCTTCATCGCCTTTATCGGCATGAAGAGCTGCGGCCTGGTGGCTGCCAGCCCCGCCACCTTTGTGACCCTGGGCAATCTTGGCGACCCCAAGGTGCTGCTGTCTGTGGCGGGCATCTTCCTTATTGGCGCGCTGCTTTCGCTGCGCGTGCCCGGCGCCATGATCATCGGCATTGTGACCATTGCCATCGCCGGCATGGTGCTTGGCGTTTCTCAGGTGCCGCAGGGCAGCATTTTTAACGCATCGCTGCCCCTGCCCACCGAAACCTTCATGGCCATGGACCTGAAGGGCGCGCTGCACCACGGCCTGATCTCCATCATCTTTACCCTGACCATGGTTGACCTGTTCGACAACATGGGCGTGCTGATCGGTCTTTCGCAGAAGGCTGGCTTTATCCGCGAAGACGGCCACATCGAAAATCTCGACAAGGCCCTGATTTCAGACTCCATCGCTACCATGACCAGTGCCGTCATGGGTGCCACCACCGCCACCAGCTACCTTGAAAGCGCCGCTGGCGTTGCCGAGGGCGGCCGCACCGGCCTGACCGCCGTGACCATAGCCGTGCTCTTTTTCCTCACCCTGTTTTTTGCCCCGCTGGTGAGTATGGTTCCCGCCTACGCCACCGCTCCGGTGCTTATCATCGTGGGCGCCATGATGATGCAGGAAGTGGGACGCATCAAGTTCAAGGACTTTACCGTGGCCCTGCCCGCCTTTTTGACCATCATCAGCATGCCGCTGACCTTCAACATCGCCACCGGCTTTGGCTTTGGCTTTGTGAGCTGGGTGGGCATCAAGGTGCTTTCTGGCCGCTTCAAGGATCTCAACATCGTGATGTTGATCATTGCCATGTGCTTTGTGATCAACTTTGCCCTGCGCCTGCACTAGGCCGATTATTGTTGAAGCTGTAGTGTGGAGCTGCGGCAACGCGCCGTGATCACACAGTAAATCCCCGTTCCGGTTCCTGCCGGACGGGGATTTGTTTTTTTGTAATCGCACGGGCAAAGCGTTCTGCTCCTTGCCTTTGCCTCCGCATCAGGGCATACTTTGCGACCGAAAATAAACGCTCACCAGCCCACAAGGCACATGAGGAATATTCGCACATGGCAATGCTTCTGCAATCACAGCGCCCCGTTAAACCCCTGTGGCGGGAATACGGCGAAGCCCTGTTCGTCGCGCTTATCCTGGCTTTGGTCATCCGCACCTTTGTGGTGCAGGCTTTTAAAATTCCTTCGGAATCCATGGTCAAAACCCTGCTTGTGGGCGATCATCTGCTGGCAAGCAAGTTTTCGTACGGCATCAAGATTCCCTTTACCCACACCTATATTTACAAGGGGGAAGATCCGGTAAAGGGCGACATTATCATTTTTGAATATCCCAACGACCCCAGCGTTGACTATATCAAGCGCATTGTGGGTACGCCTGGCGACACCATTGAGGTGCGCAACAAGCAGCTGTTCCGCAACGGCGAACCGGTGAAGGAATCGTTCATCCGCTTTACCGAGCCGGACCGCATCCAGCCGGTGCGCGACAATTTTGGTCCGGTGACCGTGCCCGCAGACAAATATTTTGTCATGGGCGACAACCGCGACAATTCCATGGATTCGCGTTTTTGGGGTTTTGTTGACCGCAGCGCCATCCGTGCCAAGGCCTGGCGCATTTACTGGTCGTGGGGCGGGCTGGGCGACATTCGCTGGGACCGTATCGGCAAGGCCGTACAGTAGCGCTTTAACTGAAGACTCGGGCTTCTGGCGCGGGCTGCCTTGGCCCACGTGTTTAGTCAGGTAATTACGGCGCGGGTAGGCTTGCAATCCGCGCCGTTTTTCATTGGTGCAAGGGCAAAGGAGTGCGCATGATTGTCCGTTTGAACAGCGGCGGGGTCGAAGGTGTGGATGCCTACCCCGTGGAACTGGAAGTGGACTTCGTGCGGCAGGGCCTGCCCGGTTTTACCATGGTGGGGTTGGCAGAAACAGCCGTGCGTGAAGCCAAGGACAGGGTTTTTGCGGCCCTGCGCGCCTGCGGTTTCAAGCTGCCGCCAGCGCGTATAACCGTAAATCTTGCTCCCGCGTGGCGGCGCAAAAGCGGCGCAAGCTACGATCTTCCCCTTGCCGTGGGGCTGCTCGCGGCGGCGGGCATTATCCCTGCCGAGCCCTTGCAGGGCATGTACCTTGCGGGCGAGCTCTCACTCAACGGCGCGCTGCGCCCGGTAAGCGGCGTGCTGCCGCTGGCCCTGCTGGCGCGTCAGCAGGGGGCCGCCGGACTGGTGGTTCCTCCGGGTAACGGGGCGGAGGCTGCGGTGGTACGCGGGCTCAAGGTTTTTGCGCCCGAGGGGCTGGGACGTTGCGCTGCTTTTCTGGCTGGTGCGGATCCGCTTGAGCCCCTGTGCGAGCCGGTAGCGGACACACTTGAGACCCCGGCCTACAGCCAGGATTATGCCGAGGTCAAGGGGCAGGAGGCTGCCAAGCGTGCGCTTGAAGTGGCGGCTGCGGGCGGCCACAACGTGCTGCTCATAGGCCCGCCCGGTAGCGGCAAAACCATGCTGGCCCAGCGCCTGCCCACCATATTGCCGCCGCTGGATTTTGAAGAATCGCTGGAAGTTACCAAGATTTACAGCGTTTCTGGCAAGCTGCTGCCAGAAGCCGGGCTCATGCGTGTACGGCCCTTTCGCGCCCCGCACCATACCATTTCAGATGTGGCTCTGGTGGGCGGCGGCGGATACCCGCGCCCTGGCGAGGTGAGCCTTGCCCACAGAGGGGTGCTGTTTCTGGATGAGCTGCCCGAATTTCGCAAAACTGCCCTTGAAGCCTTGCGCCAGCCGCTTGAAGGCGGCGTGGCCGCCATTGCGCGCGCTGCCCACAGCGTGAGCTTTCCCGCTGCCTGCATGCTTGTGGCCGCCATGAATCCCTGCCCTTGCGGCTATTACGGCGATCCCACGCACCAGTGCACCTGCCGTGAAGAACAGCGGGTGCGCTATCAGTCGCGCCTCTCTGGTCCCATGCTCGACCGTATCGACGTACACGTGGAAGTTCCTGCTGTGGCCTACGCCGACTTTCGCGGTGCTGGCAGCGGCGCAAGCTCTGCCGAAATACGCGAGCGCGTGCTCAGGGCGCGGGCTGTGCAGCGGGCGCGCTACGGCAGTGACGGGCCACGCTGCAATGCGGAACTTTCCGGTGCGCTGCTCGACAGGCACTGCGCCCTGGCCGCTGAGGGCCATGCGCTTATGGAGGCCGCCGTCAACCGGCTTTCTCTTTCCGCCAGGGCATGCGCGCGGGTGCTGCGCATGGCGCGCACCATTGCCGACCTGGATGACGCTTCGATCATCGCCACCCGGCATCTGGCCGAAGCGGTATCGCTACGCGTGCTCGACAGGGGATAACCGCACCCGCCTCTGGCATCTGCTGCCAGCCATGCGGACAGTCAAAAACAAGAAAACGCCCGTGGGCTCAGGCTCACGGGCGTTTTTACATAAAAATTGTCTGCTCTTTAGCTGGCGTTGTTGGCAACGCGACGGGCGGCCTGACCGTCGGTATTGTTATGGCGCTGGCGGGCGGCTTTTTCCACATGTTTTTTCTTGGTCTTGCTGGCAGCAGATGCCTTGGTCTGCTTGTCGCGATTGGCGGCCTTGGCCCGGTGCACCGTCTGGGTGCCTTCGCCACGGTCTGCAGCTGCGAACTGGTGGTAGGCTTCGCGGGCGTTTTTGCGAATGTCGGGGTGGTATTTTTCGCGCGGCAGGTTGTCCAGGGCGGCCACTACCGTGGGGGCTTCGTTGCCGCACACTTCAAAGCCGGCATCCAGCAGGCGAAAGGCCTCGATGCTGCGCAGCTGCGAATCGGGTGCGCCCATGATGACGGCCAGCAGGCGCTTGTCACCCTTGAGCGCCGTGAAAATCAGGTTGTAGCCAGAGGCGTTGATCCAGCCGGTTTTCAGGCCGTCTGCACCGGGGTACTGGCCCAGCAGCGGGTTTTTGTTCCAGGTGACCCGGCCCCGGTAGTTGAGCACATGCGTATTGTGAAAGCGCAGGGCGTCGGGGTAGGCGTGCAGGTAGGCGCGCGCAAGCGTGAGCATGTCGCGGGCGGTGGTGTACTGCCCCTTGGCGGGCAGGCCGTGGGGATTCACAAAATAGCTGTCGCGCATGCCCAGGGTGCGGGCCTTGGCGTTCATCATGTTGATGAAGGCTGGCACAGAACCGCCCACATATTCCGCCATGGCGGTGCTGGCGTCGTTGCCGGAAGAAACAGCCATGCCAGTAAGCAGCTGTTCAATGGTGACCTGTTCGTTTTCGTTGAGCCCCATGCGCGAACCACCTGTGCGGGCCGCGTTGCGGCTGACAAAGGTAGTATTGTCCATGCTGGCGAGGCCAGAGCTGAGCTGGTCCATGGCAAGAAACATGGACATGACCTTGGTCAGTGAGGCCGGGGGAATATGCTGGTCGGCATTCTGCTCAAAAAGCACGGCGTCGCGGTCGAGGTCGTACAGAATGGCAGAGCACACACCAAGCGAGCTTTCTGCAGGAACGGCCGGGGCGGAAAATGCCACTCCTGTCTGCGCCAGAACGGCGGCGCAAAACAGGAATGCAAGTGCCAGGAGCGAGCGGAGCGGCGGGCAAAAACGACGGGTGCTTGTCATGCACAGTCCTTATGCGTTGGCTGAACGTCAAGCCTCAAGTGCGCTGCGCTACGCGGCGGTAACGGTAAAACCGTATGTCGCGGGCGTATGGATTTGAGGAAGGCCAATGGGAAAAGTTTAGAGATTTACTAAACAGCATTACGCAATGCTTGTGTACTAAAGATAGGCAGTTATGGCAAGCATGCTGATGAATGCGTGTTTATACAGTTTTTGCCCACAGTTGCATGTGTCTGGATGGTTGGCCGCCGCACCGGCAGACAGCCCGTGTTGCAAATGACAGCAGATGCGGCTGACCGGATACCGATGCTGTTTGTATAATCTGAAAATCAATATATGGCCCGTTTCCCGTCCCGTAGCCATTTCGTTTCTGAAACAAGAAGTGGAATGCGTTTGGCAGCCCTATGGCGTAGTGTGCTTTTGTGCCAAAAATACAAAGCAATGATCATGCGGTCAGGATGGCCATATGCATGGCAGCAAAAGCAAGAAAGGAGGTTATCGTGCTCGATATACCACGCATTTTTACCATTACAGAAAGTGAACACCGCATCCATAATCCTTACACGGCAGAGAAACTTGCCACCCTTGGAGCGGTGCTGCGGCTCAAACCTGAAACGCGAGTGCTCGATCTTGGCAGCGGTTCGGGCGAAATGCTGTGCACCTGGGCTCGCGATCACGCAATCACGGGCACGGGCATAGATATGAGCCCCCTGTTCTGCCAGCAGGCTGACCAGCGCGCCAGAGAGCTTGGCGTTGGCGGCAGGGTACGCTTTATCCATGCCGACGCGGCAGGCTACGTTGCCAATGAGAAGGTCGATCTGGCCGCCTGTATTGGAGCCACGTGGATTGGCGGGGGCGCTGCTGGCACAATTGAACTGTTGTCGCGCAGCCTTTGCCCCGGCGGTATGATACTGGTGGGCGAACCGTACTGGCTGCGGTTGCCCCCAACGGAAGACATTGCCAGAAACAGCGACGCTTCCGCCATTGCCGATTTCCATACCCTGCCGGAGCTGGTGGCTTCGTTTGGCAAGCTTGGCTACGACGTGGTGGAAATGGTGCTGGCAGATCAGGAGGGCTGGGACAGGTACGAAGCCGCCAAGTGGCTGACCATGCGCCGCTGGCTTGAGGCCAATCCCAACGATGGCTTTGCCGCAGAGATACGCAACCAGCTCACCATCCAGCCTGCGCGCTACGTAACCTACACGCGCGAGTATCTCGGTTGGGGAGTATTTGCGCTGATGGCACGGTAACACGGCGCAAAAAACATAAAAAAGCCTGTGTGTCCCCAAAATGCGGACACACAGGCTTTTTGTCTTTGTGCGTTGCTGCGGATCAGGCGTCTGCATCCATGCGAAAATCCACACGGATTTTGAACAGCCTGGTGGCAGGCAGGTTAAGAATGGCAATGCCCGTGTCTGCCGAAATGGCGTCAAGCGTGGCCTGCGATTCTTCGCGCGAAGGGCTGATAAGCGTAAACCATATGTTATAGGCGTGTTCGCGCAGGTAGTTGTGCGTAACGCCAGGGCATGCGTTAACCCGCGCCACAAAACCATCCATCTTGTCGTCCGGCACTTTTGCGGCGCACAGGGTGGAAACAAAGCCCAGCTTGGCCGACTGGAAGTTTGCGCCAAGACGGCGAATAATCTTGCGGGCCTTGAGGTCGCGCACGCGTTGCAGCGCTTCTTCTTCGGCAATGCCAAGCATCTGGCCCAGATCGGCGTAAGGGCGGGGCGTAAGCGGAAAGCCTGTCTGGATGATATCCAGCAGTTGCCGGTCTACGCTGTCCATTAGCGCTTCGGTATTGGCAGAGGGGGCCGCGTGGGCCGTTTGCTGCGTCATGGAGTTCCTCGTATGGCTCAGGGGTTTTCCTTGCGGCGCATCTTGGCCGGAATATAGGTGCACAGGGGCTCTTCGCCCATGTGGTCGCCGTCCATGCTGTGGGCGCGGGCGCGGCAGCCGCCGCAGACCTTGTGGTATTCGCACACGCCGCACTTGCCCGTGTAGGTGGACTGGTCGCGGAACTGCAAAAAGTATTTGCTCTCGCGCCATATCTGCGGAAAGGGCGTTTCGCGCACGTTGCCGCAATTCAGCTCAAGGTAGCCGCAGGGCTGCACCTGTCCCACATGGCTGATAAAGCAAAAGCCCGTGCCGCCCAGACAGCCGCGGGTGAGGGCGTCCATGCCAAAGGTTTCGGGTGTAACGCTGATGCCTTCTTCCTTGGCGCGCTGGCGCATGATGCGGTAGTAGTGCGGCGCACAGGTGGCCTTGAGGTGCATCTTCGTGCCCTTGCGAAAATCGTAGAGCCAGTGCAGCACGTCTTCGTATTCCTGCGCAGTGATGACCTGATCGGCCAGGCCAGAGGCGCGGCCCATGGGCACCAGCAAAAAGATGTGCCATGCGGCAGCGCCGATGCGTTCACACAGCTCGAAAATTTTTTTGAAGCTGCTCAGGTTGTTGCGTGTAACCGTGGTGTTGATCTGAAAGGGCATGCCCACGGATTTGAGGTATTCAATGCCGCGCAGCGAGGCCTCGAATGCGCCGGGTACGCCCCGGAAGCTGTCGTGGCTGGCCGCATCCGGCCCGTCGATGGAGATGGAGCAACGGTTGACGCCCGCATCCTTGATTTTTTGCGCTGCTTCGGGGGTGATCAGCGTGCCGTTGGGCGAAAAGGCGCAGGGCAGCCCCTTGCTGTTGGCATAGGCCACCAGCTCGTACACGTCGGGCCGCATCATGGGGTCGCCGCCGGTAAAGATGATGATGGGCTTGCCCACCTGAGGGAAGGTGTCGATGAGGGCCTTGGCCTCTTCGGTAGACAGCTCGCCGGGGTAGGGTTCCGGGTGTGCTTCGGCTCGGCAGTGCTTGCAGGCCAGATTGCAGGAACGGGTCATTTCCCAGGCAATGAGGCGGCAGGCGGGGCTGCCGTCTTCAAGGGTGCGCAGGGGGGCGGTTACGCCGTCCGGGTGGCCGGAAGAGGGATTACCGGCAGCGCCAGCGGGATGCCCGCTGGGGTGGCCTCCCGGATGCCCGCCGGGGTGGCCCATGTTGGTAGGATGGTTGCTCATTATCGTGCCAGTCCTTCACGTAGGATGGTTTCTGTAAAGTAGGTGATGATCATGTCGGCCCCGGCGCGTTTCAGACCGGTGAGTGATTCCATCATCACGGCGCGTTCGTCAATCCAGCCGTTAAGACCGGCAGCGCGGATCATGGAATATTCGCCGCTCACCTGATAGGCGCACAGGGGCACACTGGTATTGTCGCGCACGGTGCGGATGATGTCACTGTACGGCCCTGCGGGCTTGACGATAAGCGCGTCCGCGCCTTCCTCAAGGTCGGCAAAGGCTTCAAGCAGGGCCTCGCGGGCATTGCCGGGGTCCATCTGGTATGATTTGCGGTCGCCGCAGGAAGGGGCGCTTTCCGCCGCTTCGCGGAAGGGGCCGTAGTAGGCCGAGGCGTATTTGACGGCATAGGACATGATGGGCGTGGTCATAAGGCCGCCCTCGTCCAGTGCTTCGCGTATGGCGGCCACGCGGCCATCCATCATGTCAGAGGGAGCCACCATGTCGGCACCAGCCGCAGCATGGCTTACGGCTGTTTGGGCCAGCAGGGGCAGGGTGGCGTCGTTGAGTACTTCGCCGTCGGGCATGAGAATGCCACAGTGGCCGTGTTTCATGTATTCGCACAGGCACACGTCGGTGATGACGTAGAGCTTGGGCCAGCGGTGCTTGAGCAGCCGCACTGCCTGCTGCACGATGCCGTCTTCGGCATACGCGCCAGAGGCGTATTCGTCCTTGAGATCAGGAATGCCAAACAGGATGACGGATTTGAGGCCCGTGTCCACGGCCTTTTCCACCTGTTTTTCCAGTTCGGCAAGGCTGAGCTGGAACTGGCCGGGCATGGAGCCGATTTCCTTGCGAAAGCCCTTGTCGTCGGTTTCCACCACAAAGTAGGGCATGATGAGGTCTTCAACAAGAAGAGGTGCGGTTTCACGCACAATGGAACGCAGTTCGGGGGTGGCGCGCAGACGGCGGCCTCTATGGAATGTGGTCATGGCTGTTGTCCTTTGTTCTGCGTGTGCAGGTCGGTGCTTGGCCAGCCTGTGCAGCAGGTGCTGCCGGTGATTGCAAGTGTATGTGCAGCAGATGCATGACCGCTCGGTTGCGGGCTTGCCCTGCCTGTTTGCCTGTTTTGAACTATGCCCTGCTTTCCGCATAAAAAACAAGCGGCGCGCCAGTGCGGACGTAGCAGGCTACGACCGGGGCGCGCCGCCATGCGTGCACATTCAGCGGAAAAAGGGCTGCGTCTGCGCGCTATTTAATGCCGATTTCCTCATCCGTCAGATAACAGGCAGGGTCCTGCGCCCACTCGTCGCCATAGAAGGCTTCAGCGCGGGCACGGAAGTTGCCGCCGCAGATGTTCAGGAACTGGCACTTTGCGCAACGGCCCTTGACGTGAGCCTTCTTGTCCTTGAGCTTGTGCAGCAGTTCGATCTGCGGATCGTCCCAAATCTGCGAGAAGGGGCGTTCAAGCACATTGCCGAAGGTGTGGTCACGCCAGAACTGGTCTGCGTGCACCTTGCCGTCCCACGAAATACAGCCAATGCCGCGACCAGAGCTGTTGCCCTCGTTGTACTGCAAAAGCTCAAACACTTCTTCGGCCCGCTTGGGATCTTCGCGCTTCATGCGCATCCACACATAGGGGCCGTCGGCGTGGTTGTCGACGGTGAGAATTTCCTTGGGCTTGCCCGCTTCAAACAAGGCGCGGGTTTCGTCCATGATCAGGTCGAGCACCTGACGGGTTTCGGCGTGGTCAAGGTCTTCCTTGATCAGTTCTGAACCGCGTCCAGAGTACACCAGATGGTAAAAACAGGCGCGCGGCACTTCCAGATCGTTGAGCAGGCGGAAAATGCCGGGGATTTCAGCCACGTTGCGCTTGTTGATGGTAAAGCGCAGGCCCACCTTGAGGCCTTCGGCCTGACAGTTGGCAATGCCCTCAAGAGCTTTTTTGAAAGCCCCGGGCACAGCGCGGAACTTGTCGTGCACGGCTTCCATGCCGTCCAGAGAAATACCCACGTAGGAAAGGCCCACTTCCTTGAGTTCGCGGGCTTTTTCCTTGGTGATGAGCGTGCCGTTGGTAGAAATAACCGCGCGCATGCCACGGGAGGTGGCGTGGCTGGCAAGCTCGACCAGATCCTTGCGCACCAGCGGTTCGCCGCCAGAGAACAGCATGACCGGCGCACCGTAGGCGGCCAGATCGTTGATCATGGTCTTGGCCTGTTCGGTGTTGATGTCGTCCGAGCCGTCCACTTCGATGGCGTGGGCGTAGCAGTGCACGCACTTGAGGTTGCAGCGCTGGGTCATGTTCCAGACCACAACGGGCTTTTTGTCTTTGGAGAACTGCAGCAGGTGCGAGGGCAACTTGCCAGATTCGCGTCCGTAACGCAGGGCGTCCGAGGGCTCGACCTGTCCGCAATACAGTTTGGAAATGCCTATCATGGCTTGATCCTTATTGTTCGATGCGTTGTTTCAGCACGGCAAAGGCCTCGTCAATTCCTTCGGCCTTTGTGCCGCCCGCCTGTGCCATGTCGGGTCTGCCGCCGCCAGAACCGCCGCAGGGGGCGGCCACGTCCTTGATGAGGGCGGGAGCAGTGAATTTGCCGTGCAGGTCTTTGGAAACATACAGCAAAAGCCCAACTTTGCCGTCTTCTGCCGTGGCCAGGCAGGCTACGGCATTTTCAGAAAGGCGCGAACGCACGTCGTCCATGATTTCGCGCAGGGCTTTGACGGGAACATTATCCAGCTTGGCGGCCAGAACGCGCACGCCATTTACTTCCTGAGCGCGGGCGGCCAGGTCGGCCCCGGTCACAGGCGCGGCTGCGGCCTTTTCAGAGGCCTTGCGCAGCTTTTTAACATCGTTTTGCAGAGCGGTCACGCGCTCGGCCAGCTGGCCGGAGCGGGCCTTGAGCTGACCGGCAAGAGCGGCCAGTTCTGCACGCTGCTCCACGGCCTGGGCATAGGCATTCCAGCCGGTTACGGCTTCGATGCGCCGCGTACCAGCGGCCACGCCGCTTTCAGACACGATCATGAAGGCTCCGGCCTCACCAGTGCGTTCAAGGTGCGTGCCGCCGCACAGTTCCACTGATTCAGGGTCGCTCTTTTCCGCGCCAGAAACTGTGAGCACGCGCACAATATCGCCATATTTTTCGCCAAACAGGGCCATAGCGCCGCTGGCCATGGCTTCGGCCACGGGCATTTCCCTGGCGGTGACGGGCAGGTCGGCCATGATGGCGCGGTTTACGTCGCGCTCCACAGCGGCCAGCTCTTCAGGCGTGAGGGCGGCAATATGCGAAAAGTCAAAGCGCAAACGGTGCGGGTCAACCAGCGAACCGGCCTGCTTGACATGCGAACCCAGCGCTCGGCGCAGGGCGGCGTGCAGCAGGTGGGTGCAGGTGTGATTGCGGGCGGTGGATTTGCGCTGGTCGGCGTCAACCTTCAGGGTGGCTTCGCCGCCCTTGTGCAGTTCGCCCTTGGTCACTTCAATCTCGTGCACCAGCAGGGTGGGCGCAGGCTTGTGTGTGGTGACCACCCTGGCCTCGCCCGTGAGGCTCGCCAGTGTGCCCATGTCGCCAGCCTGACCGCCGCCCTCGCCGTAAAAAGGCGTGGTGGCGGTGATGGCGTAGCCGGTATCGCCTTCGCCAAGGTCGTTGACCTGTTCGCCCGCACCGTTGAGCAGCAGGGTGATCTGGCTCTTGTCGGTAAGGCGTTCATAGCCCACAAAGGTGCTGCTCACGCCTGCGTCCAGCAGGGGCTTGAAGACGTTTGCGCTGTCTGCCTGACCCAGCAGTCCGCCTTTTTTCTGGTGCTCGCGGGCACGCTTGCGCTGCTCGGCCATGTGTTTTTCAAAACCCGCGCTGTCGGCGGTAAAGCCGCGTTTTTCAGCCACGTCGGTAACGATATCAAGCGGGAAGCCGTAGGTATCATACAGCTTGAAGCAGAATTCGCCGGGAATCTGCGTTTTACCGGCGGCCTTGAGGGCTGCCAGTTCTTCGTCCAGCAGTTCCAGGCCCTTTTGCAGGGTGAGGGAGAAGCGCTGTTCTTCCTCGTGCACCGCGCGGGCGATAAAGTCGGCGTGTTCGGTCAGCTCGGGGTAGGCGTCGCCCATGACTTCGGTGACCTTGCGGGCTACCTTGTGCATGAAGGGCTCGTTGACGCCCATGAGCGTGGCAAAACGCAGTGCGCGGCGGATAAGGCGGCGCAGCACGTAGCCTCGTCCCTCGTTGGAGGGCAGCACCCCGCCCGCCACAAGAAAGGCGGCGGAACGGCTGTGGTCGGCAATGACGCGCAGGGCCGTATCCACATCGTTGGTGTCGGGAGCGCTGAAGCTGTAGCTCACATTTGCCAGCGAAGCAGCATACTGGATGATTTCCTGAAACAGGTCGCAGTCGAAGTTGGAGCGTTTGCCCTGGGCAACGGCGGCCATGCGTTCAAGGCCCATGCCCGTATCGATGTTGGGATTGGCCAGGGCCACGCGCGTGCCGTCGGCAGACTGGTCAAACTGCGTGAACACAAGGTTCCAGATTTCGAGGAAACGGTCGCAGTCGCACTTGCCAATGCCGCAGTCGGGGCCGCAAGACATGTCTTCGCCCTGATCAACGTAGATTTCGGAGCAGGGGCCGCAGGGACCGGTATCGCCCATGGTCCAGAAGTTGTCCTTTTCGCCCATGCGCACAATGCGGTCGGCGGGCAGCCCGGCAACTTCGGCCCAGATGGCGGCGGCTTCGTCGTCATCGCGGAACACGGTGACCCAAAGCTTTTCCTTGGGCAGTTCAAGCTCGCCCGTCACAAATTCCCATGCCCAGGTGATGGCCTCGCGCTTGAAATAGTCGCCAAACGAAAAGTTGCCCAGCATTTCAAAAAACGTGTGGTGGCGCGCGGTGCGGCCCACGTTTTCGAGATCGTTGTGCTTGCCCGAAACGCGCAGGCACTTCTGACAGGTTGTGGCGCGGCTGTATGCGCGTTTTTCTTCGCCCAGAAACAGCTTTTTAAACTGCACCATGCCCGCGTTGGTGAACAGTAGGGTGGGGTCGTTGGGCGGAATGATGGGGCCGGATTCCACAATTTCGTGCTGGTGGCGGTGAAAAAATTCGAGGTAGCGGCGGCGTATTTCTTTGGCGGTGAGCATTTACTGGCTCCGTAATGGGGTCTGCGCGGGCAGTGGCCCCGCCCCCCCCCGCGCGCGGGAGGCGCCGCGCCCCCGCCGGCCGCCGCGGCC